>JASHRW010000424.1 GCA_030037065.1 Xanthobacteraceae bacterium
CGATACGCGGAATGTCCATCAATACCGTCCACGCCTGCGCCGGCGCCAACGGCACATCGAAGGAATTGTCGAACTCCATTCATCGACTCCGGCGCACGCCCACCATCTCCGGCATGCCGATCTTTTGCCAAATCCAGCGCGCGCAGGCGAATAGGTGATCGTCGTCGTAGCGCTGCGCGACCAATTGGATGCCGACCGGCAGATTGTTGGGGCCGCGATGGGTGGGCAGCGTCATAGTCGGCGTGTGCAGCGCGGTCCAGATCGCCTGCATGCTGGGATCGCCGGTCGCGTCCAAACCCTTCGGCGCTTCACCCGGCACGCACGGCGCCAGCAGCACGTCGAATTTCGCGAACACGCCCGATAACAGCGCGCGGCATTCGTCCAGCCGCCGCAAGCCGGCGACATACTCGTCTCGCGATATCTTATGGCCGTTTTCGATGTAGCGGCGCATTTGCGGCGACAGCATTTCGCGCTGATTGTCCCAGGCCGACGCCATGCAGGCTGCCCGCTCGTAGAATCCAATCGTCGAGCGGGCGACGATGTGCAAGCCGGTGAAGGCATCCGGCAGCTCGATGTCGCGCACGGTGGCGCCAGCTTTACCAAGTTTTGTCGCTGCCTCTTCAACGGCCGCTTTCGTTTCCGGCTGCGCCGTGTTCCATAGGTCCGTGCGCCAGACGCCGATGCGCGGCACGCGGCTCAATGGGCGCGGCGGCTGCGGCGCCTGCATGCGCAGCACCGCGGTGAGCATCTCGATGTCGTCGATCGAGCGGGCGAGCCAGCCGATGGTATCGATCGAACAGGCCGCCGGCCACGTGCCCATTGTGTTGATGGTGTTGTAGGTCGGCTTGTAGCCGAAAATGGCGCAGAACGAGGACGGCCTTAAGATCGAGCCGCCGGTCTGCGTGCCGAGCGCCGCAGGCACCATGTGGTCGGCGACTGCCGCCGCCGATCCGCTCGACGAGCCGCCGGGTGTGTGCGCGACGTTGTGCGGATTGGTGGTTTCCGGCGGCGCACTGCCGGCGAATTCGCAGGTTGCAGTCTTGCCGAGTATGAGCGCGCCAGCGCGGCGCAGGAGGGCGACGCAGGCTGCGTCCGAGCGCGGCCGGTTGCCGCGATAGGTCGGCGAACCCATTTCGGTCGGCATGTCGCATGTATCGATCGTATCTTTCAGACCAATCGGCACGCCGTGCAGCGGTCCGCGCGCCGGTGCGCGATCGAGTGCGCGCGCCTGATCGAGCGCGCGCTTTTGGTCGAAATTCACCCACGCCTTGACGACGCCCTCGCGCGCTTCGATGCGCGCGATGCAGTCGCGCACAACGGCTTCACAGGTGACTTCGCCCACCGCGATCTTGCTGACGATCTCGGTAGCATCAAGTTCGTTGAGCGGACGCTTGAGCTTTACGTCCATGGTCAGTTTTTTCCAGCGCGCCCGGCCGATGCGCCAGCAATCTTGCCGAACACCGTGCCGGACATCAGACCAGAGCCGCCCGGGTAATTGAAGTAGAACAGACCGCCGACCAGTTCGCCCGCAGCATAGAGGCCTCGGATCGGCTGATAGTCGGTATTGAGCACTTCACAATCGGTGTTGATACGAAGGCCGCCGAAGGTAAAGGTCAAACCGCAGGTCACCGCATAACCTTCGAACGGCGGCGCATCAATGGTGTTCGCCCAGTTGCTCTTGTTGATGGCAAGGCCCCGCGTGCCGCGGCCATCCTTGATGTTCGGATTGAACGGCACGTCGGTCTTCACCGCAGCGTTCCATTCCTTCACGGTCTTGAGGAATTCGGCGACGTTTACGCCTTCGAGCTTTTGCGCGAATTCCTCGATGGTGTTCGCCGTCACCTTGGTGATCTGACGGATTCTGTATTCGTCGCGCTGGAGGTGCTTCACTTTCTGGTCAAAGATCTGCCAGGCAAACTGCCCAGGTTGTTCCAGCACAACGCGGCCGTATTTCGCATAAGTATAGTTGCGGAAATCGGCACCTTCGTCGACAAAGCGCTTGCCGGTCGCGTTGATCATGATCGAGAACGGGTAGGAGTGTTTCTGGAATTGGTCACCGACCGCCAGATCACCGAATTCGGGCGCGTTCATCTCCCATTGCACGGCGTGGCCGCCCGACCAGTTGCCGCAGGGACTAGCGCCGATATCGAGCGCCATGCGAATGCCGTCGCCGGTGTTGTAGCGGCTGCCGCGCACCTTCGCCATGTCCCAGCCGGGACCGAAGTAGCGCGTGCGCATCTCGGCGTTCGCTTCGAAGCCGCCACAGGCGAGCACGACCGAGCGTGAGCGAAGGTCTTCATACTTGCCGTCATGCTTGACGCGCACACCTTCCACTCGGTTACCGTCGCCGAGCAGCTTCACAGCCCGCGTGGCGTAGCGGATTTCAATACCGCGCTTCTTCGCTGCCTCGGTTTCCATCTGGACCAGACCCGGGCCGCCTCCAACAGATTCGACGGTGAGCCCACCCCAGAATTTGAACTTGCCGTCGATCTTGAATGCTTGCCGGCCGTAAATGGGAATGAGTCGTATGCCTTTCTGGCGCAGCCAGTTCAGTGAATCGAAGCTCTTGGTGACCAGAAGCTCGACCAGATCGGGATCGGCGTGGTTCTGGGTCACCCGCGCCATGTCATCGAAAAACTGGTCGGCCGTGTAGGTGCCGAAATCGGTGGTTTCGATTTCCGCCGGGGTGAGATCGGGGACGAGTGTCTTGATGTCGTCAACGCCGTTATAGACGACGCGGATCGAACCGGCGGTGAAACGGCTGTTACCGCCTGACTCGTCCTCCGGCGCCACTTCGCACATCAGCACTTTGGCGCCGGCTTCTTGCGCCGCCAGCGCCGCACAGAACGCCGCATTGCCGGCGCCAACCACGATCACATCCGCAACGTCGTTTGGCATTTCTTCTCCGCTCTTACTCTGCCGCCACAGCGGCGCCGCCGTGCGCTTTGGACCAGTTGGCGGGATCCTTCATGAACTTTTCCACTTCCTTGAGCTTGCCTTTGTCGAACTTGCCGCTCTTCTTCGCCACTTCCAGCACATCCCACCACGTGGCGAGCGCATGCAGCGTCACGCCGAGATCGCCTAAGATTTTTTTGCCTTCGGGAAAGATGTCATAGAAGAAAAACACGAAGACGTGTTCGACGACGGCACCGGCGCCGCGAAGCGCCTTACAGAAATTCACCTTACTGCGGCCGTCGGTGGTCATGTCCTCCACTAAAAGCACGCGGTCGCCCTCTTCGACGTGACCCTCGATCTGCGCGTTGCGGCCAAAGCCTTTCGGCTTCTTGCGCACGTATTGCATCGGCAGCATCAGGCGGTCGGCCATCCAGGCGGCGAACGGAATACCGGCCGTCTCGCCGCCCGCCACCGCGTCGAATTGCTCGAACCCGACATCGCGCAACACGGTCGCCACGCCGAAATCGACCAGCGTTTGCCGCACGCGCGGAAAAGAGATCAATCGCCGGCAATCGGTATAGACCGGACTCGCCCAACCGGACGTGTAGATAAACGGCTTGTCGCTCATGAAGCGGACCGCATCCACTTCAAGCAGCATTTTCGCCGTCAATTCCGCCATCACCGCTTTATCGGGGAAGGCTGTCATTATTCGTCGTCCCTTCAGCCTATCATCGCCGGCTTGACCGGACGATCCAGTAATCACCGCCGTCGCGGTTGAGGCATTGGCTGGCCGACTTGCGACTACTGGCTCCCTGCATCCGCGGGGCATGACAATAGTGTGTCATCCTACTACCTTCCACTCGATCGTCTGGCCGCCGCGATAGACGATGGCCCGTTCATCGGGGCCGGCGACCTTGACCTCCTTGGGCGCGGTCCAAGGCGATTTCTCCAGCGTGATCGTTTCCTCGTTGGGTGGCATGCGATAGTGCTTCGGCCCGTTGAGCGAGGCAAAGGCTTCGAGCTTATCGAGCGCCCCCTCTTCCTCAAAAACTTTAGCGTAAGTCTCGATCGCCACTGGGGCGTTGAACATGCCGGGCACACCGTGGACCGCGACCTTCCGTGCATAGGGATGGGGCGCCGAATCGGTGCCAAGGAAATAGCAGGCCTCGCCAGACGTCGCCGCCTTGCGCAAGGCGGCGCGGTCCTTAGCGGTTTTGATCACCGGCATGACGTACATGTACGGGTTAAGCCCGTGACCCAGCGTGTCGTTGCGGGTCTGCACCATATGATAGGGCGTGATGGTGCCGCCGACCTGCGGCGCCGCGCTTTTGACAAACTCAACGCCGTCTTTCGACGAGAGGTGCTCGAGAATGAAGCGCAGTTTCGGAAACTGCTTAATCCACTGCGACAAATAGCGATCGATGAACACCTTCTCGCGATCGAATACGTCAACGTCGGGATCCGTCACCTCGCCGTGCATCAGAAACGGCATGTCGATCTTTTCCATGCGCTCCAGCACGCGCATGACTTTTTTGTAGTCTGTGACCCCGGCCGCCGAATTGGTGGTGGCATTCGCCGGGTAAAGCTTCACCCCGGTGAATACGCTGTCGCGAAAGCCGCGCTCGACGTCGTCCGGATCGGTGTCGTCGGTGAGATAGCAGGTCATCAGCGGCTTGAATTTGGAGCCCGGAGGAATCGCTGCCATCACCCGTTGGCGGTAAGCGATACAGTCGGCGGTAGTGCGCACTGGCGGAATGAGGTTCGGCATCAAAATGGCGCGGCCGAAATTCTTTGCCGTATACGGCAGGACGGCCCTAAGCATCTCGTCGTCGCGGACGTGCAAGTGCCAATCGTCGGGTTTGCGGATGGTGATGCGTGTGGTCATGGGCAACCGATACACCTATCACTGAATGGGAGTCACCCGAAAAAAGTTTCAATTTCTGCATGGCTGATTGGGTAATATCGGCTTGACGGGAGCGGCGCTTGACGAAGCAGATATCAAACCAATTTCGTGGGCTCGTCACCGATGCCATGACGCATTTTCAAGCCGGACGTCTGCCGCAGGCCGAGCACGCCTATCGGGCGGCTTTGGCGATCGTGCCGGCAGATCCTATGGTCACGCACAACCTTGGTGTGGCGATTGCGGCTCAAGGCCGTCACCGGGCCGCTGTCCGCTGTTTCAACCAGGCGCTACGAGCCGACCCCAGCTTCGTTTCGGCTCACTATAACCGGGCCGTCGCGCTGACACGGCTCGGCGAAACAGCCGACGCGATCAAGGCGTTCACCCGCGCCGCTCAGCTTGAGCCGCAGCATTATGAGGCGCATCGCGCGTTGGGCTTTCTCTGGCTGGCGAAAGGCGAGCGCGGGCGTGCGCTCGATCATTTTGCCCGTACCTATGAGCTGCGGCGCGGCGATGACCGGACGACGATCGCGCGCAAATCGCTGACGACCGCGACGCGCCAAAAACTCGAACACGATGCCGAACAGTTTCTCTATCTGTCGCAGCGGACGCGCGACCGATTGCGCTTCGAACTGCTGGCGCGAAGTTACCGCGCCGTCGCGGAGCAAATAGCGGATGAAGTGACACCCCTGTCCGATGCGCAGATCGACATTTTGGGCGAGGACTACAACACGCTGATCCATCTGCGCGCGGCGCCCGAAGTCGCGGGCCGCGCTGTTAACGAACGTGAAGATCGCAGCGCGCTGGCCGCACAGTTCGACGAGCAGGGAGCGATCTTTGTTGACGACCCGCTCACGCCGCAGGCGCTCGACTCGTTGCGAAGATTCCTCCTGGAGAGCACGATCTGGCACGACTTCTCTCACATCGATGGATTCGTCGCCTCCTATCTCGAAGACGGGTTGGCCTGTCCGCTCATCCTGCAGATCGCCGACGAGTTGCGCCGGGCGTTTCCCGAAATTCTTGCCCAGCATCCCTTGAGCCAAGCCTGGGCCTTTAAAGCCTTAAGACCACAGACCGCCGTCGACGTTCACGCCGACGATGCGGCGGTCAGCGTCAATTTCTGGGTCACGCCGACCGAAGCCAACCTCAACCCCGGTCGCGGCGGCTTGGTCGTATGCCTCGCACCACCGCCCGCCGATTGGCAGATCAAAGACTACGAGGATGACCGGAAACGGATTGTTACATTTTTGGAACAACACGCCATTGACAGCCTCATCGCGCCCTATCGACAGAACCGTGCCGTGCTTTTCCGCTCCCGCCTGTTTCACTACTCGGATCACCCGGAATTCGCATCATGTTACGAGAATCAGAGGATAAATCTGACGCTGCTTTATCGCTAGCATCAGCACGTTCCTTGCTACCCTCACAGTGGGATACTACACTGTCCCAAAATTGACACGCGAGACCTGAATCCCCATACTTGAAACCGATTAGCGGCCCGTAAAATCCTATCGATCCATGCCCGCCGACCCGAACGCCAACTACACCAATTCCGCGCTGCGCTTCGGCGATGTCGATCCTTATCCGCAGCGGCTGGTGGGCGAATTCATCGGCACAGTCGTCTCCAACCATTGGGTCAACGACGAATATAAGCACGTCATCCTCAAGGTGCACCCGCAGGCACTGAAAGCCTACGCCGGGCAGATGTTCCACCTGCTGTGCCCGTCGCCTGACGGCGCCGAAGTGTGGATGCGCCGGCCGATGAGCGTCTATCGCGTCGACAAGGACGCCGGCCACGTCGAGTTCCTCTACAAGTGCGAGGGCCGCGGCACGCGCGGCATGTCGATGCTGGCGCCGGGCGATGATTTCAACATCACAGGTCCCCTCGGCCATGGTTTTAAGCTCGATCTGTCATGGCGATACATCGTGGTGCTCGGCCGCGGCGTCGGCCTGGCGACGCTGGCGCCATTGTCGCAGCTCGCCGCCGAAAACAAGGTCGGCGTCACCGCGATCCTATCGGCGCGCAATCCCGGCGTGGTGATGTCGAAGGATTTGTTCGAGGGGCTGGGCGCCAAAACCATCACGGTGTTCGATTCTGACGGGTCGAGCACGGTCGAGAACGTGGGAAAAATTCTCGAAGATTTGATCGCGGAGAAAAAAGCCGACGCGTTCTTCACCTGCGGCTCGAACCGCCTGCTCACACTGATGCAACGGCTCGGCAAGAAGCACGATATTCCGGGCCAGGTCGCTATGGAGCAGATCATGGTTTGCGGCTTCGGCGCCTGCTACGTTTGCATGCGCACCTTCGAAGCCGGCGGCCAGCGCGTGTTGCGCCGCGTCTGCCGCGACGGCCCGGTGTTCAACATGCAGGAAGCGGTGGGATGGTAGATCTTTCCGTCAAGATCGGCGCGATCACGCTGCAGAACCCGGTGCAGCCGGCCTCCGGCGCGTTCTCCTGGGAATACAACGATGTCATCGATCTCAACCGGCTCGGCGCGCTGGTGGCCAAGACCATTTGCCGCGAGCCGCGGCTCGGCAATCCGACGCCGCGCATGGCCGAAACCGAGGCCGGCATCATCCAATCGATTGGGCTCCCCGGCAAAGGCATTGATTATTTCATTGCGCACATCGTGCCCGAATACGCCAAATTCACGCCGCCTCTCGTGGTTAGCTGCTCGTCGGAAAGTATCGAGGATTTTGCCGCACTCGCCGAGGAGCTCTCCGTGCCGGATGTCGACGTGATCGAGGCCAATATCTCTTGCCCGACGCGCAATGCCACCGGCGGCAACTTCGCCATGCACGAAACCTACACGCGCGATTGCATTACCGCGATGCGGGCGCGGACCAAGAAACCGCTGTGGGTGAAGCTGTCGCCCAACGCCGGCGACATCGTCTCGATCGCAAAGGCCGCGGAGGACGCCGGCGCCGACGCGCTGGTCATCGCCAACACCTTTTTGTCGCTCAAAATCAGGACCGACAATTTCCGCCCGGCGCTCGGCAACAAATTCGGCGGGCTGGTGTCGCCGGCTCTGAAGCCGATCGTGCTGCGCATGGTCTATCAGGTCGCCAAGCAGGTAAAAATCCCGATCATCGGCATCGGCGGAGTGACCAAGGCCGAGGACGTGGTCGAATACATGCTGGCCGGCGCCACCGCGGTCGGCATCGGCTATGCCGGCTTCCGCAACCCGACCGCTTTGATCACCATCATCGACGACCTCGAAGCCTGGTGCGATGAGCGCGGCATCAAGAAGGTGACGGAGCTGATCGGCGCCGTCCGCGACCAGGACATGGAGACCGATACGCTCGTCGCCGCATCAGAAGGCGTGTAGAATAATCGCCATCGCGCTCCGGCGGGTGAGGCGAACGCCTAGTTGACCAAAGATGACGAATGGGTCAGGCCGGTTGAACGTTTTGATATCCGGCGGGTTCGCTCCCGCGTACGAAAAGCTGTTGCCGGAATTCGAGCAGACAACTGGTATCGAGGTCACGACCGGGTCGGGTGCCTCGCAGGGAACGGGGCCGCAAACCATTGCTGCCCTGCTTGCCCGCGGCGTGCCCGCTGACCTAGTGATCCTGTCCAGAGAAGGCCTCAGCGAGCTCATCGGTGCGAACAGAATCGCCATCGGGACGGACAGGGATCTTGCCCGCGTTCCGCTCGGCGTTGGCGTGCGGGCGGGCAGTACAAAACCCGACGTCGCCACCGTTGAGGCCTTTAAACACGTTCTGCTTAAGGCCAAAACCGTTGCGGTCCCCGAAAGTACCAGCGGCATCTGGCTGATGACCGACCTTTTTCCGCGGCTCGGCATCGCCGGAAAGCTCAATCTCAAATCGGCGCCGCGCGGCACGGACGCGACCCGCATGGTCGCCGAGGGCAACGCCGACCTCACGGTGCAGCCGGTCAGTGAAATTCTGGCCGCGCCGGGCGTCGACTTCGCCGGCAGCCTCGCACCAGAGATCCAGTACGTGCAGACATTTTCAGCCGCGATCGTGGCCAGCTCAAGAGAGATCGAAGCATCGAAGCGGCTGATCGCGTTTCTTGCCTCCACCCGCGCTTTCGAGGCCATCAGGAACAGCGGAATGAAGCCGTTGGCGGCCGCAAGCTGAGAGCTTCCGCCATAGCGGGAATTGTGAGCTGAAAGAGCAACAGCCGCAGCAAATATCTACGATCTGACCTGTATGATTTTGCTCCCTCTGGTCACAATACCTGCAATCGCATCAAGCAATTGCTGCGCGCTCACCGGCTTGGCCAACACAGGTGCTTGTCTGTAAGAAGCGGGCAAGCCCTCCCGACCATAGCCGGTGATGAAGATGAAGGGCACGTTCCGACGAGTGAGCGCAGCCGCAATTTTATCGGCGGAGCGGCCGTGAAGATTGGCATCCAGCAACGCACCGTCAAAATGGCCGCTTTCGATCGCTTGCAGCGCCTCCCTTTCAGTCCCGATAGGTGGCGCCACCCAGGCGCCCGCCTTCTTCAACATATCGGCGAAATCGAGTCCGATAAGCGGTTCATCGTCAATCACCAGAAGGCGCAATCCTTCAAGCGGAGTCAAAGCATCTGCCATCTCATTTTTGGACGCTGCTATCGGCCGATCGAGATCGGGACTGAGGCTCTCGGAAGGCGCACTGATCGCGTCCAACGCAGGCAGCACAAGGCAAATTTTCCAGGTAATACCGTCCGGTTCAAAGATCATCTGCGCACTGCCGCCAGATCCAGTCGCGATCTGTTCGATAAGAGTAGTGCCAAAGCCACGTCTGGTGGGTGCCGCGACGGCGGGACCACCCCTTTCGATCCATTCCAAGTTGAGCCTCTCGCCCACGACCGTCCAGCTGATCGTGACACGCCCGTTGTTCGCCGACAAAGAGCCGTACTTGACGCAGTTGGTTCCAAGCTCATGCAACATCAATGCCACGTGTACTGCAGTCTGCGGCTCCAAGTGAACCCTTGGGCCCCAAGCCGTCAGCCTTGCCTCATCAACCGCGCCCTGAAGGAGCTGGTCGCGTATCAATTCGCGCAGATGCGCGCCCTGCCAAGACGCGTCGGTGAGAAGCGAGTGCACGCGCGCCAGAGATTGTACCCTGCCCGAAAAACGCGCGGCGAAGTCGGCGGGGTCCCTGGTGGTGCGCAGCGTCTGCTGCACGATGGCCTGCACGCTCGCAAGCGTATTCTTTACGCGGTGGTTGAGTTCCCGCAGGAGAAGCTGTTGGGTCTCCTCCGCTCGCTTGCGCTCTGTAATATCGCGCGCGGCTCCGAACCACTCGACAATTTCGCCCCGCGTATCAAGCATCGGTATCGCCCGCGAATGCGCCCATCCCACAGTGCCGTCGACGCGAATGACCCGATGCTCCATCTCAAGGGTATCTTTGGCTCGAATGGCTCCGTCGATCGCAGCGAGCACGTGGGCATGGTCATCCAGATGGATGTAATTTTCAAGCCAATTCTGGCTTGGGTGTTGAGTATCGGCGATGAAATTCTTGCCGCGCAGATAGCGCATCTCGCCCCAATCGCGGCTCATGCGATAGACCACGTCCCAGCTCGCCGTGACGAACGCGCGAAAGCGTTCCTCGCTGTCGCGCAATGTCTCGGTAATCTGGCTGCGCAAGCGGGCCAGTTTGAGATGCGCTTCGACGCGGGCGATCAGCTCACGAGCGCTGAACGGCTTTATCAGGTAATCATCCGCCCCCGCTTTCAGGCCCTCGATCTCGGACTCTTCGCCGGCGCGAGCCGACAAAAGAATGATGGGAATATCGGTAAGCTGCGGGTCGCTGCGGATCGCATGCACTAACCCAAAGCCATCGAGACGCGGCATCATCACGTCCGCGAGCACGAGATCGGGCCGGCGCTCGCGTATCGCCTCGACGGCCGCCTGACCGTCCGCCACCGATTGAATATCGCAAAGCGGCCCGAGCAGACGGAGGATATGGGCGCGCATATCCGCGTTGTCGTCTGCGAGCAAAATCTTTGCGCGCTCGCGCACGCCCGGCAAGGCCTCGGTCTCGATTTTGCGCGATGGCTCCTCGCGGACGTCTGACGACCAACCAAGGGCTTCTTCAACGTAAGACGCGGCACGAACGGAAGTGGACGCCAGTTTGCGCTCGACCTCGATACGATCCTGCGGCAGATGCGACCAGCCGAATGGAATGGTTATGGTGAAACTCGTGCCATGCGATACCACGCTATCGGCCTCGATCGTTCCGCCGTGCAATTTCACAAGCTCCTGAACGAGCGCCAGGCCAATGCCGCTGCCTTCGTATGTGCGGCTCCTTTGCCCTTCGATGCGGTGAAACCGTTCGAACAAGCGCGGCAGTTCGTGTGACGGGATGCCAACGCCGGTATCGCGCACACACAGTTCGGCTTGACGGCCGATAGATCGCAGCCGGACTGCAATCTCGCCGTCAAACGTAAATTTGAACGCATTGGAGAGAAGATTGAGCACGATCTTCTCCCACATTTCCCGGTCAACATAGACCGGCTCGCCAAGCGACGGGCAATCGATCACAAGACCCAGACCGGCCCGTTCGCATGCGGATCGAAAGTTGCTGGCGAGTTCGGCAGTGAATGTCGCCAGATCGACCGGTTCATAGCTCGCCTGCGCACGGCCCGCCTCGATCCGGGAAAAATCGAGCAGCGAGTTGACAAGCTTGAGAAGCCGGAGAGAGTTGCGATGAGCGGTCTCGATCTTGTCGCGCTCTTGCGGTGCCAAATCCGCGCTTGCGAGAGCGTCCTCCAATGGGCCGAGCATCAGGGTGAGCGGCGTGCGGAATTCATGGCTGACGTTGGAGAAGAACGCAGTCTTGACGCGGTCGATCTCCGCTAAGGCCTCGGCTCGCCTGCGCTCTTCTTCGTAGGCGCGAGCGTTGGCGATGGCCGTGGCAATCTGGCTCGCCGCGAGCTCATAAAAGCTTCTGTACTGTTCATCGAATTTCAGTCGCGAGCTGACGCCGCCGACCAAGAGCCCAAACGGCTCATTAGCCTTGTTGGAGCGGAGCGGCAGGAGCACCGCCGTGTGCGCTGGCTCTGCCCATGGTCCGGCCGGCACCGCGTCAAAGCGCGAAGGAAGGTCGGCCACCTGCACCACGCCTTGTCCGCGCAACGCGACCGCGAAAGGCCAGCCTTGTTTCGCATCGGCCGGATCAAGCGAGACGAGCTGTGGACTTGCGTCTCTCCCGGCCTCAGTCCCGGCCGTCCCGACCAACCGCGCGTGCCGGCCGTTGGCATCAACCAGATACAACAGTGCGAACGGAACATCCTTACTGTGTCGGCCTAGAGTCTGCATCGCGACGCGGCATATTTCTTCGGTAGTGTTCTCCGTCGCCTCAACCCCGAGGTCGCGCAAAATGGAGACGCGGCGTTCTGCAACAACCTTTTGACTAATCTCGTGCACCGTGGCGAGCACGCCGCCAATACCGCTCGCCGTGCCGGCGTCAGGCACCGGACTATAGGCAACAGTAAAGTGCGTTTCCTCGGTGAAGCCCGAACGCTGGATGTGCAGCTCGAAATCTTCAATCCAGGTGGACGGTCCGCCGTTAAATGGCGTGTCAATCAGAGGCCTAAGGATGTGCCAGATTTCTGACCAACACTCGCGGACGGGCAAACCAAGCGCGTTCGGATGCTTGAGGCCCAGGATAGGAATGTAGGCATCGTTATAAATGCAAATGTAATCGGGCCCCCACCACAACAACATGGGAAAGCTGTTGGCCAACATCAGACCGACGGTCGTGCGCTGAGCGGGAGACCACGCGTCGGGCGGTCCAAGTGGGGTCCTCGACCAGTCAAACCTGCGGATACGCTCGCCCATCTCGCCGCCACCAGCGAGAAAAGACACGTTCGTGGTAACTCCCATGATTACCAAAGCCCCCTGCAACCACGCCCGCAGACAACAGCGCCACTATGAAGGCGCATATCTCCGCTCATCCCGCGGATAAATTCATCCACGAGCATAATGCCGAGGCCACTCGTTCGTTCCCTTGAGTCTCCCAAAAGGGAGGCAAACCGGGCGGTGGTGCGATCGAAGGACCGAGCGGCAACGCCGCAATGGGGCGGCACTTTGAAAGCCCTTAGGGGACCTGGACACGGCCGGCGCGACCTGCTGCCATGGCGAACCGTCCGGCAATTGAGGAGCTTCCCCGATGACGATCATCGATTCCCAGGTTCACGCTTACGAGGCGAACACACCGAAGCGGCCGTGGCACAATGTGCCGAACTGGCCCGCCCACGTGACCGGCGACGAGATGGTAGCAGCGATGGACAAGGTCGGCGTTGACGGCGCGATCTTCATCTCCGCCTTTTCCATGTACCGCTACGACGCGAGCTATGCGGTGGAAGTGCAGCGCGCTCATCCCAACCGCTTCGCCATCGTCAAGCCGGTTGACCCCGATGATCCGGCGGTGGGCGACGTCATTGCCGAGTGGAAGCGAACACCGGGCACGGTCGGCATCCGCATCATGTTGACCAAGGAGCCGGGGCGCGACCGCGACCCGGCTCACCCGGGCCTCGATCGCATCGCCCGCGCTGCCGTCAAGCACGACTTTCCAGTCAACATCCTTTGCTGGGGCAACGTCGAGGCGGGCACGACATTGATCGACCGCCACCCCGATACGCGATTCATCATCGACCATCTGGCGATCCTGCAGCCACGCACGCCGCCGGCCCCGCCGCAGCCCTGGGCCGACCTGCCGAAGGTTTTGGAGCTTGCCAAGCGCAAGAACGCGGTGATCAAGGTGAGCGGCGCCTGCACGCTGTCGCAAAAACCGTATCCGTTTCCCGACATTTGGGATTCGCTCGCCCGCGTGTTCGATGCCTGGGGTTTTGATCGTTGCCTATGGGGCACCGATTGGACGCGTGCCTTCGCCGTCGTCAACTATGAGCAGGCCGTTGAGCCGTTTCGCACGGCCGACCGGCTAAGCGAGAGCGAACGGACGATGCTGATGGGCGGCGCCTGCGCCAAAGCTTATCGTTGGTCGCCGAAGAAGAGTTAAGTCTTTAAACACAGTTCCGGAAAGGCCGGTCCCTGACCCGACCAGGCGTCGGAGCCGGCTGCCGGAAGATCGTTTCAACGGCATCATCGTGCTCCGTCAACGATCGCCAATGCGCGCTTCAGCTTACGCAGCCCTGTCGCTGACACCGCTCGCGCCGGCTCGCTGCGCGCAATGAGCACAACAATAAATGCGGCCGCCGGCCTCGACGCCGTGTCCGATCACGCTGCACCGGCAGTGCGCGCACCGCGGCGCCATGGCGTGAATGGCGCATTCGAAGCTGTCGAAGGTCATCGTCTTTCCCGCTTGGGTGACTTGAAACGCCTTGTCGTAATCATTACCGCAGACATCGCATATCGGCATAATCGAGTGCTCCGCACGCAACCGGCCTGGAACCGGTGGATAGTTTGTCTCTTGAGCGGAACGTCATCCTTTGTCGGTGGTTCCTTGTCGATGGTTCCAATATTGGATTACCCGCGTTTTGCGGCCAGTTGCTCCTAGTCCAGGCTCACGCTGCTACGGCCTTGGCCACCGCTTCTGCATCAGGCTGCCGCCACGCCTTGAGCCGCGGATAAACTTCGCTCGCGAACAGTGTCAAGTTATCGACGGTCTGCTCGTGGGTCAGCTTGCCGCCCTGTCCCATCATCAAGAGGTTGCCCATGCCGCCGCAATGGCCGCAGAAGTCGACGATCTGCTCGTAGACCTCGTCGGGCGTGCCGCAGAACAGCACACCGGAATCGACCAGCTCATCAACGCTGGCATATTGCATCGAGATGACCTTGCCGGCCTTGGTGTAGGTGCGCGGCGGCGTCTCACCGCGCAGCATTCGCGCGTTGTCCTCCGGCGAAATGTATCCAGGCGGATTGCGGAACGGCAGCGCCACGATCGGGCTGGTGCGCAGATAGCCGGCGATGAGATCGCCGCGCCGTCGCGCCTCTTGCTTGTCGTGGGAAACCGCGACCAAGCCGAGATAAGCGAAACGGTCGGCGGCTGGCGCATGTCCGAATTTTTGCAAATAGCCCTTGCGATAAGAATCGTACATCTTGCGCGTTCCGTAGCCGGTGCCGAGTGTCGCCATGACGTAACCGCGCTCGCCGAGTACGCGCGCCTGTGTGGTGTTGCCGGTAGTCGACCAAACCGGTGGATGCGGCTCCTGCCATACCCGCGGCCAGACGTTCACCTGCCGGTATTGAAAAAACTCACCTTCCCAGTTGAACACTTCGTCGTGCGTGGTCATCGCCTTGAGAATGAAATCGTGCGCCTCCCAGAAGCGATCCATCAGCTCGGTCGGATTGCGGTTGGAGGCGGCGATCTCGTAGGGAATGCCTTTGATGAAGCCCATGTCGAGACGGCCGCGGGAAATCACGTCGATGGTCGACAGCTCCTCGGCGGCGCGCAGCGGATCGGGCCGGTGCCCAATAGGATAGCCGAGCACCAAAAGCCGCGCTTTTTTGGTGATCCGCGCCAACACCGCAAGCCCGACCACCACCGACGACGACATGCAGGTCGCGGTCTGATGATGCTCGTTGAGCATGATATCGAGGCCGAGTTCGTCGCAGAGCTGCCATTCGTCGTAGTAGCGGTGAAACAGATCGGCGGCCACTTGCGGGTCGCATTTGCGGTTCGGGAAGGTGACGCGGAGCGTGCCGGA
Organism: Xanthobacteraceae bacterium; assembly: GCA_030037065.1. GTDB lineage: Bacteria > Pseudomonadota > Alphaproteobacteria > Rhizobiales > Xanthobacteraceae > BOG-931. The sequence continues at coordinate 15,420 of JASHRW010000424.1, forward strand.
ATGCTCGTTCCACGCCGGAAAATAGGCTTGTTCGCTGAAATGATAGACTCTCATGTTGCGCCCTTGTCATTTCGGAGCGGAGGAAGGCCGAACCCGAAATCCATAATCACAAGCGTAGGAAATTGCCGGGACGATGCCAACCTTGAATGTCAGGGGCTATGGATTCCGGGTTCGCACCTTTCGGCGCGCCCCGGAATGACCGGCTTACCGTGCCGCGATGGTCGCGCCGACGAGGTTGCCGGCGCGAGCGCTTGCTGCAGCGCCCAGCGGGGCTTTTTGCGCGACTGCCTGCGCTGCCACGTCTTCGGCATCGGGCTGTTTCCAGGCCCTAAGCCGCGGATAGACTTCGCGTGCGAACAGCGAGAGATTATCGGCGGTCTGCTCGTGCGTCAAAAAGCCGGCATGGCCCATCATCAACAAATTGCCCATACCGCCGCAGTATTCGCAAAAATCGACGATCTGCGTGAAAACCTCATCAGGCGTGCCACAGAACAGGATGCCGGCGGCAATCAGATCTTCGACGCTGGCCGAGTGCATGCTGATGACGCGGCGATCCTTGGTGTAGCTGCGCGGCGGCGTCTGGCCGCGCAGGAGCCGCGCGTTGTCCTCGGCCGAGAGGAATCCAGGCGGATTGCGGAACGGCAGATGAACGATGCCGCTCGAGCGCAAATAGCCGGCGACCAGTTCGCCGCGCCGGCGAGCCTCGTCTCTGTCCTTGGCGACGCCAACGAGACCCAGATAGGCAAAGCGGTCGGGGCCGGGCGCCTTGCCCCATTTCGCCACGTAGCCGCGGCGATAGGAATCATAAAGCGGGCGCGTGTTGTAGCCGGAGCCGAGCGTCGCCATGACGTAGCCGCGTTCGCCCAAAATCCGCGCCTGCGTAGTCGAACCGGTCGTGGTCCAGATCGGCGGATGCGGTTCCTGCCACACCCGCGGCCAGACGTTCACTTGCCGGTAGTGAAAATACTCCCCCTCCCAGTTGAACACTTCATCGTGCGCGGTCATCGCTTTGATGATGAAATCGAGCGCTTCCCACCAGCGGTCCATGACGCCGACCGGGTTCTGATTGGATGCGGGAAATTCGTAAGGCACGCCCTTGATGAAGCCCATATCGAGGCGGCCGCGCGAGATCACATCGATGGTGGACAGTTCTTCGGCGCAGCGTAGCGGATCAGGCCGATGGCCGATCGGATAGCCAAGAACGAGCAGCCGCGCGTTTTTGGTGATGCGCGACAGCACCGACAATCCCACCACCACTGTGGACGACATGCAGGTCGCGGTCTGGTGATGCTCGTTGAGCATGATATCTAGGCCAAGTTCGTCGGAAAGCTGCCATTCGTCGTAATAGCGATGGAACAGATCGGCGGCGACGCGCGGATCGCATCTGCGGTTCAGTAAATTGACGCGCAGCGAGCCGGAATGATCGTTCCAGATCGGATAATAGGGCTGTTCGGTAAACTGATAGACTCGCATGGCGCTCTGCCTTTTACTTCCCGCCCGCGAACGCCAGCACCTTCTCAGCAAAGACTTTCGGCTGCTCATGATCGGGGAAATGCCCGGTGCGCTCGATCAGTTCGAAGCGCGCGCCGGGAATCATTTCGCAGTAGGCGCGGCCATAAGCCTCGCTGAGCATGCGGTCGTGCGCGCCCCACAGGAACAGCGTCGGGATGCGGATGCGGTGCAGCCGGCTTTTCAGCCGCGGATTGTGGAAATACGGATTCCAAGCAAAGCGCGCGGTGGCCTCGCGGGCGCGCGCGGCGGCGAGCACTTCGGCGTCGGGCAGCGCTTTGTAGTCGCGGGTGCCGCGCGCCGGATCGTAATAGGCGATGTCAATGAATTCCTTTTCGGTGAGAGCAAAGACGTCGACGATGTCGCGCGTCTCCCGGTCGCCGACCTTGATGCCGACGGAGTTGGCCATGACCAGCTTAGAAAAGCGCGCGCTCGACTTGACCGCGATCTCAGCGGCGATCCAGGCGCCGAGCGATACGCCGACCATCGTCAGGTCGCGCAGATCGAGCTGATCGAGCATATCGAGGTAGAAGTAAGACAGATCGTCGATTGTGCGCATGCCTTTCGGCAGCTCGGAGCGGCCATAGCCCGGGTGCGTCGGCGCGAATACGCGCACGCCCTCGGCCAGTGCGTCGATCGCATCCAGCGCCGGCTCGATGCCGTTCTCGGCGTGAAGGAAAAGAAGCGGACGCCCGGCGCCCCGCTCGACCAGATCGATCCGTATCCCGTTGACGACGAGCGTGGGTGCCGCGCTCTCGGCGGTAACCGACATCCGCCCTCCTACTCACTTCGAGCCGGCACTGTCCCAGCCCAGCCTTTTGTTCTAGCACAGCAGGCGCCCCTCGCCACCGCGCGCTCGCCATTGCCGACAACGATGCGTTGCGCGAAAAGCATGAGCGCGAGATTGACTTGGCGTGCAAGATTGACTTGGCGCGCAAGAGCAGCGGACCGCAGACGAAAGGTGCACAGATGGCCGAGGAGAACGTCACCATCCATACCGGCGTCGCCTACGCCAACCATGACGGCGTCGAGCTTATGGGCGACCTTTATCTGCCGAAGGGCGCCAGGGCGGCGTCGGCCTTGGTTGCCGTGCATGGTGGCAGCTGGGTGCGGGGCGTGCGCACAGCGTTTCAGTATTGGGGCCCCTATCTCGCCGCGCGCGGAATAGCGATGTTTTCCATCAGCTACCGTTTAGCCACCAAGGCTAAGACCTACCCGCAAGCCGTGCACGACGTGCTCGCCGGCGTGCAATTTGTGCGCGGCAAGGCCGGCGAATTCGGCATTGATCCGGCGCGCATTGGCCTCATCGGCACGTCCGCGGGCGCGCATCTCGCGGCGCTGGCGGCGCTCGGCTGGTCGTCGGGCAAATTCTCCAAGGCCTACCCAGAGGACGCTTTCGCTTCCCTTGACGCCGGCGTGAAATGCCTGGTCGGCGTTTATGGCATCTATGACGCGGTGGCGATGTGGACGAACTACCAGCTTCAGGGGGGGTGCGACAATAATTTCGAGAAATTCATGGGCGCGCCACCGATGGAAAATCGGCAGCTTTATTTCGACGCCTCGCCGATCAGCTATGCGACCTTCGCCAACAACAAAATCGGCGTGCTGCTGGTCACCGGCACCGCCGACGATCTAGTCGATCCGAAAGAGCAGACCTACCCGTTTCAGCTCGCGCTCAAACAAGCCGACTTCTTCGTGCGCCCGTGCATCTTGAACGGCGCGCCGCATTACTGGATGAACGATCCGATCGAGGAGCCGGGAAGTTATTCGGATTTTTTGGCGCCGCGCCTGATGCGGTTCTTGGCGGAGAAGCTGTGAGGCCGTCGGCAACCTTACTTCTTCTCCAGCATCAGCGTACCTTCCTTGCGAATGAGCGGCTGGATCGCCGCCGCAATCTTGGCAAGCAGCCACGGCAGCACGACCTGCAGATTGACGCTTTCGTCCAGGACGTCGATCGTACCGCTCACGGCCTGCCCGAGCGCGCTGACGCGAAACTCGAGGTGATTATCTATCCAGCTCTCCTCCTGGACCGTGAACAGATGCGCGAAATGCGTGCGAGCGCCGGAGAGCCCGGCTTTCAGCCGGTGCACCGCTTCATCCTTGCCGAGATGGTGCGGGATAGAGACGAAAAGCGGCTTCGACATGACGGATCCAAACGATGCCGAAACCGAATATAGGGAGGCTTCCGCGCCCTTGCTATTCCGCCGCGGCGCGGCTGCCGATGGCGGCATTGACTGCGGGCATGACCTTCTCGGCCATCAGCTCCATCGAGCGGCGCGACAGCGCCGGGTCCGCCCAGTCCTTGCCGCAATAGAGCAGCGTGCCGAACTCGCCGATCCTCTCATGCAGCGCCAATAGCGCATCGATGACGCGATTGACGCTGCCGCGGATGACGACGTTGTCAAAAATGTAGTCGAGCGTCAGGTCGGCGTCTGACATCTCCTCGCTTTCCTTGAAGCCGCCGAGCTTGTTGCCCTTCCTGAGCTTCGCGGTGAGTTGGTTCATGTAGAAGCGATACGGACTTTTGGCGTCGTTGCCGCCATAAGCGTGGGCCGTCTTGTCGTCATCGGCGACGAAGATCGAGCGGGCGACGCGCCAGTTGCCGCGGTCGGCCTTATGCCCCGATTCGACGCAGCCTTTGGCGTACTGATCCCACTGGCTCAACAGCCAATTAGGATGCAGGAAATGCGACGAGATCGGCCACCAACCGCGGCGCCCGAGCGCGACCAAGCCTTTGGAATAGGGATCGGTCGCCGTGCCGAGGATCGGCGGGTACGGTTTCTGATACGGCTTGACCACGCTGCCGAGCCCGATTTCCGGCCACCGTGTCCTGGCCGTCGAGATGTTCCAATATTTGCCTGTCAGGTTGTATGGCGGCTCGCCGGTCCAAAGGGCAATGATTTGATCGATCGCCTCGGCGAACATGGCGCTGCGGTCAGCGCTGAGCATGCCCATCGCTTCCATGTCACTCGGCAGGATTCCGGCGCCGACCCCGAGCATCAGCCGGCCTCCGAGCAGGTTATCGACAAGCGCCGCTTGCGTTGCGATCAACAACGGATGGCTGAACGGCAGGTTCGCCACCGCGGTGCCGAGTTTGATGTGCGATGTGAAGCCGGCGAGCGAAGCGACGAAGGTCAGGCTTGAAGGAATATTCTCCGCCAGGTCGGTCAGGTGCTCGCCGCAATAACCTTCGCTGTAGCCGAGCTGGTCGGCGAGAATGAAAGCCTCACGATCCTCGCGCAGCGTCTCGGCATAATTCCGCGTCAGCGGATGCACGGGCATGACGAAAAAGCCGAGCTTCATGTTTTTCTCCAGGACGGCGTGTCGGGCAACAATGCGGGCGCGCAGGTTATGCCATCGCACAGTAAGGTCAATTCACCATCAGGCAAGTTGCCGCTGGAACATAAAGCGAGTGGCCGTTTGCCCCTTTCCCATTGAGGGCTGAGCGGTATAGCGTCGACCGTAGCTGCCAGCGGGACGTGCCGGAATCCCGCTTCATTGCGGTAGCGCTGATGCCTCCGGCAGGCGCGACCCAAGTAAGATCGCCTACTCCGTTCGATCAACAGATGAAGCCCGAAGCTCGGCCGACGCCAACCGCCGATCGTCGTGTGCCAACAAATGGAGGATCTCATGCTGTTCATCTGCTCAGTCAATTGGACCGATCAAGGCATCCGCAACGTCAAAGATTCGCCTAAACGCGCTCAAGCTGCTCGCAATCTCGCCAAGAAGATGGGCGTAGAAATGAAGGAAATCTATCTCACGTCGGGCGATACCGATATGGTTGTCATCCTTGAAGCAGCAAACGGCGACAACGTCGCGAAATTCGCCATGGCGATCGGCGCCGGAGGTAATGTGC
>JASHRW010000425.1 GCA_030037065.1 Xanthobacteraceae bacterium
CCCTTGACTCTGTCGAACATTACACGAACAATATTCTCTATTCGTTCTTTGGAGCAGGCTCATGTTTCGCAACGTACTCGAGGAGGCGCTCGCACTAGCCTCGTTGACTTTATTCCTAGCCACGATTGCAGTCTGGGCGCAAGTATTTGGGGTCATTTAGGGTTTTGCCGGTGGCGGCTGGCGTGTAGTCGAAGCGACGATAATTTGCCGTCACGCCTTAGGTTTTTCTGTGCGTAGAGGGCGCTGTTGACGCTCCGCCGATGGACGCAGCCGCCTGTGATCCTTCATCCTCCGGATCGAGGAATCGCAAGACCGCAAAGAGCAAAGCATGGCCGCCGAACCGCGTTTCGTCCACCTGCACGTGCATTCTTCCTACTCGCTGCTTGAGGGCGCCCTGACGATCGCACGGCTGGCGGAGCTCGCCAAAAAGGACCGGCAGCCGGCGCTGGCGCTCACCGACAGCGATAACATGTTCGGCGCCTTGGAGTTTTCAGAAAAGTTGGCCGGCTCCGGCATCCAGCCGATCGTCGGCTGCGCCCTTGGCATTGACTTTGGCGATCAGGAGAACCGAGCAGGCCAGCAAGGGGCGGCGGCCGGCGTGAGTTTTGCGCGCATCGTGCTTCTGGCCGCGCGCGAGGACGGTTATCGCAGTCTGATGCGGCTTTGCTCACGTGCCTATCTCGACACCGCAGAGCATGAGCGACCGCATATCCGGCTCGACTGGCTTGTCGGCGAGACCAACGGATTGATTGCGCTGAGCGGCGGTCTCAATGGTCCGCTCGATCTCGCCATCGCCGGCGGTCAGAACGCGCTGGCGGATGCGCGATGTGAGACATTGCTACGGCTATTCGACCACCGCTTTTATCTCGAATTGCAGCGTCATGGATCGCCGGTCGAGCGCGTCGCAGAGCCAGCGGTGATCGAACTTGCCTACTCACGCGGCATCCCGCTCGTCGCCACTAATGAACCGTTCTTCGCCACTCGCGAGGATTACGAAGCGCACGATGCCCTGTTATGCATTGCCGAAGGAAAACTCATCGCCGACGGCGAGCGGCGGCAACTCAGTCCCGAGCATCGTTTCAAGACCCGTGCCGAAATGGCGACTTTGTTTGCCGACCTGCCGGAAGCGCTGGCCTCGACCATCGAAATCGCCGAGCGCTGCACCTTTCGCCCGCGCACGCTCGCCCCGATCCTGCCGCGCTTTTCCGGCGGTCGCCGTGACGACGAGACCGCCAGCAACGACGAGCCGGAGGCGCTGCGCCAGGCCGCCCGCGCCGGACTCGCGGCACGGCTCAACAAGCACGGGCCGGCGCACGGCCATACTGTCGATGAATACGAGGAGCGGCTCGAATACGAGCTTGGCGTCATCGTCAAGATGAAATACGCCGGCTATTTTTTGATCGTCGCCGATTTCATCCAATGGGCCAAGGCGCAGGGCATTCCAGTCGGACCCGGCCGTGGCTCCGGCGCCGGCTCGCTGGTCGCCTATGCGCTGACCATCACCGATCTCGATCCGATCCGCTTCGGGCTCATCTTCGAGCGCTTCCTCAATCCCGAGCGCATTTCGATGCCCGACTTCGACGTCGATTTCTGTCAGGAACGACGCGACGAAGTTGTGCGCTACGTGCAGGAACGGTACGGCCGCGAATGTGTGGCACAGATCATCACCTTCGGCACCTTGCAGGCGCGCGGCGTGTTGCGCGACGTGGGCCGCGTCCTGCAAATGCCGTATGGACAGGTTGACCGGCTCTGTAAACTGGTGCCACAAAATCCGGCGAATCCGGTCTCGCTTAGGCGCGCCATTGACGACGAGCCGCGACTGCAAGCCGAGCGTGACCGCGATCCGCTGATCGCGCGTGCCTTCCAGATCGCCCAGAAGCTCGAAGGGCTGCACCGCCACGCTTCGACGCACGCCGCCGGCGTCGTCATCGGCGACCGGCCGCTGCACGAGCTTGTGCCGCTCTATCGCGATCCGAAATCGCTGATGCCGGTGACCCAGTACAACATGAAGTGGGTCGAGCCGGCCGGGCTGGTAAAGTTCGATTTTCTCGGGCTCACCACGCTCACCATCCTCGATCGTGCCGTCAAGCTGGTGCGCCAGCGCGGAATCGAGCTTGAACTCGCCAATCTGCCGCTCGATGACGCCAAGACCTACGAGATGCTGGCGCGCGGCGAGACTGTGGGCGTGTTCCAGGTGGAAAGCGCGGGCATGCGCCGCGCGCTCATCGACATGCGGCCGGATCGCTTTGAGGATCTTATCGTGCTGGTGGCGCTTTACCGGCCGGGGCCGATGGCGAACATCCCGACCTATTGTGCGCGCAAGCTCGGGCATGAGCGGGTCGATTACCTACACCCCAAGCTCGAACCGATCCTCATCGATACATACGGCATCATCACCTATCAGGAGCAGGTCCAGCAGATCGCCCGCGATCTTGCCGGCTACAGTCTCGGCAAGGCCGACATTCTTCGCCGCGCGATGGGCAAGAAAGACAAAAAGGAGATGGCGTCCCAGCGCGACTCCTTTATTTCCGGCGCCGTCGAGCGTGGCATCGCGCAAAGCGACGCCGAAACCATCTTCGAGGCGTGTGCGAAATTCGCCGAGTACGGCTTCAACAAATCGCACTCGGCGCCCTACGCGCTGCTCACCTACCAGACCGCCTACATGAAGGCGAATTATCCCGTCGAGTTTCTGGCCGCGTCGATGACGCTCGCCATGGGCAACACAGACAAGCTTGCGGAGTTTCGTGCTGAGGCGGAGCGGCTGGGCATCAAGGTCGAGGCGCCCTCGATCAATCGCTGCGGCGTCGAATTCGAAGTCGAGGGCAACGCCATCCACTATGCGCTGGCGGCGTTGCGCGGCGTCGGCCGCCAGGCAGTGGAGAGCATCGTTGCGGCGCGCGGCGATCGCCCCTTCGCCGACCTCGCCGACTTCGCCCGCCGCATCAACCCGCGAGCCCTCAACAAGCGCGTTCTGGAGAGCCTCGCCGCTGCCGGCGCGTTCGACGCTTTCGAATCGAACCGGGCGCGCGTATTCGCGGTGATCGATGCGCTTCTGGCGACCGCACAACGCACGCACGAGAATGCCGCGCGCGGCCAATCCGAACTGTTCGCCGGCCCAGCCGCGCCAGAGCCGGTAGTGCTGCCCGCGCTCGAAGCCTGGCTGCCGGCCGAACGCCTGCAGCGCGAATACGAGGCAGTCGGATTCTTTCTTTCCGGCCATCCGCTCGACGATTATGCGGCTGCGCTCAAGCGGCTGCGCGTGCAGTCCTGGGCCGAGTTTTCCCGCGCCGTGAAAGCCGGAGCCAGCGCCGGCCGCGTTGCCGGCACCGTAATCGCACGCACCGAGCGGCGCACGCGCACCGGCACCAAGATGGGCATCATCGGCTTGTCCGACCCGAGCGGTCATTACGAGGCCGTGCTGTTTGCCGAAGGCTTGGCGCAGTACCGCGATCTGCTCGAGCCGGGAACCGCAGTGCTGCTCCTGCTCACGGCCGAAGTGCAGGCCGAGGAAGTGCGCGCACGCATCCAATCGGTCGAGCCGCTCGATGAGGCGGCGGCAAAAATGCAAATGGGCTTGCGTGTCTTTCTGCGCAACGACGAGCCGCTTGCCGGCGTGGCGCGGCGGCTGGAGCCCGCCCGCAACGGTTCTGCGCGCCACGGCGGTGAGCCGGCAGACGGCGAGGTCAGCATGGTGCTGCTTCTGCATAACGGCAGTGAGGTCGAGGTGAAGCTTCCCGGCCGCTTCAAGGTCTCGCCGCAGATTGCCGGCGCCATCAAGGCGGTGACCGGCGTGGTGACGGTGGAGGCGCTCTGACGTCTTGGCTACGCCACTTTCCGGGCCATGCGTGTAACGCGGATGGCAGGCGCTCGCTGTCTAATTTGCGCCAAATCGTAGTTCATCTGCATCCGGAGCCAGGTGTCTGCAGTGCTGCCCAGTGCTTTCTCCAAACGGATGGCCATTTCCGGCGTAACGCTTGCGCGGCCGGCTATGACGCTGTGAAGCTGCTGGCGAGATATGCCAAGACCCTTGGCCGCCTCGACGATCGATAAGCCAAGCTCGTCGATGTCAGACTTGATCAATTTGCCCGGATGCAAGGGCTTCTTCATTGGCATCGTCTTCATTTCTCTAGTGATAATCGACGAAGTCGAGGTCATAGGCTTTGCCATCTGCAAATCGAAAAATGACGCGCCAATTCGCACGGACGGTCGCTGCCCAGATGCCCTTGAGCTGGCCTTTGAGCGGGTGAAGCCGAAAGCTTGGCCGGTTCAGCCCATCAAGATTCTCTGCCGCATCGAGCGCAGTCAAGATTTTCCCGTATCCGATCGACCGTCTGTGGCGGCAAAAGCCGGGGATCGTCATCTTCGTATAGACGTTTGAGTCCTTTGTGCCGAAAACTCGTAATCATTTGCCGCCACGCTGTAGAAAAGCGTAAAGAGCGTCGCTGCTCGTGTCAAGTAAGCCTTTACACCGCGGAGATGGAAAGATGGCGCAGCAGCCAAGAAGGGCCTTACGAGTAGCCATCATCGGTGCCGGCATCGGCGGCCTTGCGGCTGCGGTCGCGCTGCGCCAGGGCGGTTTTGAGGTCGAGCTGTTCGAGCGCTCGGCGAAGCTTGAAGTCGGCGCCGGACTGCAGATCGGTCCCAACGGGGTCAAGGTTCTGCGCGCGCTCGGGCTCGAAGACGAGCTGATGCGCAATGCGTTCGAGCCGTTTGGCATCATGTCGGTGACCTGGGACGAAGGGCGGCTGCGCTTCCGCCAGCCGCTCAAGGAAATTTCGCGACAAAGATACGGCGCGCCGTATCTGACGGCACACCGCGCCGATCTGCACAACCTTCTCCGCCGGGCGGTGGGCGATGCGCCGCTCCATCTCGGCGCGCACTGCATCGGCGCCGAGACGGTGAACGGCGCGGCGGTCGCGCGTTTTGCCGATGGTTCAACCGCCGAGGCCGATGTCGTCGTCGGTGCCGACGGTATCCGTTCGGCGATCCGCGCCCAGCATTTCGGCGAGGACCACCCGCGCTTTACCGAGATGATGGCGTGGCGCTGTATCGTGCCGATGGACTGCGTGCCGACGCGGATCGGACCAAATGGCGACGTCGCCTTGCCGCACGGCGAATATTTCGGCTGGATTGGACCGAACGGCCACGTCATCTGCTATCCGATCGGCGTCAGAGGCGACAGGCTCAACATTTTCGGCGGCCATGTGACCACGGAATGGATCGAGGAATCCTGGTCGGTGCCGTCAAGCCGCGAGGAACTCATTGCCGCCAAGGCGGGCTGGAACGCGGCGCTGCTCGACATGTTTCGCCACGTCGAACACGTCTATAAATGGGGCATCTACGACCGCGATCCGCTGCCGCATTGGACGGCTGGTCGCGTGACGCTGCTTGGCGACGCCGCGCATCCCACCATGCCGACATTGGCTCAGGGCGCCAACATGGCGATCGAGGACGGCTATGTGTTGGCGCGCCTGCTCGCGCGGCACGGCGACGATGTGGAGGCCGCGCTGAACATCTATCCGGCCGAACGCAAGCCGCGAACCGATTGGGTGACGCTGAAATCGCGCGAGCAGTTCGCCAACAACCGCAAGGCCTTGCCGCCGCCGTTCGTCGACCGCACCTGGCTGTTCGTCAACGATGTCGTGCGCGAGACGGGCGCACTGCAGCCGGCGTGATCTTGCCGGTCTGGGTCAGGTCTTCGAGGTGAGACCTGCGGCATGCGCGACCGCGGTCCAGCGCGTGCGTTCGCTGGCAATGAAGGCGGCAAACTGGCTCGGTCCCAGATAGTGCGAGTCGTAGCCTTGTTTGACCAAGGCTGCCGCCGATTGTGGCGCTTGCATCGCTGTCTTCGCGACGCCGGCAAGTTTTTCGACCACCGGGCGCGATAGTCCGGCGGGTCCATCCAAACCGAGCCAAAGGCTGGTATCGAAATTCGGCATGCCGGCTTCCGCCATGGTGGGCACTTTGGGAAGCGCACTGCAGCGTTTGGCGCCCGCGGTCGCCAGCGCCAGAACCCTGCCGGATTCAACCTGCCCGATAATCGAGGAGGCCGGCGCAAAAAACATGGTGACGCGGCCTGCCATCACATCGGTCACGGCTTGCGGGCTTCCCGGATACGGCACATGCAACAGCTGAATACCGGCGCGCTGCTCGAACAGCACGCCGGCGAGGTGCGGCAGCGTCCCTGCCCCGACCGACGCAAAGGACAAACGCCCAGGTTTCGACTTGGCCAGTGCAATGAGTTCCGAAACGCTGCGTACGTTGGCCGCAGGGTCGACGATCAGCACAATGGCAATGTAGCCGAGCAGCGCGATCGACGAAAAGTCGCGACCTAACCTGGTGGACCGGCTGGGATTGACGATCTCGTCGGTCAGCGTCGATAGAGCGGGGACAAAGAGCGTGTAGCCGTCCTTGGTGGAGTGGGCGACGTACTCGGCGGCGATGCTCGACCCGGCGCCCGGCTTGTTCTCGACGACCACTTGCTGGCCGAGCAGAGGATCGGCGGCTTGCGCGAATATGCGCGCGATGACGTCGGAGGTGGCGCCGGCCGTGAATCCTACGATCAAGTGGATCGGACGCGACGGGTAAGTTTCCGCCGCCAACGCGGCGGGCGACAACACGGCGGAAAGGCTGAGCAAGGACATCGTCCTGCGATCGATCAGACGCATCGCTGTTCTCCCTGGGCGGTGACGGCGCTTGGCGCGCCTTGTCGTTGATGGCTGGAAGCTTCGCCGGGGCGGCCGGCGGATCGTTATTGTAACGCCGTCCGAGCCGGGCAGGGTGCGACATACTCATCCCGGCGCCCGCCGCTGTCTCGCTTGCTGACAGCGCCTTTATTCGGGATTACCGCTGAGCGGATGGCATTCGCGAGGTGGCCTAGATTTTCATTCCGGCGTCCCGCATGACCTTGGACCAGCGGGCGATTTCGCTTTGTATAAATGCGCCGAACTGATCGGGGCCCAAGTTTTCGGGGACGAAGCCTTGCTTGTGCAACAGTTCGACGGCTTCCGGCGTGTGCATGCCCTTCTGCGCAGCCGTAGCGATTGTGTCGATAACCGGCCGCGGCGTGCCAGCCGGCGCCATCAGTCCGAACCAGAGTGGCGTGTTGAAATCGGCTATGCCGGCTTCCGCCATGGTCGGCACGTCCGGCAGCAGGTCGGACCGTTTGTCTGCAGCGATGGCAAGCGCCCGCACTTTGCCGGAGGCGATCTGGCCGAGCACTGATGAGGCGATGGCAAAATTCATCGCTACCCGGCCCGCCATCAGATCGATGATGACTTGCGGACTGCCGGGGTAGGGCACCTGGACCAGTTTGACGCCGGTGCGCTGCGCATAAAGCTCGCCGCACAAATCGGGCAAGCTGCCGGGGCCTACCGTGCCGAACAAAATTTGGCCCGGCTTCGACTTGGCCAGCTTGGTGAAATCGCTGACGCTGTGCACGTCAAGCTTAGGATCAACCACCATCACGATCGCGCCGGTTGCAAGGAGCGCAATCGGCGCAAAATCCTTGATCGTGTCGAACGGTTCATCCGGATGGGCGACTTTGTTGGTGACCGTCGACAGCGGACATAGAAACAGCGTGTAGCCGTTCTTGGCGGCATGCGCGACGTATGCCCCGGCGATGCTGCCCGCGGCGCCAGGTTTGTTGTCCACCACTACGTCGCGGCCGAGGATCGCGCCGGCTTCCTTGGCAAAGATGCGGCCGGTGATGTCGGATGAAGAGCCCGGCGTGAAGCCCACGACGAGATGAATCGGGCGCGACGGGAAGCTGTCGGCGGCAAACGCCATAGCCGGCGCTGCCATGGCCGCAAGGCTGATGAGCGACATGGTCCTGCGGTCGATAACGGTCATTTCCGATCTCCACTCCGTTTGGGTCTCCTTGCGCGCTTTCACCTAAGCGGCACCACGGGTCCGTCATCCTGCCTTTATATCGGCGAACTGGATGACCCTGGCCCATTTCTGCACTTCGGCGGCGATGAATTTGTCCAAATCCGCATTCGTCATTGGCGCCGGTTCGGCGCCGAGATTGTCGAATTTCGGCTTCATTGCCGAGTCGGTGAGGATCGCGTTGATGTTGTCGTGGAGCTGGTTGACGATATCCGCTGGCGTGCTCTTGGGTGCGGCGATGCCATGCCAGATGTCCGCTTGGTAACCCGGCACGAATTGCGCAATCGGCGGCACGCCGGGTAGCGCATCCGAGGGTTTGGCGCCGCTCACCCCGAGCGCGCGCACCTTACCGCCGCGGATGAAGCCGATGATCAGCGGGACCGGCAGAAATGCCAATTGCACCTGGCCGCTCAACAAATCCGGCATGAAGTTCGAGTGATACGGCACGTGGACGAGCTTGGTGCCGGCCAGCATGTTGAACAATTCGCCGGCCATGTTTGGGGCGGTGCCGAACCCGTAGGACGCATAATTGAGCTTGCCAGGATTGGCCTTGGCGTAGGCGATGAATTCGGGAACCGTCTTGGCTCGCACGGACAAATTGACCACCAGGACATTGGCCGAGAGTATCGTCCGTGCGACCGGCACAAGGTCGTGGACGAAATCGAAGTCGAGATTTTTATACAGGGTCTCGTTGACTGTATTGGTGACGGTCATCGCCAACAGGGTGTAGCCATCGGGTGCTGCTTTCGCGACCACCGATGCCGCGAGATTGCTGCCCGCGCCTGGGCGGTTTTCGACGAAGAACTGATTGTGGAGTCGCTCCGAAAGCGTCTGCGCGATCAGCCGGCCGACAATATCGGTGGCGGCGCCGGGCGGAAAGCCGACGACAATGCGGACCGGCCGCGACGGGTATCTGTCCGCATAAGCTGCGCGCGCCAGTACCGGCAGCACCGAAACGCCCGCGGCCAGATTAAGGAACCGGCGACGACCAAGTTTCATCGCGTTACTCCGTTGAAGTCGCTGGCGGGGCGCGCTTACTCACCTTTGATGCCGGCGAATTTTATCACCTTCGCCCATTTGTCGATTTCGCTTCCTATGAACTTGCGGAAATCGGCGGGCGAACCTGTCATCACGGCGGCGCCGAAAGTGGCGAGCTTCCCCTGCAGCTCGGGTTCGGCTAAGGCAGCGTTGGTCTCCCGGTTGAGCTTGTCGATAATCTCGGCCGGGGTATGGGCCGGCGCTCCGATGCCGGCCCAGGAGACTGCCTCGTAGCCCGGCAAAGATTCGCCAAGCGCCGGCACATCCGGCAACACGTCCATGCGCTTGGCGCTGGTGACGGCGAGTGCGCGTAGCGTGCCCGCTTTGATATCGGAGATCACCGAGCCCGGCGTGGAGAACATGACCTGGACCTGGCCGGCCAGAAGATCGGCGACTGCCGGTGCCTCGCCGCGATAGGGCACGTGCGCCATGCGCAAGCCGGCCATCATGTTGAAAAGCTCGCCGGCAACGTGACCGGTCGAGCCGACGCCGCCCGACCCCATGTTGATCTTGCCGGGGTTGGCCTTCGCATAGCTGATGAATTGCGGCACCGTCTTGGCCGGGAAGGCGGGATTGACGACCATGATCAACGGCGCGTGTTCGATGCTGGCGACCGGCGCGATGTCGCGCGCGAAACTGAAATCGAGATTGTGATAAAGTGTGGCATTGATGGCGCCGGGCGAGCCCGCGAGCAGAAGCGTGTAGCCGTCCGGCGCGGCATGCGCGACCAGGCCGGTGCCGAGATTGGTGCCGGCTCCGCCGCGGTTCTCCACGACGATCTGCTGCCTGAGCCGCTTTGACAGCGCGTTTGCGACCAAACGGGCAACAATATCGAATGTGCCACCCGGAGGAACTGGGACGACGAGCTGGACCGGCCTTGTCGGGTAGCTTTGCGCCCAGGCGGAGAAGGACTCGGCTGGCGAGGCGGTCGCGCCTGCAGCCAAGCGCAGGAATTCTCTACGAGCAAATTTCACGACGATCCTCCATGAAGCATCGACTGCTCTGTCTGTTTGATCAATCCACCTGGATGTTTGCGAATTTGATGACCTGCGACCGGCGTGAAGTCCCGCACGATATTGAATTTCAGATGAATGTAGAGCGTCGCGTTGATTGCGTTCGACGCGCTCACCAGGAGGAGCGCATAGCCGTCACCGGGCGCACCGGCGACCGCCTTGGCGGCGATATTACCGCCGGCGCCATTGCGATTGTCGATGAAAAAGGTCTGCCCAAGTCGCCGCGACAACCAATCGGCCATCAGCCGGGCACTGACATCCGGCGCGCTGCCGGGAGCGGCGCCGACGATAATGCGCACCGGCCGTGAGGGGTAGGTCGATTGAGCACGCGCAATCGCAGGCAGCGCCACTAGCGCCGCCGAATCTGCCGTCAAATGCAGAAATTTGCGCCGGTGAAGCCTCATGAATTCAATTTAGCAGAGTATTCGCTCACGAGTAGGCGCGCTTCGCGCGCGGTGCAAAAGGCATTGCCGGCAGGGGACACATGCCTATATAAGGCGCCCAAACTCACACGCGGGCCTTGGCTTCCATAGGGGGCCGTCCGGTGCCCGGCCGAATGGATAGCCCATTTGG
>JASHRW010000426.1 GCA_030037065.1 Xanthobacteraceae bacterium
CGCGCAACA
Source organism: Xanthobacteraceae bacterium (assembly GCA_030037065.1). Taxonomy (GTDB): domain Bacteria; phylum Pseudomonadota; class Alphaproteobacteria; order Rhizobiales; family Xanthobacteraceae; genus BOG-931. The sequence goes on from JASHRW010000426.1 coordinate 10, forward strand.
TCTGCTGAAGCAGCGCCGGCCACGGCACGGATACACCCTTACCTGCGGTGTTGCTCGCGCCGAGCGCGACGATGCGCATCGTCGCCGCGCTCGCTGCTGATGGTAAGCCAGCCATCGCCAGGATCGCGAGGACGAAGCCGATCGAGCGGGCTTTTGCGATCAATCGCATAGACTTTGTTCGATGCTGCGGGCGTGTCGCAATTGCTGAATGCAGGGTCCGAAAGTTGGGTGGCCTGACGAAGTCATAGGAAAAAGCAGCCGCTAGTGACGACCTTTCCCCAGCGCTGCAATCACCAGGGGAAGCAGGCGCGCGGCGACGGCGGCGTGACCTTGCTCGGTGATATGGAGTCCGTCCGGCTGAAGGTGATTGTTGGCCCATGCGTGCATGCTTGGGATGACGATGAGCTTGATGCCGCGCGCTGTTAAGCGCGCGCGGATTTGGACGACCGCCGGATGGATGCTAACGCCGTGGCCTGCATTGTTCCCTCCCTTGTCGAGGATGACGAGCTGGGTCCCGTCGGGAACCGCGCTATCAAGGCGGGCCAGCATTTGATCAACATCTTCGCCACTGATGCCCGCGTTGGTGACTTCAGCATCGTATCCCCTGGCGCGCAGCATCTGCTGAAGCAGCTCCGGCCATGGGGTGGATACACCCTTTCCTGCGGTGTTGCTGGCGCCGAGCGCGACGATGTGCATCGTCACAGCGTGCCCCGCCGACGGGAGAGCGACCGTCGTCATGATCGCAAGAATGAAACCGATGGAGCGGAGGTTAGAGATCAAACGCATTTAATTTCTCCAAAGCATATAAATTGGTCCGTAGAACAGCTCAACAAAAACCAGACATCAGCACAGACAATACTGGCCTATACCGCCGCCAGCGTTCCTGGTCGAGCGAGATTGGTGCTTGCAGCGGATGAGATACGCAGCAACCGGCGCCGGACGCGCGCGAAGGCATGGCCGACGCGGCTCAGACTGCCGATAGTTGGTGCCGGTCGACGACGGCCCGCAATCGGAAATCAAGCAGTCTATGCTCGGCCTATCGCCACTGAATGAGATCGCACATGGCGTAAACGAAGGGAGCAGCCCAAATTGCGATCGACGCGGCGGTGATCCAACCGATGACCTGGTACTTCATCACGCCCCTCCATTCTTATCGCTTGCAGCCGGTCAAGCCCGGCCGTCCCTTCCAGGCAATGCCCTGGCGATTATTGGACGCGCTGACGAGCCAAAAGGTTCAGTTAACCTTAACGTCGGGCGATTCTCTCCAAGATCCAATAGGTTACGGCACTGCCGAGCGCAAAATACAAAATAGTTGCGGCCGGCTCTTGGGGGAGAGCCGGCCGTTACGCGCTGACCCGATCAGAGGGTCGGGGGGAGGATGGGGGATCGGATCAGCAATTGCCTATTTGGACGCACCATCCTGGGCAAAGGTTCAAAGGCTAAACCGCACCACCACCGACCCAAGGCGCTCAGCGGACCCAAAGAGGAGCCCGGGGCTCGGCGTCGTCAAACAAGCAGAGCCGCCCGGCGGTTTCGCGCCCGGCGGCTTTGCTCAGAGCAACGCGCAGTCCGCTCAATCGGCAAGCGGATTGGGCCGTACCTGGATGTGCACGACGATCGGCCGATCGCCCTTGCCGCCTTCCTTGAGCCACGGCGTGCGATCGCCCTCCGCCGACCATAACCCCCTGCCCTTCCAGCCGGCCTTGGGATTGTCGATGCGCGCATCAAGACCCTTGGCGTAAAAGCCCATCGGGTACGGGATGCGCAGCACGATCATCTTGCCGTTGACCAGCGCGTCGAAGCCGTCGTTTTCGTTGCCGGTGGAAATCGGCACGTCCTTGCCGAGCCCGACGGCGTCGTGCTGGTCGACCCAGGTGTAGTAGCTCGCCTCGGCGCTGTTATCGCCGATACCGGCAAAGCCAGGGCCCGGATATTTGTAGAAGGTCCAGCCTTCGGGGCAGATGTCGCCGGTTGCCGCCTTCGGACCGTTGAGCGGCCCTTTGCACTTTGAACGGTCGAAACTGCCCAGATGGCCGCTGCCGAGCGACACCCAGACGACGCCCTTGCTATCGATATCGCCTCCGCGCGGACCGAAGCCCGGCATTGGAATTTTATAAAACTCCGAAAGCTTGGTCTTCGGATCGAAGCGCACGATGCCGGCCTGGCCGGCGAAGACATTGTCTGTGTACCAAACCGAGCCGTCGACCGGATTGGGCATCACCGCGTAGGTGCCGGAGCCGCCAATCAGCATGTCCTTCTTCGGATCCATCGGCTGACCCGGCTTGTTGAACTCGGCGGTGATCTTGCCGGTGCCGGTGGTGTCGAGCACGAACGGCGCCCAGCCCTCCGCCTTCTGCACGCTGCCAGTCTCGTCGAACACCTTAGTGTCGAGCCAGCCGGCGCGCTCGCCGGCGCCGCTGACCCACAGTGTTTCGTCCTTGTCGAAGCCGAATTGCAGGTGGTGCGTGCCGAAGCAGGTATCGATGAAGGTCCATTTCTGCGTCTTCGGATCGTACATGACGAGCTGACGCTCGTTCGTATCGATCGGATCGACCTTGGCGTAGGGATTATCCGAGCCCGCGCGGCAATACGCCGGCGTGCCGGGAGCGTGATTGGTGCCGGTCAGCCAGAGCCTGCCCTTGGAATCGAACATGTCGTTGTGGTTGTTGATCTTTGAATCATGGATATGCTGCATGCCCCAATAGGCCGAAGGGGCCAGCGGGTCCTTGCCGTCGGCATGTCCCGGCCCAAGCGCCTCGGGCACGTCCGGGCCTTCCGGCGGCGTGATAAAGCTCGCTTGCGCGGTCTTCGGATCGAGCACCGGCAGGTGATCGGTCGAGTATTCGGTCGAGCCATAGAGCTTGCCGTAGGCGTTCACCGTCGGATGCACCTTATCGGTGGAGATCAGGTCGTGCAGATATTTGTCGTCCTGACCCCAATCCCAGATCGTGACCACGAGGTTGCGTTCGACTCCGGTCGGCCGTGGCGGCTTGTCGGGCGGTAACGCGCCGTTGGCGATGGCGTCGGTCCACTCGCCGAAATATTTGAGCGGCAGGTCGTTGAGGCTCCCCATCGCGTTAATCATCAGCGGCGCCGACTGGCCTGACTGGATGCGCCGCGCCCAGGCTTCCTCACCGGTCTTGAACGTGCCGAACGCCGCCGGAATGGTCCGCGTTCCCAGTTGGCCCAATTGATGGCAGCCGACGCAGGCCTGATTCTTGATCGCGGTCAGCCATGCCTGCTGCGTGACCTTGGGCGGAATGTCGCTCTTGCCCCCGAAATCACCGGCCGGTGGTATCTTCAACATCGCGAACCAGTAGATCGCCGGGTAATATTGCGCGGCGGCTGCATCGTTCGGCGCCGGGACGGCGGTCAGATTGAGATGCTTGCCGGGAGTAGCCTCCACCTTGGGCGAGTCGATCAGGCCATAGCCGCGGACCCAGACCTCATACTTGGCGTTCGGCAGATCGGGCACCACGTAGCGGCCACGATCGTCCGTGACGACGATCTTGGCGTAGCGGGTCGGCAGGTCGTGGGTTTCGGCGATCACCCAGACCCCGGCTTCCGGCCCATGCGGGCCGCTAACCACGCCGCCGATATCGTGCCTATCGATGCTCTGAGCGCTGGCCGGCGCAGGTATTGCAGCAAACAAGGCGGCGACAGCCATCGCCGCAACGCTCGAACATAACATGCGCTTCATGCGAGCCTCCCTTCGAGATGCGACGCGCTGCCCTGGCGCACGCCGTCGTTTCCCGAAATGTGCCCGACGAACCGTCCCCGCTGCAAGGGAAAATCCACGGGCGGGAACCCGTCATGTGCGGACGGCGAGACGTGCGCTGGGATGGCCGGCCTCGGCGAGTTGGGATTTCGTCGATCAGGCTCAATGCGAGGAGGCGCTGACGGCGCTGGCCAGCTTGTCGAACAGGCCGGCGATATCCTTGCGAATGGTCGACAGTTTGGTGAACTGATCGGCCAGACTCGCGACGCGCTCTTCGAGTTCGTGCTTGGCGTCGGCGAAAGTCTTCACTCGCGCGGCGAGGTCGCCCTCTTCGCCCCCCTCGACCTGGCGGACTCTCATGATCAGCTTTTCCCGCGTGTTCTCCAGTTCCTCGATCAGCTTCGCGACGCCGGTCTCATCAGATTCAAGTGGCGCCAAGCGCAATTGCAGGTCGTCCAGCTTGCTCTTCAATTGTTCAAGAACAAGGACGCGGCCCTCGATGCCTTCGAATTGGCTTCGCGTCTGCTCGATGAAGCGCGAGACATCCTCGATGCGGCCATCAATGTCAGGCGTGCCGTCTTCCGTCTTGGTGCTTGAAACCGTGCTGAGTGCGCGGTCGATCGCGGCTAACAGTCCGGCGAGGTCCTTACCCAAGCCGGCCAGTCTGGAAAACTGCGCATGCAGATGCGCAATACCGTCGTCGAGCCGCTTTTTGTCATCGGCCAATTTCTGCACCCGGTCGACGAGCGCGCCGTCGGGCGCACGCTCGAGCAGATCGATGGTCGCGGCGATGTCGTCGCGTTTTGCACTCAGCTCCCTCACGCGGGCGGTGATGCCGTCCTCGACCGCCGTCAACGGCGCAAGGCGCGTGGTCAGATCCGCACACGCCTCCTTCAGGGCCGCGACCGTCTTTGCGGCGTGCTCGATATGATCGCAGCGGGCGCTGCCCTGCCTGGCGAATTCGGTGAGGTTTTTCAGGCGAATTTCCAGAGCCGTGCCGTCATCGCCGCTGGCCACCTCGGCAAGCGACCGCTCGATGTCGTGCTGGCGGCCGTCGAGTTCGGCGAACATCTGCTCGATCGCGCGCCTGGTTTCAAGCACCGGAGCAAGCCGGTCGTTCAGCGCCTGTTGCTGGGCGCGAATCGCGCTGACGCGAGAATCGAGATCGGCCATCTGGTTGCGGCTGTGCTGGATCTCGGCGAAGCGCTCCGCCTCGGTGATCCGCCGCTGCAGCGCGGCGATAGCATCTTCGGGATCGGTACGGGTGAGATGTTGCACGTCGGCTTCGGCATCGGCCTGAACCTTGGTCGCGTCCTTGGCGCGCACACGCACGCTGTTGAGGCGCAGCTCCAGCGCCGTGACGGCTTGGCGTTGGCGCACCAGCCGATCCCAGAGCCACACCGCAAACGGCAGCATAACAAGCGGGACGAGAACGATAACGGCCCATGCGATCTTGTGCAGCAGCGGTTCAGAACGGTAAGCCGCAATCAAGGCGGCCATTTCCGACCCTTGGGCCAGGACCACAAACCCGACCGCCAGCACGAAAAACACCACGGAAACGCCGACAAATCTACCCATCGGAGCGCTTCACCCAGCCAACGCGACACCGGGTCGTTGGTACGACAGGAATGCGACACACACAAGTCGCCGCAGCATAGCAAATCAGGAAAGCTGCGAGGGGACGTCGAGCGCCGGCCGCCGGATGCGCTCACACGGCGACGACCGTTTGGCTCCTTCGGAACGCAAGCGCGCTGATGATCGTGAAATTGATCATGCTCACCGCCACGCCGGCGGCGAAAGCGGGCGCATAAAAGCCGAAATAATCGTATAGGATGCCACCGAGCCAACTGCCGGTAGCCATGCCGGTGCCGCTGCACAATAAGAGCGTCGGAATTCGCCAATAAGCTTCGCCGACCGGGAACAGCTCGCGCGACGCCAGAATGTTGGCGGGCACAAGTCCGCTGAACCCGAAGCCGAACGCCGCCGAGACCGTGAACAGGCCGAATTCGTTCTGCGTGAGCAGAAACGCCGCCAAGCCGGCGGTTTGGCACGCCGATCCCGCTAGCATCGTGTAGAGCCCACCGAGCCGATCGGAGAGAGCGCCCCAGACTTGGCGGCTGAGAAACGCTGATCCGAGCAGGACCGACAACATCGCCGCGCCGTGCACGGGGCTGATGCCAAGATCACTGCAGAAGGCGACCAGATGCGCCTGCGGCATCGACATCGGCACACAGCAGGTGAAGATCGCGCCGGCCTGCAACACGAAAACGAGGTTGGGCGGCCAACCCAGCACGGTATCGCTGCTCTGCGTTGCGCCGGCGAGTGTGACGCGATGCGCACTATCGGGCGGCCGGCCCAACACGATGGCGGCGGCGGGCACGATCAGTAACAGCTCCACCAGCGCATAATAGAGCATCGTCTGTCGCCAGCCGGCATAGGCGATGGCACGCTCGAAGATCGACGGCCAGATTGCTCCGGCAAGAAAACTACCGCTGGAAATCAACGCCAGCGCCGAGCCGCGGCGGCGGTCGAACCAGCGGCTCACGTAAACATAGAACGGCGCGTTGATGCCGCCGAGCCCGAGCAAGCCGATGAACAGACCGTGGCCGACAAACAGCGGCAGCGACGGCCCGAAGGTCGACAGCGCAAGTCCGGCGGCAATCATCGAGGCGCCACCGATAACGGTCCAGCGCACGCCAACCCGCTCGGCGACGCGGCCCATGAGAATGCCGCCGACACCGGAGCCGAGCCAGACCAGCGCCCCGGCGAGAGACGGAATCGAGCGTTCGCCGCCGACCTCAGCGGCGATGTTCTTAAGCGCAACCACGGTGATCCAGGGCGCGCCGAATGCCACCGCCATGATCATCAGCGCGACACTGGCCACGACCCACGACCTCCGTGTCTCCACTGATGGCAGCGATGATGCTTGCAGCATGTCTTTCGCGTTGCTGGCGCGCCCCGGCAGGGCTTTTGGGCCGACTTATCGGTATAGCAGCCGACTCGACCCGCCGCCCACCAAAATAAATTCGGCGACGGGAATAAAGGTGAGTCTCCGCCGATCAGGTCCGCGAAGCCCACATGGCTTTGCGCGACATGACCTTGCAGGAGACCCGAATGAGCCAACAGGACCGCGACGACGGCGTTGACCGTCGAAAAATTCTCGAATGCATGACCTGGGTCGGTACCGGCGTTTTATGGACCATTTCCGGCGGGGTTCCCCACTCGCTCGGCATCATCGACGAAGCGGTCGCCAAGGAAACGCGCGGTCTCACCTTCGTACAGATCAGCGACAGCCATATCGGCTTCAACTTCAAGACGCCGTATCCGGGCGCAGTCGGCACGCTGACCGAATGCATCGCCAAGGTTAGGGCGCTGCCGACCACGCCCGCCTTCATGATCCATACCGGCGACATCAGCCATTTGTCGGCGTAGTTCTTTCGGGGGCCGCCGCCGCGGGCATAGTGCTCACCGTTTTCCGCAACGACCGGGAGCAGACCGTCGCCGACGAAGTCGTCTCGGCGCATATCCGTTCGCTGCAGCCCGGCCATCTGATGGACGTGCAGACCAGCGATCAACACACGGTCAAACCCTGGTTCGACGGCAAGGTCGACGTCGCGCCGCCGGTCATCGAGCTGACCGCGGAAGGCTTCACGCTGCTCGGCGGATGCCTCGATTACATCGGCGGCGAGCCGGTCGCCTGCGTCGTCTATCGCCGCCGCAAGCACATCATCAATCTGTTCGTCGCCCAACGCTTGGGCAGCGGGCACGCTTTCGTGAACGCAAGGGCCGTCCAAGGCTATAACGTTCGCCATTGGTCGGCCCAGGGGCTCGACTTCTGGGCGGTGAGCGACCTCGATCCGGAAGAGCTTGGCGAATTCGTCGAAAAAATCTCGGCGGCGCTGCGCCCGAATGGCTCCTCCTGACTGGCCTCGCTTGCCGTTACCCGTTAAATAATTGGCGAATCAATTGTTTGTGCTTGCCCAGTCGGCCTGGTATCGCGCAACGTCCTTTCCCGCCAGACGTTTAGTCAGGAGTCATGGATCAACGCGTTACCAACGAACATCAGCAAGAGGCGGCGCCGAATCTGGAGGCGAAACCCGCGCGTGGCGGCGTAAAGCAAGACTCGTCCTGGCTGACGCGTTTGCGCGAACGTCGCGGCCTGGTCCTGGCGATCACCGCGGTTTGCATTCTCGTGCTCGTGGGAATCGTGGTCTGGTGGGTTAACGCCAGCGGCTACATATCGACGGACGACGCCTTCATCGACGCCCGCACCGTCACCATCAGTTCCCAGATCAGCGCCCAGGTCGTTGACGTGCCGGTCACCGATAACGAACTCGTCAAGGCCGGTACCGTGCTGGTCGTTCTCGACAAGAGCGACTATCGGGCGCAGGTCGACCAGGCCAAAGCTCAGGTCGATCAGGCGCTGGCCAATATCGCCAACATCGCCGCGCAGATCGGCGCGCAACAGGCGCGCGTCGACCAAGCCAACCGGCAGGCGACCCAGGCGCAAGCGGCGCTGATTTTCGCGCGGCAGCAGGACGAACGCTATTCCGGATTGGCCAAGAGCGGTTCGGTCACACAGGAGCAGGCGCAGCAATACCACTCTAGTTTTTTGCAGGCGCAGGCGAGCTTTGATGCCGCTCAAGCCAACGCCGCCGCGACTGCAAAGCAGCTCCCGGTGCTGCAGAGCCAGAAACTGCAGGCGCAGGCGCAGCTCGAACAGATGCGGGCCACGCTGGAGATCGGCAACATCAATCTGTCGCGCACCGAAATCACAGCGCCGGCCGACGGCTACGTGACCAACCTGACGGCGACGAAAGGCAATAATGCCGCGCCCGGACAGGCATTGATGATGTTCGTGCCGCGCAACGTGTGGGTCACCGCCAATTTCAAGGAAACGGAACTTGTGTCGGTCAAACCCGGTGCACCGGTGAGCATTACGGTTGACGCCTATCCCGGCCGAAGTTTTGCGGGCCGCGTCGCCAGCATCCAGGCCGGCAGCGGTACCGCCTTCAGTCTGCTGCCGCCGGAAAACGCAACCGGCAATTATGTCAAGATCGTGCAGCGCGTGCCGGTCAAGATCGTGTTTGACAATCCGCCCGACGTCCTGCTCGGGCCGGGCATGTCAGTCGTTCCGACGGTCACGATCAAATGAGCGACGACGGCGGTGGAAGATCAGGGTGGAATCCCAGCCGTTCTGCCGCGGGCGGCCGTAATCCGTGGCTCGTCGCGATCATCGTTTCAATTGCTACATTCATGGTGGTGCTCGACACCTCGATCGCCAACGTTTCGCTGCGCTATATCGCCGGCAGCCTCGGCGCCAGCATCGACGAGAGCACCTGGGTAATTACCACTTATCTGATGGCCAACGCCGTCGTGCTGCCGGTGAGCGGCTGGCTGTCCAATGTGCTCGGGCGAAAGCGCTTCTATATGATCTGCGTAGCCTTGTTCACAGCCAGCTCGCTGCTGTGCGGCCTGGCGCCCAATCTCGGCGCGCTGATCATCTTTCGAGTCCTGCAGGGACTCGGCGGCGGCGGCATGCCGACCAGCGAGCAAGCGATCCTCGCCGACACCTTCCCGCCACACAAGCGCGCTCAGGCGTTCGCGCTCTACGGCATCGCCGTCATCGTCGCGCCGACCATCGGCCCGACGCTCGGCGGCTGGATTACCGACAATTACTCCTGGCACTGGATCTTTTTCATTAACGTGCCAATCGGTATTGCCTCGCTGGCGCTGGTGCACTGGTTTGTGATCGAGCCGGAAGCGCTCGAACGCGAGCGTCGCACGCGCTTAGCCGGCGGATTGAAAGTCGACTGGATCGGGTTTGCATTGATCGCCATCGCTTTCGCGAGTCTCGAATGGGTGCTCGACCGCGGTCAGGAGGACGATTGGTTCCACTCCAACGTCATCATCACCTGCGCCACGATTGCCGCCGCCTCCTTCATCTTTTTCATCGTCTGGGAGCTGACCGAAGAGGATCCAATCGTCGACATCCACCTGCTTTGCCGCCGACAGTTCGGCATGTCCTTTGTGGTCATGCTGGCGGTCGGCGCCATCCTTTTTGGGTCCACCCAGATCATGCCGCAACTGCTGCAGACAAGCTTCCCCTATACGGCGGAACTCTCCGGCCTCGCGATCATGCCGGGCGGACTGGCGATGCTGGTCGTGATGCCCATTGCCGGCCAAATCGCCGGATGGATGCAACCCAAATATTGGATCGCGCTCGGTCTCGGCGGAATCGCGCTGGCGATGTGGCACTCGACCAATCTCGTTCCCGATGCGGACTTCGGCTTTTTCGCGACGATGCGCGTCTATCAGATGATCGGCCTTCCCTTCCTGTTCATTCCAATCAATACCATCGCCTACGACGGCCTACCGCAGGACAAGACCGCTCAGGCGTCGGCACTGATGAACGTCGCCCGCAATCTCGGCGGCGGTGTCGGGGTTTCTCTTGCCAATACCGAACTGCTGCAGCACAGCCAGTTGCACCAGGCGCGCCTGGTCAGCAACCTGACGCCGTCATCGCCAGCATGGCAAACGAACCTTAATCACATCACGCACTACTTTACCGAACATGGCGCGCCGACGGCGGCTGCACAATCGCATGCCTACGGCTATATCGGCCAGCTGGTGAGCGGACAGGCATCGCTCTTGGCCTATATCGACATATTCCGCACTTGGGCGATTTTTGCCGCGCTCCTCGTCCCCGTCGTGCTAGTACTGATAAGGCGCGTGTCCGGCGGCGGCCATGCTGCCGCAATGCATTGAAAACTAACCGGGTTTAGGTAATAAGCGAACCGAGTGGCCGTCGGGCAAGGAACCGGGAACCGTGCCTCAGCCGTACGTGATCGGACGCCTCCTTGCCATTTTCGCAATCGCTTGCCTCCTATCGGCAGCGAGCGGTGCGCCGAAGCCCGTCAAAGTCACCGTCATCATGGTCGATTACCGGTTCGAGCCTGACCATCTGACTTTTCAGCATGACGTTTTTTACCGGCTGCATTTGGAAAATCACGGTAAGGAAACGCACGAATTCACCGCACCGGTCTTCTTCGCCACCGCCACCATCGATAATCCCGATGTTCTCAGCAACGACCGCAGCGAAGTGCTGATGCAGCCAGGCGACAAGAAGGACGTCTTTCTCACGCCCCACAAGCCCGGCACTTATGATCTGCGCTGCGCCGACCACGACTGGTACGGCATGGTGGGCGGGATCACCGTCAAATAGCGCAGTTAGTGCGAAAGGCTGCGGCGGCGGCCAGCACCGCCTGCGCCACGGGCAGACCGCCACAAAATCTGCACCTTCAAGCAGCACTCTGACATTCCCCGCGCCATCGCCGCTCGGCCGGGAGAGAGCAAAAAAGCCAGCGAAGACGCCAAGCCGCGATCAGTGCGGCTTGTTGACGCCTGCCGGCAGCGTTGCGCTCAAATGTCTTTTACTGTTTTGCGACGGCACCATTCTTGCTTGAAGTCGTTGTCGGAAGGGTTGCGGGGCTGTGCATCGGAAGCCCTGGGAAGTGCACACCCGGGAAGAAAGGAGTCGCCAATGTGTGACTTTAGCCTTCAAAGCGTACGCTCAAGGCCGGCGGAAGTCGGCGACAAGCTGGTAACGCGTGATTTCGGGACGGGAACGCGCGGGTTCGCCGCCTGCGACGACCCTGGATTGGCAGTGTGTGTGTTGCCTGGAACGGAGCTCGCGTTCGCCAGTGACGTTGCCTGCCTGCCGGCCGGCCTTCTGGGATGGAAGACCAAGACGATCAACCATCGCACCGCCATCTTCCGGCAAGTCAACAAGGACAAGCTGGCGGCGCATCACGACGCCCTCGAATTTCCCGACGGGCGCATCGTGCTGCTGACTCTTCTGTGCGAGGGTCAGGAGGCGACCGTGCTGCAATTGCCGGCGCAGCCGACCACTACGGAAGAGGCGCGCGAGCAGGAGCGCGTTGGTTTCCTCGGCTAACTGCGTTACCTCGACCGCGACCTGAAAACCGGCCGCCAGCAATGGCGGCCGGAATTTTTGTGCCAATCGCTGCTTCCGACTCCAATTGATGCATCACCGTGTTTAGGCGCCGCCACCCGGCACGAAACAGCGGATCACCACTTGATCGTCGTAAATGCTGTACCAGACGACAGCGTCGTCGACCGGATTACCGACGTTGTCGAGGACGGCGTCGGGCGGCACCGGCATCCATGTGCCGTTGATCGGAACCCAGTATCGATCTTTACGCATTTGGAAGTCGGTGCGGTGGCCATCGGCGATATCACAGCATGGAATGCCATGCGGCGATTTCACATTGTGAAACCAAGTCCGCACCGCGGGCGTCACGTTGGTAAACTGGCCATTGTCGTGCGCCGCAGCAGGAGTGCAAATGACAATAACTGCTAGCGTACCACGCAGGAGGGTCGGCCTAATTGCAGCACGTGCGCGCACGCCACTCACTCTCAATTGACGAACAACTCATCACGGCACCACATCGGCTCCCGAGTCGGCAAAGCGACTTAACGGGCGCCGCGGATCTCCTCCGCCGAAACTAACGCCAAGCAAAAAAATTGGTTGCACGCCGCGCGACGGTGAGTTCCGGCGAATCAGTCGGCAGTGGATGAACGGCGCAACTGATCAGACTCGCATCATCAACTCGTCGCCGCGGGCGCCGTGTCGGCGAAACAGCGCACGCCGGTATCGACGATCTTTCGACTGTCGGAGACGAGGCGGCGGCTGTCTTCGCTGAACATGTTCAGCCATTCGCCCAGCCATTCCTGATAGGCGGAAAACGCATCGGGCACCGAGCGCGCAGCTTTGAGCTTGTTCGGCAGTTTTAAGGCCAATTCTGCCTCCGCGGTTGCACGCGAAAACCATTCCTGGCCGATGTCCGAAAAAAGCGTGAGCATCGCCTTTTGCAGGCGCAGACCGGCGGTGACGCCCCGCGGTCCGAGTTCGCCGAACGGCGAACTCGCGCTCGCCGTCAACGACCTTTCGCTACGGGATCGTTCGGCGCGCATGTGCTCGGCGCGGTGAGTTTCGGCGCGTGGGCTTTCGCTGCGTGGACTGTCTTGAGGCATGGTGTGGCTCCCGTTATGTGTCGTCTCGCTGTCCAGCCGGAGCGCCGCCATCCGCACAGTCGTCACAGCGCGGTGGCGTCCCACCCTCAATTCGCGTCATATACGTATTCGCCGGTTGCGTTGTGAGGGCCTCATGCCGGGAACGGCGCAACCTCCGCCCGCGTTTGGCCACAATACCCCCGGCCGGGCTGGCGCTGTGCTTTGTACGGATTTGTTCGTAATGCATCGGCTACGATTGCAGAGAAGGATGCGCGAATCGAAATATTCAGGCGGCCGCCGAAGAAGCCGCGCAACCATCAATTCTTCACGATGAATCATCCGGCCAGCATCAATCAATGAACCAGTCGGTCGATCAGCCAACCGAGTCGCACGATGCTGTCGGGCAGGCTGCGTCAAACGACGCGCCCGCGGATGCGGCGGCTGACGCGACTGCGCCGCGGCAGAAGCATTTGTTTCTCATGGTCTTTCCTTCGATCATGCTGCCGATGTTCCTGGCCGTTGCCGACCAGACCATCGTCGCCACCGCGCTGCCCACCATTGCCTCGAATCTGGGAGAGATCGAGCGCGCCTCCTGGGTAGTCGTATCCTACCTGATCGCCAATACCATTGCGGCGCCGGTCTATGGACGGCTGGGCGACACCTTCGGCCGGCGCGCCATGATGACCATGGCGCTGGCGATCTTCATGGTCGGTTCGGTGCTGTGCGCGCTCTCGCCCAGCATCGAATGGCTGACGGCATTTCGCGTGTTGCAGGGATTTGGCGGCGGCGGGCTGATGACGCTGTCGCAAGCGCTGATCGGGGAGACCGTGCCGCCGCGTGAGCGCGGCCGTTATCAGGGCTATCTTGCCGGCGTATCGGTCAGTTCCAGCACCTTCGGTCCGGTCGCCGGCGGCTATCTGACCCAGGCCTTCGGTTGGCAATCCATATTCCTTGTCAACGTGCCGCTCGGGCTTATCGCCGTCGTCCTGGTCTTGCGCCTGGCATCGCGTCCGGCAGATCGCCGCCGCACCACCTTCGATATTCCGGGGCTGGTTCTGTTCATCATGTTCGTCAGCCCGGTGATCCTGGCGCTCGAACAATTGCAACAGCTCCGCACCAGCACGCTACCGATGGCGCTCGGACTCTTGGCGTTCGGCCTTCTGGCGCTGGCGGCGCTGATCTGGCAGGAGCGGCACAGCACCTCTCCGCTCATCCCGCCGCGGCTTTTCCGCGAGCCGTCGATCTGGCGCAGCGACGGCCTTGCCGCCTGCCACGGCGCCGCGCTGGTCTCGCTGATCACGTTCCTGCCGATCTATCTGCGCGCAGTGCGCGGCGCCTCGCCGGCAGAAACCGGCCTCATGCTGCTGCCGCTGACGTTCGGCATCGGCGTGGGTTCGATGATTACCGGCCAGATCGTGACCCGAACCGGGCTCACCGCAATATTCCCGTCGTGCGCAATGCCGCTGGCGACGCTGGGCTTGGTGTTCCTCGCCTTCTGGACCCCGCACTTGTCCATCGCGGTGTTGCCCTGGGTATGGTGCGCCATCGCGACGTGTATGGGTACCGTCATGGGCGTGGTTCAGCTCACTGTGCAGTCGGTGTCGGGACCGCGCCGGCTTGGCACCGGCGCCGCCATGGTCCAGTTCTCCCGCTCGGTCGGCGCCGCCTTCGGCACCGCGCTGGTCGCCGCAATCTTGTTCGCCGTTCTTGCCGGCAGCGATCGCGAAACGTCCGGTATGATTGGCGCCATCATGGAGGTAGGGCCGGAAGCCCTAGCGAGGCTCGCGCCGGCGCGGCAAGCGATCGTGCAGGCGGAAATCGCCGATGCCTTCCGCTCCGCCTTCATCACCATCGCGATATTTACCGGCATCGAATCGGTATTGGCTTGGACGCTGCCGATGCGCCGCGTCTAGCAGACTGACCCACGACGTATTGCGGCACGGCATCGCAAGCGGCAAACTCGTTTTCCTGATCGTTTCGCATGACCAAAATCCTTCTCACCCGCCACGGCCACGTCGAAGGCATAAAGCCCGAGCGCTTCCGCGGCCGCGAGCCGCTCGAGCTCACGGCGCGCGGCAGGCGCGAAGCCGCCGCCGTCGCCGATCGCATTGCCGGCGCCTGGCAGCCCGCCAAAATCTACACCAGCCCGATGGGACGCTGCGTCGCCACCGGCGCCGCTATCGCCAAAGCCTGCGGCATCACCGCCGAGATTTGCGACGATCTCAACGACATCGATTACGGTGCCTGGCAATTCAAGACTTTCGATTTTGCCAAACGGGATGATCCATCGCTGCTCGCCGCCTGGTTCACGACCCCGCATCTCGTACGGTTTCCCAACGGCGAATCGCTGCAGGATGTTGCGGCGCGCGGCGCCAATGCGCTGCGCTTCGTTCTGAGCCGGCATCGCGACGACACCGTCGTGCTCGTCGGTCACGACAGCGTGAATCGCATTTTGCTGCTGCAATGTCTCGATCTGCCGCTGTCGGCCTATCGACGCATTGCGCAGAACCCGTGCTGCCTCAACGAGGTGGACATCGACGGCGAAAAGATTTGTGTCGTGCGGATCAACGAAACGCATCACCTGGACGCGATAGCGGCGATTGAATGAAGGCGATGACCCGTTCGCAACAATCAATCGGCTTGGGCGCGATGACCTTCGTCGGTCGCTCGCTGCCGCGGCTCGAAGACCGGCCGCTTGTCACCGGCCGCGGTCTGTTCGCCGCCGACGTCAATTTCGCCCATCAATTGCATATGCGCGTCGTGCGTTCCGCGCACGCCCACGGCCGCATCGTCGCGATCGATGCCAGTGCGGCCCGCGCGGCGCCGGGCGTCGTCGCGGTATGGACGTCGGCCGACGTAACCACCGTTCCGCCGATCGATTTTCGCCTCACCCGCATCGAAGGGCTCGATCCCTATCGGCAGCCGATCCTGGCCACCGATTGCGTGCGCTACGTGGGCGAGCCGGTCGCTGTCGTGTTCGCGACCGATGCCTACCTCGCCGAGGATGCCGCCGATCTGGTGAATGTCGAGGTCGAGGAACTGCCGCCGCTACTCGCCGCCGACGCGCCGCCCGGCGTATTCGGCCAAAATCACTCAACCGAAGTCGCCCTCGTCCGCAAAGGCTTCGGCGACGTCGAAGGTGCGTTCGCTGCGGCGCACGCAATTGTCGCGCTCGAACTCGCGATCGGCCGCCACAGCGGCGTGCCAATGGAGACGCGCGGCGCCATTGCACGGCAGGCGCGCGGCATCATCGAACTGCATGGCGCCGCCAAGGTGGTGCACTGGAACAGGGACGCACTGGCTCGCATGCTTGGCCGGCCCGCCTCCTCGGTGCACCTGCACGAAGGCCATGTCGGCGGCGGCTTCGGCGTGCGCGGCGAGCTTTACCCGGAAGACGTTCTGGTCTGCCTCGGCGCGCTGCGGCTTGGCCGCCCGGTGAAATGGATCGAGGATCGGCGCGAGCATCTTCTCGCCACCAATCATTCGCGCCAGGCCCATTTCCGCATTCGCGCCGCGGTCGACGCCGATGGCCGCCTGCTCGCCATCGACGGCGAGTTCTTCCACGATCAAGGCGCCTATGTGCGCACCCATGCGGCGACCGTCCCCGATCTTGCCGCCGCAATGCTGCCGGGGCCGTATCGACTCGCCGCCTATCGCATGGTGGGGCGCATCCGGCTCACCAACAAAACGCCGTGCGGCACCTATCGCGCGCCGGGACGCTACGAGAGCACGTTCGTGCGCGAGCGGCTGATGGACGCCATCGCGGCCAAACTGAAAACCAACCCGGTCGAAATCCGGCGCCGCAATCTGATCGCCAATACCGACATGCCGTACGCGCTCAATTTCGACACGCTCGGCACCGAACTCACCTACGATTCCGGCGATTACGCCAAGCTTCTCGACAAGGCGCTGGCCGCAATCGGCTGGCTTGCGATGCAGGAGGAACTGAGGCGCCGCCGCGCCGGCGGCGAAGCGGTCGGCGTAGGCCTCGCGATGTTCGTGGAAAAAAGCGGCCTCGGGCCGTTCGACGGCGTGCACGTCTCGATCGACGATAGCGGTGCGGTGGAACTCGTGACCGGCTCGGCGTCGGTCGGCCAGGGCATGGAAACCGCGCTCGCGCAAATCTGCGCCGATGCGCTGGGCGTCGACTACGCACGCGTGCGCGTGGTGCACGGCCAGACCGACCGCATCGCCTTCGGCATGGGCGCCTTCGCTTCGCGGGTGACGGTGATGACCGGGGAAGCCACCCGCATCGCCGCGACAAAACTCCGCGCCAAAGCGATTACCGCTGCCGCAGCGCTGTTGCAGGCCGCGCCGGAAGCGCTCGATGTCATCGATGGCCGGGTGGTGAGCAAAGGCGCCGCGCATGGCCCCTCGGTCAGTCTCGGCGACGTGGCGAAAGCGCTCGCTCCGGCTTCCAGGCTGCTCGGTGACGCAAATCCCGGACTGAGCGCGGAAGGCTGGGTCGAGCAGACCCACATGGCCTATCCGTACGGGGTCCACATCGCCGTGGTGCGCGTCGACCGCGACACTGGCGCTGTCACGGTCGAACGTTATCTGGTCGCCTACGATATCGGCAAGGCCGTCAACCCGATGCTGGTCGAGGGCCAGATTGCCGGCGGGACGGCACAGGGACTTGGCGGCGCGCTGTTCGAGGAATTTCTTTACGACCCGAGCGGCGAGCCGGTGAGCGTCACCTTCGCCGACTACCTCATGCCGACCGCACGCGAGGTTCCCCGAATCGAAACGCTCATTACCGAGGACGCGCCGAGTCCGCTCAATCCGCTCGGGCTCAAAGGTGCCGGCGAAGGCGGCGCCAATCCGGTTGGCGCCGTCATCGCCTCGGCGATCGACGATGCGCTTGGCAAGCCGAGCGCGGTTTCCCGGCTGCCGGTTTCGCCCGCGCGATTGCGTGAAATGCTCGCGCACCAGCCCTCTTGACGCCTTCTGCACCGCCGCAGGAATCGGGTAGGCCTTCAGGCGTTGCCGGACTATGTGTTTGGTACTGGAAGCGGAGAAGCCGACCGCACGCCGGCTGCAGAGAATTGAATGCCGCCTGTTCAAGAGCGAATTGACACATATGATTGGAGCGCTATCGGCGCGGAGCTAAACGCCTATGGCTGCGCCATGCTGCAAAAATTGCTCAGCCCGCGCGATTGCAAGGAACTCGCCGCACTCTATCCGCACGAAGAGCCTTTCCGCAGCCGTGTCGTCATGGCGCGGCACGGCTTTGGCAAGGGCGAGTACAAATACTTCAAATATCCGCTGCCGGACTTGGTTGGCGCGCTGCGCTGCGCACTCTATCCGCATGCGGCCAAGATCGCCAACGCCTGGAACGAACGAATGGACATCGACGCGTGCTATCCGAGCGCGCACACCGACTATCTGACAATTTGCCACAAGGCCGGGCAAACGCGGCCAACGCCGCTGTTGCTGCAATACGCGCCTGGCGATTTCAATTGCCTGCACCAAGATCTTTACGGCGAATTGGCCTTTCCACTACAGGCGACGGTGCTGCTCTCCGATCCGGCGCGCGATTTCACCGGCGGCGAATTCGCACTCACCGAGCAACGTCCGCGCATGCAGAGCCGCGTCGAAGTGGTGCCGCTGGCCCAGGGTGACGCAGTGATTTTCGCGGTTCACAATCGTCCGGTGCAGGGAACGAAAGGCGCGTATCGCGTCAACCTGCGCCATGGCGTCAGCCGGTTGCGTTCCGGCCGCCGCCACACGCTCGGCATCATTTTTCACGATGCGAAGTAAGCGTGCGACCTCACCTCGGCGGCTTGTGTGCCAGCCAGCGGCCAGCCTCGGCGGCGGCGAACAAATCCGAGAGCGCGGCATTGAACGCAGCCGGCTCCTCGCTATTGATGTTGTGGCCGGAGCGCGGCACGACCAGTAACGCCGCACTGGGGACGACGCGCTTGAGAAACACGCTGCCTTCGAGGCAGGGATCGTCCTCGTCGCCGGCGATGATGAGCAGCGGCACCGCGTATTTCTTCAGGTCCGCCTGCATGTCCCAGAACGTCGGGCGCCTGGCTTGCACCATGGTCATGGTCAGCGCGTGGCCCTGCGCCGAATGCTCGGCGAGCATCTGCGCAAACTCGGCGTAGCCGCGCGGGTCCTTGTGCTTGTGCGCGTGGCGCATCGGCTGGTCGCCATAGATCGCCGCCGCCTCCGCCATGCCTTTCTCGGTGAACATCCGCGCGGTGTCGGCGGCGACCTTGCGCATATTCTCGCGCGCTGCCGGATCGGGCAACGAGCCCCAGCCGCAGCCGGCGGCGGTCACCGAGATGCAGCGTTGCGGATTTTTGATGCCGACGTGCAGCGCGGTGTAGGCGCCCATCGAATGACCTACCACGTGCGCGCGGTCGATGCCGAGCGCATCCATCAGCGCGATCACGTCGCTGCGCAAAATGTCTTGGCCGTAGCGCGCCGGATCGCTCGGCACGTCGGAGGGTGGGTAGCCGCGCTGACTGTAGGTGACGCAGCGATGCAGCCGGGAGAAGTAGCGCATCTGCGGCTCCCAGGTGCGGTAATCGCCGGCGTATTCATGGACGAACACCACCGGCGTGCCGCTGCCGGCTTCTTCATAATAAAGGCCGGTGCCGTCGGCTGTTTTGATCTTCAGCATGTTTCCCCTCCCCGATCAGCGTCGCGTAATGGCGCGTGCCGCATCGCCGAGCGCTTCGACCGCCCCGTCGCCGGCGTCGAAGATCGCCAGAACGCGGCACGGGCAGGCCTCCAGACCTTCGTAGCGCCAAGGAAAGGCGCCGATGACGCAGCGCTTGCCGAGCACGCTTGGCAGATCGCCGCCCAGATTCTCGGCGTGGAGCAGTCCTTCTTGGAACGCGTAATTGTGGAACGGAAACACGTCGGTCCGCACTTTGCGGCCTGAGCGCTTATGCACGTATTCGAAGGTACCGAAATACTCGGCCGGCGGCTTGCCCATGACCTTCTCGAATTCGCGGGCGATGTCCGGCCGCATAGTGCGAATGGACGTGTTCATCGGGTGGTCGCAGGAGCCGGTGTCCATACCAAACCATTTGATCTTCTTTTTCAGCATCCATTCGAGCGTGGCGAAGGTCGGCCCCGGGTGATAGCAGAAATAGCGCACCAGATCCTGTTGGCGCTGTCCTTCGTAATATTTTTGCCAGCCGGTGTGCAGAATGAGAATGTCGCCTTCGCGGATATCGGCGCCGGTTCTTTCGATCATCTCCGGCGTGATGGCTGTCCAGTCCGTCACCTGCGGCTCAAGATCGACGACAACGCCGTGATTGATCAAATAGTCGAGCGGCAGCGAGGCCATGTCACCCGAGCGACCGTCAGTGGCGTGCATCGCGCCGTCAAAATGCGTGCCGGCATGTAGCGACGTTTCGATGCGCTGCGCCACGATGCCGACCGTCTGCAGGTTCTGCGCGTAATACATTTTGTTGCCGGCATATCCGACCCAACCGGGCGTGTGGATGCTCATCGTGTGAGAGAGGTCGACGATCTTCATGCAAATATCCCGCTATGCCGGCTGCAGAGAGGGCGCGAGTGCGATCTCGCAGAGCTGTGTCACCGGCTCCGGCAGCTCGGCGCCGGTGACATCGTAGCCGATGGTGCGCAAAAGTCCGCGGGCCGGACACATGGCGGCGGCGAGTCGCGTATAGGGATTAAGCACCGGCGCGCGCACCCAGTCGAAGCCGCGATCGGCAAGCGAGCCACCCCAGCCAACCAGCGACTCGCGGCGGGCGCGGCTGAAGCCTGCGGCTTCGGCGAACGAAGACTTGAGGAAGCGGCGGGTGCCGATCCGCCCTTCCCAGCGCGGCCGCTCCGGCAGCCAATCGTTGGCGGCGCTGGTGTCGTCCTCACGGGTGACGAAGCCCGTCTCAGTCCGCTCGATCACGCAATTTTCATGGGCCGCGCAGCCGATCAGCGTGAAAATTGCCGGACGCGCGATCGGCATTGTCTCCAGCACGCGCCGCGCGGCGCCGTAATCGCCGCAGATTTCAAACGTGTGGCGCAGAAGCTGATCCGGTGGCATGCGATCCGTACACTTCCAGCCGGCGAGCATATTCACCGCGAAGTCGTAAGGACGCAGCCATGGATGCGCGGTCCGGCGCCGCATCGGCGCCTGGTTGATACAGGCGGCGAAGCGAAACGGCGCCATCGCGGTGAGCGTTCCCACATAGCCCGGCCAAGTAACGCTGAAGAAATCGCCGCCGACCCCGCGCATTCGCGCCACTGCGGCGTGACGGCCGAGCCCGCGAAACGGCCAATCCAAGGTACGCACCAGCCACGGCGCGCCGTCATGTTCGCGCGCCAGCGAAGTGCAGGCCCATTGATACGAGGCGTTGAGCAGCCATACGCCGGAAAAGCCGAGGACATCGGCAATCTGCGCAATCTCCTGCACATAGGGCGAGCGCGACTGTTTCAGAAAGCGCCGCGCCGCTTTGTCGAACAGCGGCAGCGCCGGCATCAGCGAGGGCGGGAAAAAGCCGAGGCAGGCATCGCGCAACGCCCGCGCCTGCATGGCGCTTTGTTGCGCGTGAAGCGGCGGCCCGCCGTCGCGAATATCAATGACCGGAATTGCCGGCGCTGCGCCGTTCATGAAGAAGCCGTGCTAGAATGCATTGCACGCCTCAATGTGGCTGCCTCAGTTCCAAGTCAAGCAAGTCATCAAGCAAAATTGTCGAATGGGGCTTGCGACCGCTTGCAATTGCCCGCCAAGGGAATGCAAAATCGCCTTGCAAGTTGGTTGCGGGGGGCGGTCTGCTGGCAATTCAAGGAGCGAAATAAATGACGCACTTGAAGTCGGTCTTTGTCGCTGCGGCGATCGTCAGTGCCGCCATGATCGGTGGCGCGTCGGCGATGCCGGCCACCAATCTCACCCCAACCGTTCAAACAGCACCCGGATTGCAATCCGGCCTGCAGCAGGTCCGCTGGGTCTGCCACTATGGGTGCTGGCACCACCGGGGTCCCTGGTGGGGGCCGCGCATCTGGTGGCCGCGGATATGGTTGCCGCGTATCTGGTGGCGCCCTGGTCCTCCATGGTGGGGGCCGTGGGGCTGGCACCGTCATTATTATTGGCGGCATCATTACTGGCATCGCCGGTGGCGGTAGCCACAGCGACGCGGTGATAGGCGGCAAACCAGCCTACGCCACTTCCAGCAGCATCTCGGCAAGCCGCTCGGGCATGTCGATCATGACGTCGTGCCCGCACAGCACCCCGTAGGTCCGCCACGAGGGGTCGGCCTTCTTGGCGAGGTAGTACTTGTCGAAGGCCGGCTGCGGATATTGCGGCGCGCGGATGTAGATCTTTTTAGCCACGCGTTCGCGCGCGCCGGTGAGCTTGATCGGCTGCAACTGCACGCCGACCGGGTGCGGCGTCAGTTTGGAGTCGACCCAGGCACGGTCCCTCTCGTTGACGCCGAATCTGGCAGCCGGTGGCGGGGGTTGAGAAATTTCGCCCTTGGCGACCGCCTCCATCGTGGCCTTGCGCGTAAAGTCGGAAGCGAGGTCGAGGCTTTTCTGGCCGTCCTCGGGCAAGAACGCATCGATGAACACCGCTGCGGCAACCCGATCGAAGATTTGCTCGATCGCGCCGGATACCGGAAAGCCGGCATAAGAATGGGCGGCGAGCACGACGCCGCCGAGATCCTCCCACTTCACCAGATTCACGATATCCGCAATGTGGGTATCCAGGTTGATGTCACGGTGCAGGAGATGGGAGCGCTCGCCGAGCCCGGTCAGCGTCGGCGCAAAAACTCTGTGACCAGCTTTCTCCAAAAGATCGGCGACCCGGCGCCAGCACCAGCCACCATGCCATGCGCCGTGAACCAAAACGAAAGTCTTTCGCGCAGGAGTCGCCGCGCCGCCTGAAACCATTGCCCAACCCCAGGTCTTATTTCAACGGTCGCGGATCTTGTCCATCAAGACCTTGTCCTGGCCGCCGTCGATCTCGATCATCGTGCCGTTGACGAAGAAAGCGAGATCGGAGGCGAGATAAGTGACCAGATTGGCAACCTCTTCACATTCGGCAATGCGGCCGAGAGGAATGCTCGACGGAGCCAGCTTGTCAGCTTCCTCGAAACTCAGATTCATATCGCGCGCCATCGCGTTGACGAGGCCGGTCCAGCGCTCGGTGCGCACCGGGCCGGGATTGACGGCGACAAAGCTGATATTGTCCTTACCGTACTGGCTCGCCAGCGACAGCGTCAGGTTTTGCCCGGCCGCATTGGCGGCGCCTGGCGCGATCTCCCAGTAGGAGACTTTTACGCCGTCGTTGCCGATCAGGTTCACCACCCGGCCCTTCTTTTGCTTCTGCATGATCGGCAGAACGTGCTTCAAGCAGCGCACGTAGCCCATGAATTTGAGCTGCAGCGCGCCCGCCCAATCCTCCTCGCTCAGATGCTCGATGACCCCGCCAGGCGCCGATCCGGCATTATTGACGAGAATGTCGATCCGGCCCAAAGCGGCGTGCGCCTGCCGGATGAAATTCTCGGCGTCCGCCGGTTCGGTCAGGTCGGCAACGATGGGAACGATCTGACGATTGGTCGCCCGCGAAATCTCGGCGGCGGCCGCCTCAAGCGGCCCCTCGCGCCGCGCGCAGATGGCGACATCGACGCCTTCCTTGGCGAACGCCCAGGTAATCGCCTTGCCGATGCCCTCGCTGGCGCCGGTGACGGCCGCCTTCTTCCCGGTCATGCCCAAGTCCATCGCAATCCTCCCGACCCCATTCTTGACATTGCTTTTATACCCGGCAAGCAAGCCAGAATGGCCGTGTGTGTCAACATCAGGCGCGGGTGGGATCTTAATGCTTACGATACCAAGCGCGCACCGGCGCGGCAGGAAGCGCCGCGCGCCCCGGTTGAGGCTATCAGAGCGGTGCCGAACCAAGGCTGTGTGGGGCACGCCAGCGCCAAACCATGGCGGCATGCGGACGATGCGGCGAAACGGGCAAAAAAGTCAGCCACGCTCTATGGGAGAAAGCCCAAAAGTGTTTGGAGATCCTGCGCTGCCACAACTCGGTTGGGACGACCCATTGACGGCACGCCATCAAGATGGCCACGGCCATCCATCATGCGTCAAAGAACTTTCATGCGTCCAAAAATTTTCGCACCAACGGTTCGAGCACATCCAGCCGCTCGACCTGCGGAACGTGGCCGCAATCCTCGATGATTTCCACGCGTGCGCCGGGAATGCGGGCGGCGAATTCCTTGGCGTAAACCACCGAGATCAGCGCATCGTCCTCGCCCCAGACGATCAAGGTCGGCGCCTTGACCCGGTGCAGCCGCTTTTTCAGCCCCTTGTCGGGAATCGGCCAGACGAATTTTCCGGTGGCGCCGAGCGCCCAGACCAGATCGGCGGTGATCACCGCCACCTGTTTTGGATCGTCCGGCATTTTCAGCGCCGCCTGCACGGGCGGCGAGTCGAGATGCTTATATAAAGTCGCCACCAGCTTATCCGGCGGCATCAGCATATAGGGTGCGACCGGGGCGTCGTCACGCCACAGCCCGACCGGGTCGAGCAGCACCATCTTGCTGACGCGTTCGGGCCGATGCGCGGCGAACTCGCAGGCCATCATGCCGCCGAACGAGGTGCCGATCACCGGCACCGCACCGAGCCCGAGCGCATCGAAAAGCTCCTCGTAAATCAGGAGGAGGTCCCACAAGCTTTCGACCGCGTAGATGGAGTCGCGCGCGGTTTCGCCGGTGCCAGGGTGGTGGGGCGCATAGACCGTGTAACGCCCGCACAATCCCTCGACGAACGGGTCCCAGATCGGGCCACCCGCAGCGTGCAGATAGACGAGCGGCGGCCCGCTGCCGGCGGTTTTCACCTTGGCTTCGAAATTGCAGTGCTTGATCGAGATCGTCTTTATCGTGGAGGCAACCATGTTTCACATCCGCTGCTGCATTGAGGTGATCGCGGAACGCTCTGCGCAATCGCGTCAGGCCGTTGCCCTCTCGCGCTGTTGCGCTCCGCGCTTGCGCAGTGTCTTCGGCCACCAGTGATTTTCCCAATTCTGGTCTTCCCAGATTTTCTGCAAATGCGGGAGAACCTCGCGGCCGAACAGATCGATGTTCTTTTCCGCCTGGGCATGCGGCATGGAGCCGAACTGCAGCGCGACCATCAGGTGGCCGACATTGAGCCGCTTGGCCATGGCTTCGAGCTTGGCGCGAACCGTCGCCGGGCTGCCGACCACGACGAATTCCTTCTCGATCATGGCCTTCGCCTTCAGCGGTTTGAGATCGACAGTGAAATCGCTGATTTGAATGAGGTCCTTACCGGAGAGAAAAATGTTCAACAGGCTCTTGTAGTCGGCGTTGCCTGGCGGAGAAATGTATCCGATCGGCAGATGCAGGAGCTTGTGATAGAAATATTCGACGTGCTTGCCGTATTCCTCTTCGGCCTTGCGGTCGGTTTCGGCAACGCCGACGATCTGGAGGAATGACGCGCGATACGGATTGGCGTCCTTGCCCTTGGCCGCCGCGCGGGCCCAAAACCGGTCCATCACCTGTTCGGCCGATTTGCCGCCGAAATAGCTCAGATAGGCGTAGGGGAAATCCCGGTCATGGCAATAATCCCAGGTCGATGAACTGGCCGCGCCCGGGATCAAAACCGGCGGATGCGGCTCCTGCACCGGCCGCGGCCACAGGTTCACTTTGGGCAACTGGTTGTACTTGCCGTTCCAGGCGAAGAATTCCTTGGCCGTCCATGCCTTGAGCATCAGGTCGACGCCCTCGCGCCAGCGCTCGCGATGCTCCATCGGCGTGATGCCGTTGCTGATCGACACGTCATTGCCCAGTCCAGTCGGCAGGCCGGCGATCAGCCGGCCGCCGCTGAGGCAATCGAGCACGGCATATTCCTCGGCAAGTCGAATGGGCGGACACGACGAAATGGTGGCGCCGAGCTGGACCAGCGCGACATGATCGAGGCCCTGGTCGCGCGTCATCCTGGCCAGGGTGGCGCCGAACAAATTTGGATTGCACATGAAGCCGTAAGGATTCTGATGGTGTTCGTTGAGGCCGACGCCGTCAAAGCCGAGCTTTGCCGCCAGCATCAGTTCATCGATCGACCAGTTGTAATAATCGGTCACTTTGCTGGCGTCACCGTATTGCCACCACGGTGTATCGACCCATGCCGAGGCCAATCCCTTGGGGGGAAAGTCCGCGGGCAAATCGCGGTAGGGCATGAAATGAAACATCGTGACCTTCATGGTCGCACCTCCGTGTCACACTTTTTGGCCGGACATTGCCGATTCGGATCAGAGCTTGCCGAAGCGAACGATCGGCTTGACGGTGAGTCCGCGTTCGCTGTCACTCGCCGCCTCGTTGATGTGGTCGAGCGGATAGAATTTGGTCAATCTGTCGAACGGGAAGCGGCCCTGCATATACAGGTCGACAAGCTGCGGAATGAATATGTCCGGCACGCTGTCACCCTCGATGATGCCGTACAGCGTTTTCGACATCTGCATGAACTCGGTCACGTCGAGCTTGATATCGGTGCCGGGCGGCGCCGCGCCGACGATGCCGCACATGCCACGCACGCCGAGTGCGTCGACGGCTTGCCGCACGACTGGACTCAATGCCGTGGTCTCAAGACTGAAGGCAACGCCGCCGCCCGTGATCTCCTTGATTGCCGCCACGGGATCTTGCTCCTTGGCATCGACCGTATGCGTCGCCCCGACCTCTTTGGCGAGCGCAAGCCGCGCGGGCACGATGTCGACGGCGATGATCGTGGTCGCGCCGACGGCGCGCGCCGCCATCACGGCACTCAATCCGACCGCGCCCGCGCCGAACCCAGCGAAGGACGCGCCGGGGCCGACTTTGAGCGAATTCATCACCGCGCCGGCGCCGGTTTGGATGCCGCAGCCGAGCGGCCCTAGTAATTCAAGCGGCGCATCCTTGCGCACTTTCACGACATTGCGCTCATTGGCGAGCGCGAGCGTGCTGAACGACGATTGGCCGAAGAAGTGATCGTGCAGCTCTCCCTTGTCATCGCGCAGGCTGCGCGTGCCATCGACCCGCCCGCCGCTGAAATTATGCGCATTGAAGTTGAGACAGTTGGCAGGACGGCCTTCCTGGCACTGCCGGCAACGGCCACATGGCAAAAAGCTTAGGACCACGTGATCGCCAGGCTGCACCTTGGTGACGGCCGCGCCCACGCTAGCAATGACGCCCGCGCCCTCATGCCCCAGCACGATCGGCTGCGGCACCGGATAGACCTGATCGCGCACGACCATATCGGTATGACACATCCCGGTCGCGACAATGCGCACCAAGACCTCGTCAGCGCGCGGCGTTTCGAGCTGCAGCGTCTCGATGCTGAACGGACCGCCTTTACGGCGAACAACAGCGGCGGTTACAGCATTCGACGAGGCCAGCATGACTTCTCTCCCCGATAGTCCGACGATCCGCCAAGCGGACCACAATGAATTTACCGCGGCAGAAGAGAAGCTCCTAGTGCCGCCGGCAATCGGCCTCATGGGCCGAACCGCCGCGCGGGGAGGAGCACTCCGGTTCTCGGCAGCGCGGATCGCCGCAGGCCGCGCCGATTGTTAGACGCGTTTCCCGCAATTGTTCCCACTCGGTCAAATCCGCGCCCTAAACTATTCCAGTCGAATGCAAAAGTCTTTGTTCGCTTTGCGAACGCACGACAAGTTTCTGGACCGGCCATTTCGCATACGTTATGGTGCGCGCAATCACCATTTTTGTTCAATCTGGTTCACCGTCAAACGGGCGACGCCGCAAGAAACCACACTCGGGGAGGAAGATAATGAGATCGAGCAACCGGACTGAAACCCGGAAACCGTTAGCCGCCAAAATCGGCGTATCGCGGCGCGATTTCGTCAAGCGCGCAGCGGCTGGCGCCGGCGGCCTTGCGCTCGCCGGCAAAGTTTCGGCGGCTTTTGCCCAAGCGAGCGACGTGATCAAGATCGGATTTGTCAGTCCACGCACCGGCCCGCTCGGCGGTTTCGGCGAATCCGATCCCTATGTGCTTAGCCTGGCGCGCAAGGCGTTCGCCAGCGGACTCGCCTCCGGCGGCAAGAAATACAAGGTCGAGATCCTCGACAAAGATTCGCAGTCGGATCCGGCACGCGCCAGCCAACTGGCGAAATCGCTGATCAACAACGACAACATCGATCTGATGCTCACGACATCGACACCGGAGGTGGTCAATCCGGTCGCTGATGCTTGCGATGCGGCCGGCATGCCGTGCGTATCCACCATCCTGCCCTGGGAATCGTGGTATTTTGGTCGCGGCGGCAAACCGGGACAAAAACCGTTCCCGTTCAAGTGGAGCTTCCACTTCTCGTTCGGCGTCGCCCAATTCGCGCAGGCCTACATTTCCGAATGGAATAAGGCGCCGTTCCCGACCAACAAGAGGGTCGGCGTCATGTTCCCGAACGACGCCGACGGCAACGCCTTGCGGGAGCACATAATCCCGCTGTTCGAAAAGGCCGGTTTCACGGTGTTCGATCCGGGCGGCTACGAGGACGGCACCACCGACTATTCGGCGCAAATCGCGAAATACAAGCAAGCCGGAGTGCAAATCTTTACCGGCGTGCCACTGCCACCCGATTTCGCCGTTTTCTGGCGGCAGGCCGCCCAGCTTGGTCTTGCCCGGACTGTCAAAATCCAGAGCATCGCCAAAACCGGCTTGTTCCCCTCGCAGATGGAAGCGCTGGGTTCGCTCGGCTATAACATTGCGGCCCTCGCTTATTGGCACCCGACCTTCCCGTACAAGTCGCCGCTTACCGGTCACTCCTCTCAGGAGCTCGCCGACGGCTACGAAAAAACCACCGGGCGGCAATGGAACCAGCAGCTTGGCGGCACGCAATCGCTGCTCGACGTCGGCGCCGAACTGCTCAGATCCACCGACCCAAAGAACAAGCAGGGACTCGTCGACAAGCTCAACACGTTCAAGGTCACCACCGCGGTTGGCGTCATCGATTTCGCCCACGGGCCGGTGCCCCACGTCTCCACGACGCCGCTGATCGGCGCCCAATGGATCAAGGCCAAGCCGGGCAGCAAGCACAAGCTCGACCTGGTAATCGTCGACAACGCCGATGACCCCAACGTACCGATTGGTGCTAAGCTTAAGCCGTACAGCTGAGCTGAGGGTCAGGATTGCAAGACACGGCCGCGAGCAGCGTCGACAGCGGCCTGCTCGTCGGCGCCGGTGTCTATAAAAGCTTCGGGGCGCTCAGCGTCCTCGAAGGCGTGAATTTCACGCTTGCCGCCAATGAGGCCGTCGGCATCGTCGGCCCGAATGGTGCCGGCAAGACCACCTTGCTCAATGTCCTTGCCGGCGCCTATCGGCCGACGACGGGCACGGTCTATTTCGAGGGTTCCGACGTAACGACGCTCGATGCCGCGGAGCGCTGCCGCATCGGCATAGCGCGTTCACACCAGATCCCGCGGCCCTTCGGCGGCATGACCGTGTTCGAAAATTGCTTCGTCGCCGCGACCACCGGCGGCAATCTTTCGGGCCAGCGGGCCTATCAGTGCACCGTCGACTCGCTCGAACAATGTCAAATGCTGCACATCGCCAATCGCCGTGCCGAAACGCTCGGGCTCCTCGACCGCAAGCGCCTGGAGCTGGCGCGGGCGCTGGCAACCGGGCCCCGCGTGCTGCTGCTCGATGAGATCGGCGGCGGATTGACCGACGAGGAAGCCAATCACCTCGTCGAAACCATCCAGATTATGCGCAGCCGCGGACTCGCCATCGTCTGGATCGAGCACATCGTGCACGTGCTTATGCGTGTGGTCGAGCGCCTGGTCTGCATGGATGCAGGGCGGATCATCGCCGACGGCAAGCCCGAGGCGGTGATCGCCGACGCCGCAGTGATCGACGCCTATGTCGGCGGCAAGGCCGCGCCATGACGCTTCTCGCGGTCGAACAACTGGAGGCGCGTCATGGGCTTCTTCAGGCGGTCCGTGGGGTCAGTTTCACCGTCGATGCGGGCGAGACCTTTGCATTGGTTGGCGCCAATGGCGCCGGCAAGACGACGCTGCTGCGCACGATCGCCGGCGCGCATAGGCCCGCGGCCGGCCGCATCAGCTTCGACGGTGTCGATGTAACTGCTGTCCCCGCCTATGCCCGGCTTCGCACCGGCATTGCACTCGTCCCTGAAGGCCGACGGCTGTTTGCCGGAATGACGGTAAAGGAAAATCTGTTGGTTGCTGGGGCCTATGGCAGGCGGGGACATTGGACGCTCGAGACTGTGCTCGATGCTTTCCCGTTGCTGCAACGGCGGCTCAACAGCCGCGCGGGCAATCTATCCGGCGGCGAGCAGCAGGCCACTGCCATCGGCCGCGCCTTGATGACCAACCCCAAGCTGCTGTTGCTCGACGAAGTATCGCTCGGCTTGGCGCCGATCGCCGTCGAGGCCGTCTATCGCTCGCTTGAAGCCCTGATCAAAGCCAAGGCCACAATCATCGTGGTGGAGCAGGATATCGGGCGAGCGCTCGGTGTATCGACGCGCGTTGCCTGCATGCTGGAAGGCCGCATCATCCTCACCGGAAGCGCCAGGGACATGACCCGCGAACAGGTGACCGAAGCCTATTTCGGTCTGCAGCGGGCGCGGCGGGCGACTTCATGATCTGGATTACGCAGCTCCTCAACGGCGTGCTGCTCGGCGGCTATTATGCGCTGCTCGCCTGCGGCCTTTCCTTCATGTTCGGCGTCATGCGCATCATCAATCTCGCCCATGGCGATCTCGCCATTTTGGGCGCCTGCGTCGTGTTTTTTGTCGCTGATGCGACTGGCATCTCGCCTTTCGTTGCGCTTGTGGTAGCGCTGCCGCTCATGGCGCTGATCGGCTTTGGGCTGCAGCGCTGGATGTTGGAACGCAGCCTGCGCGCCGGCCTGCTGGTGCCGCTTTTGACCACGTTCGGATTGGCCATCATCATCGAAAACGGCCTGTTCGAATACTTTGGCGCCGACTCGCGCTCGCTGGCGCCCTATATCGGGGATTTCGCTTTCGACAGTTGGGCCATCACCGGCAACATCTATATCGGCTCGCTTGCCTTGCTCATTTTTGTGGTGGCCGTCGTCCTGCTAATCGGATTGAAGCTGTTTCTGACGCACACCTCGCTTGGTCGGGCGATACGCGCGACCGCGGAAGACTCAGACACCGCCGAGCTTGTCGGCATCAATGCCCGATACGTCTACGCCGTGGCCGCGGCAATCGCTGTGGCGTCGGCTGGACTGGCCGGTGTCTTTCTCGCCATGCGCGAGACCTTTTCTCCGTATTCTGGGCCGACCCAGCTCATCTTCGCCTTCGAAGCCGTGGTGATCGGAGGAGTCGGCTCGTTGTCGGGGACCCTGGTGGGCGGCATCGTGCTCGGCGTCGCGCAGACGTTCGGCGCCCAGATCAATCCTCAAGGCTTCCTCATCGCCGGTCACGTGGTCTTTCTGATCGTGCTCGCCGGGCGCCTGGCAGTTGGCGCGATACGGACCCGCGGCGGCATGTACGGATTATTTGCAAGGCGGCCATGAAAAGCGAGGTCAGCAGCGAAACCCGCTTCATCGTCGAGCGATGGACGCCGTTATCTGCCGCAACGAGCATCGTCGCCGCAGCGCTGTTGGTGATGTTGGCATTCGGGCCGCTGCTGTTCGGTGCGAACATTGTCGACAATCTCACCAATCTGTTCATTTACGTCATTCTGTCAGTGATGTGGAACGCACTCGCCGGTTATGGCGGCCTCGTCTCGGTCGGACAACAGACTTTCTTCGGACTCGGTGCCTATTTCGCCATCCAGCTCTCTTATTACGGCGTGGCAGTCTATCCCGCGCTTCTCCTCGGAGCAGCGGTCGCGGCGCTCGTCTCGTTGCCGATCTCGGCGCTGATGCTGCGGCTGCGGGCCGGCGAATTCGCCATCGGCATGTGGGTCGTCGCCGAACTTGCGCATCTCCTCGTCGCTCTGGATCCGCTCATCAACGGCGAGACCGGAGTTTCGCTGCTGGCGCTGAATGCTTTCAGCCCGAATACGCGCCGCGACGACAATTACTGGCTGGCGCTGGCGTCGATGGCGGTCCTGCTCGCCATCGTCTTTGCTCTATTGCGCGGCCGGCTCGGCGCCTCCGTGCAGGCGATTCGGGACGATGAGGATGCGGCCACCTCGGTCGGCGTGAAGGTGATGCGCGGCAAGTGGATTATTTTCTTCCTGGCGGCCTTTGGCTGCGCGCTGGCCGGGACATTGTGGCTCGCGACCTCCATCACGTTCCAGCCCAACACCTATTTCGGCGTGCAATGGGCGGCCTACATGATCTTCATGGTGCTTGTCGGCGGTCTGGGCACTTTCGAAGGCCCGATCATCGGCGCCGTTATTTTTTTCCTGATCGAGTTCTTCTTCGGCCAGACCGGGGTATGGTACCTGATCGGACTGGGCGCGGCCGCCACGCTATTCGCGCTGTTTTTGCCGCGCGGTCTGTGGGGCACGATCGAGGACAAATTCGGATTGAGACTGCTGCCGGTCGGTTATCGCCTGCGCATGCTCGGTCCCCAGCGGGCGAACACAGATTAATTCTATGACGTCAAGCTGGACGGCGGCTTGAGGGCATGAACGGGTAGCTCAACGCGAGCGCATCATCCTATTTGGATAACGCCGGCCGTCCGCTGCGCAAGACGTGATAGCTCAGTTCGCCCGGGTCGGTGAGATCGGGGACCTTCCAACCTTCGAGATCGTATTCGGCCATGCACTCCTCGGCGAAGCCCTTGAACTTCGCAGCGTTGCCGGAGGCTTGCGCGCCGAACAGGCAATAGCGGCGAATTTCCTCGGTCGAGCCGCCATAATTGATTTCATAAAGCTCGTGCCGCCCGCCGAATTCGCTGGCGAGGCAGTCCCACAGTAGTTTGAGAAGTTTCACGCGCTCTTCAGCCTTGTAGCCGTTGGAGCCGCGCAGATAGCGGTCGAGATAGGGCCTGATCTCCGCGCTTTTGAAATCACGCGCGTGGCTGTTGAGATAGATGAGCCCCGACGCCACGGTCTGCTCGATCAGATATTTCACGCGCGTATAGGCCATGGTCGCGATGATCTGGTACGCATTGCCGGGATCCATGTTCGGCAGTAAGTACTCGCCGATCCATGGTTTCGGATCGCGCACCATCGCATCGGAAAGGCCCCAGAATAGATTACGCCAAGCGATCACCTCGCCGACGTTGGCTTGCACGCCGCGATAGTCTTTGGTGCCGGACGCTTCGGTCGCCTTCAAGAGCAGGCCGGAGATGAAGTCGAGCTTGACCGCAAGGCGCGTGCAGCCGTGCACCACAAAGCGCGGCAGGAAGCCCGTTCGCGGGAAGAAATTGTTGGCCTTATCGATGTCGCCGTAAACGAACACGTTCTCCCAGGGCACCAGCACCTTGTCGAGAATGAAGACCGCGTCGTTCTCGTCCAGCCGGCTCGATATCGGATAGTCGAACGGGCTGCCCATGGCCGTCGATGTCATTTCGTACGAAGCGCGACAGATGAATTTGACGCCCGGCGCATTGGTCGGGATCATGAATACCACGGCGAATTTTTTGTCTTGGACGGGAATGAGTCCGTGATGAGCGACGAAGGTGAAATTGGTCAACACCGATCCGGTGGCGACTACCTTCGCGCCCGACACGATGATGCCGGCGTCGGTTTCCTTCTCGACGTGACAGCACACGTCGCTGACTTCATTCGGCGGACGGTCCCGGTCGACCGGCGGATGGATGATGGCGTGGTTGATGAAGGGCACGCGCTCTTGAGAGTATTTATACCAGCGCTTCGCGTTGTCCTGGTACGGATCGTAGAAGTCGGCATTGGCGCCGAGCGTGGCGAGAAATGCCGCCTTGTAGTCGGGCGAACGGCCGAGCCAGCCGTAGGTGATCTTCGCCCATTCGGCAATCGCGTCGCGGCCGGCAACGAGTTCTTTCAGAGTCTTGGGCGCTTTGAAGAAGGCGTGCGTCACGCCACCGTTGCCGGTCTCGGTCGGCAACAGGAGCTTGTGCTTGCGTTTGTCATCGTGCAGTGCGTCGTAAAGCCGGGCGACCATGCGCGCGGTATTGCGGAACGCCGGATGCGTGGTGACGTCTTTGACGCGTTCGCCGTAGATGAACACCGTGCGATCGTCGCGCAGCGACTCCAGATACTCCTTGCCGTTCTGCGGCCGGTCGACTTTGGCTTTGCCGATATGCTCGGGCTGCAGCTTGCTTGCGGCATTACGCTGCACCTGCACTTTCGCCATGGCGTTCCTCCCGCGTTCGGATACCGAACAAGTGTCCGTATTCCGAACTCAACGATAGAAGCGCGGCCTTCGCGTGGCAAGAGGCGATACCTTCAGCGTCACTCAGATGCCAAGCGATGCCGACAGTTGGGTAGCGATCCGGTTGAGCTCCGGAAGAAACTTGTCCCGCATCTCGTTGCGCGTGGTTCGGGTGCTATGGGTGGACAGATTGATCGCCGTTACCGCCTGACCGGATCGATCGAGCACCGGAACGGCGAGCGCCCGCAAGCCGCGTTCAAGTTCTTCGTCGACAATCGAAAAGCCCTGTTCCTGGTCCGACTTGACGCGATCGAACAGCGCGTGGACGTCGATGATCGTGTACGGCGTAAAGGCCTCCATCCGGAGCGACATGAGCCGACGCCAGATTTCCGCTTCGTCGAGGTAGCCGAGTTGGGCCCGGCCAAGCGCCGTATGGAAGGCCGGCAACCGGCTGCCAACCGCCAGCGCGGTCGACATGATGCGGCGGGCCGTGATCCGCGCGACATAGACAATTTCAGTGCCCTGTAGGATCGCCGCCGAGCACGACTCGCCGAGACGCTCGCTCAATTCGCGCATCAGCGGCACTGCGCGATCGACCCAGCTCTGCGTCGACAGATAGGCAAAGCCGAGTTCGACCGTACGCGGCGCCAGCGAGAAGACGTGGCCGTTCTGCTCGACATAACCGAGCGCGGTGAGCGTGCGCAGCACGCGCCGAGCGGCCGCGCGCGATAGACCGGCAATCTGGGCCGCTTCGGACAGCGTCATCGTGGGACGCTCGCGTCCGAAAGCGCCAAGGACCGCGAGACCCTTGGCGAGGGTCGACATGAATTCCTTGTCGTCGCGATGATGCGGCCGCGGTGTCTGTGGGCTCATAATCATTGGCGCGCCGGGCGTTGACTCCGCATCGGCTTTTGTCGGACACTGTTTCGAATAACGAACGAACGTTCGATTATCGAACAAAAGGCGCACCCGTCAAGCGCCGCGCGGCATCAACGACCGCATGGCGTTGGTTCGGCGCCATCGATCTCGGGCGTCCGATACTGCGTTGGCATTTTTGGAGGGAGGACGCGCCAATGAAAAGCCGCAAGCCAGACCGCGACATCAACCGCCGCACACTTCTTAAATACACCGCCGCCGGCGGCGCCGTTGCGGCCGCAGGAATTCATGCGCCGGCGATCGCGCAACAGCGAGCAGTGAAGATCGGCTATGTCAGTCCGCAGACCGGACCGCTGGCCGCCTTCGCTGACGCCGACAACTTCATTATCGACAATTTCAAAGAGGCCACTAAGGGGCAAATCAAACTCGGCAGCGCCACCGTCCCCGTCGAGGTGATCGTCAAAGACAGTCAATCGAATCCGAACCGCGCCGCCGAAGTCGCCAAAGATCTTATCGTTCAGGACAATGTCGATCTGATGCTGGTCGCTTCGACGCCGGAGACGACCAACCCGGTCTCGACGCAATGCGAAATCCAAGAAGTGCCGTGTATTTCGTCAGTGGCGCCGTGGCAGTCATGGTTCATCGGCCGGCAAGCCAATCCGGGTGGTGGTCCCCCGGCGTGGAAGCCGTTCAATTACACTTACCATTTCTTCTGGGGGCTTGAGGACGTAATCGCCGTCTACACAAACATGTGGGGCCAAGTGCAGACCAACAAATCGGTAGGCGCGCTGTTCCCCAATGACGGCGATGGCAATGCCTGGGGCGATAAGGTCGTCGGCTTTCCGCCGGTGCTCGCCAAGCTCGGCTATAAGCTCACCGACCCCGGCCGCTACCAGGATCTCACCGATGATTTTTCCGCGCAGATTTCAGCGTTCAAATCGGCAAACTGCGAGATCATCACGGGCGTCGTCATCCCGCCCGATTTCACCACTTTCTGGAAACAGTCCCTGCAGCAGGGCTTCAAGCCGAAAGTGGCGACTATCGGCAAGGCGATATTGTTCCCGAGCGCGCTGGAGGCGTTGGGTCCTGACGGCAACAATCTGGGATCCGAGGTGTGGTGGACGCCGAGCCATCCGTTCAAATCCTCGCTCACCGGCGCAACGGCGAAATCGCTTGCCGATGCTTATGAGAGCGCAACCAAGAAGCAATGGACGCAGCCGATCGGTTTCGTGCACGCCTTGTTCGAACTAGCCGTCGACGTGATGAAGCGCACACCGAAGCGCGGCGATCCGAAGGCGATCGTTGCGGCCATCGCCGCGACCAATCTCGACACCATCGTCGGGCATCTACAGTGGAACGGCGCCAACCTGCCGCCGTTTGCCCATAAGAACATCGCCAAGACACCGCTGGTTGGTGGCCAGTGGCGGCTCAAGCCCGGCAACAAATACGAGATCGTCATCACTGAAAACAAAACCTTCCCGGCGATCCCACTTGGCGGCAAAATGGAGCCAATCACCTGAGCGCTTGAGCATGATCCCGAAAAGTGAAAAGCCGGTTTTCGGATAAGATCATGCTCAATCAACAACCTGATCCTGATTCGATCCGATTCAATTGAATTGGATCAGGATCTAAAGCAACGATCGACGGCGTGCCTCTGTGTCGCTCCTGGAAATTCGCGGCTTGCGGAAATGCTTCGGTTCGGTGGTCGCGGCGGACGACATTACTTTCGCCGTGGAGCCGGGCGAGGCGCTTGGCATTATCGGACCGAATGGCGCTGGCAAGACAACGCTGTTCAATCTGATCGCCGGCGGCCTGTTTCCTGATTCCGGCACCATCCATCTCGATGGCCGCGACATCACGACGGCGCGGCCCCACGAGCGCTGCATCGCTGGCGTCGCCCGGTCCTACCAGATACCGCGGCCGTTCGAGACGCTTACCGTGTTCGAAAATCTGCTGGTGGCGGCGGTCTACGGCCGGCGTAAGAGCGAAGCCGATGCGGCGCAGGCCTGCGGCGAAATTCTCGACCAGGTTGGCTTGATGCGGCGCGCCAACGTGCTCGCCGGCTCGCTGACCTTGCTCGAACGCAAGCGTTTGGAGATGGCGCGCGCGCTCGCGACCTCGCCGCGCCTCCTGCTGCTTGATGAGATCGCCGGCGGGCTCACCGAAAGCGAGTGCGGCGCGCTTGTCGACACCATCAAAGCACTCCATGACAGCGGCGTTACGATCGTCTGGATCGAGCACATCGTCCATGCGTTGACGGCCGCGGTCGGAAGATTGATCGTACTCAATTTCGGCAGGAAGATCGCCGAGGGCAACCCGGATGCGGTCATGAGTTCTGCGGACGTGAGGCATATTTACATCGGCATCGAGGCGTGAGGCCGGCATGGCGCTATTGGAGACGCGCAGGCTCACGGCCTTCTACGGTGACTTTCAAGCGCTCTACGGCATCGACACGGTTCTCCAACTCGGCGAGACAGTCGCGATCATCGGCGCCAACGGCGCCGGCAAATCGACTTATCTCAAATCGATCGCCGGGCTGATCCGCGGACCGGCCGAATCGGTCTGGTTCGACGGCCAGCCGATCGGCGCCCGCCAAGCGGCCGACGTGATGAAGCGCGGCATTACGCTGGTGCCGGAAGGCCGCCGGCTATTCCCTTCCCTCACGGTCGAGGAGAATCTCTTGATCGGCCGTTATGGGCGCAACGTGCCGGGACCCTGGTCGCTGGACGCAATCTACACGCTGTTTCCGGCGCTCAAGGCGCGCCGCAACAGCGCCAGCACGACGCTGTCCGGCGGCGAGCAGCAGATGGTGGCGATCGGCCGGGCGCTCGTCTCAAACCCGCGCGTGCTGCTATGCGACGAGATCAGTCTCGGGCTTGCGCCGATCGTCATCCGCGACCTGTACAACGCCCTGACGCAAATCAAGGCAGCGGGAACGAGTGTCATTGTGGTCGAGCAGGACATCGTGCAGGCGCTGCGGGTGTCGGATCGCATCTACTGCTTCCAGGAAGGCCGCTGCTCGCTGTCCGGCCGCCCGACCGACCTGTCGCGTGAACAGATCCACCTCGCCTATTTCGGCACCTGATATGACGCTGTGGGCCAATGCGCTGATGGAAGGCGTCCTGCTCGGTGGACTCTATGCACTGTTTGCCGCCGGTCTATCGCTGATTTTCGGCATCATGCGGCTGGTCAACCTGGCGCATGGCGATCTGATCATTCTCGCAGCGTTCGTCGTCCTCAGCGTTGCCGCGTGGCTCAATATTGATCCGTTTGCCGCCACGCTCGCGGCCCTGCCCATCATGTTCCTGGCCGGCTTTGCCCTGCAATACTGCATTCTGAACCGCACCCTCGGCCGCGGCCTCTTGCCGCCGCTGCTGGTGACCTTCGGCCTGTCGATCATCATCGAAAACGGCTTGCTCGAACTCTATTCGGCGGACAGCCGCCGCTTGCACGGCGGTTCGATCGAAACGTCCTCGATCGCACTCGGCCATAGCATCGGCATCGGCGTGGTCCCGCTGCTGACCCTTGCCTCTGCGATCGTCGTCATCCTGGCGCTCAATTTCATTTTTTATCGCACCGCGCTCGGCCGCGCCTTTCGCGCCACCGCCGACGATCTCGAAATCTCCCAGCTCATGGGTATCGATCATCCGCGCATCTTCTCGATCGCCATGGGTCTCGCTTTCGTCGTCATCACGATTGCGGCGCTGTATCTCGGCATGCGGGCCAATTTTGATCCGACCATAGGACCGGAACGCCTGCTCTATGCGTTCGAAGCGGTCATTATCGGCGGCTTGGGCAGCTTCTGGGGCACGCTGGTGGGCGGCATCATCATCGGCGTCGCCCAGACGGTCGGTGCCCAGATCGATCCGGAGTGGCAGATTCTCGCCGGCCATGTCGCCTTCCTGGCCGTTCTCGTATTTCGCCCCCGCGGCCTCTTTCCGCTCCCTGTCGACTAGGGACGCGCCAATGGCAAAGCACAGCAAATCCTTGGCCGGCACCGGACAATACCGCATCGTAACCGGAACGCCGGTCTCGCTGGTGGCGGCAGGGGGCACACTCATCTTGGTCGCCGTGCTGACCGCACTGCCCTTTTTCGCCGGACGCGACCTCCTCGAAAACATGATCTTTGTTTTCTACATGCTGGCGCTGGCACAATGCTGGAATTTGCTGGCGGGCTACGCCGGGCTGGTTTCGGTCGGTCAGCAGGCCTTTGTCGGTCTGGGCGGCTACCTCTTGTTCGCCCTGACGATCATCGCCGGCATTGATCCGCTTGTCGCCATTCTTCTTGCCGGGGCAATTTCCGCGCTGTTTGCGCTGCCGACGGCGCTCATCGTGTTCAGGCTGCGCGGCGCCTATTTCGCCATCGGCACCTGGGTGGTCGCCGAAGTCTATCGCCTGTCGTTTGCCCAATTTCGGCAATTGGGCGGCGGCACGGGAACATCGCTCGGTCCCGATATCACCAACGCGGTTTTTGGCATTGACTGGGTCAAATCGCTGCTTGACGTACGGACGCCCGCCGCGCGCGATGTCATCTCGTACTGGGCGGCACTGGCGCTTGCGGTCGGGACCCTCCTGCTTGTCTATCTCATTCTTCGCTCGCGCCGCGGGTTGGCGCTCGGTGCCATCCGCGATTCGGAGGAGGCGGCGGCGAGCGTCGGGGTGAACAACGCACGGGTCAAACTGGTCGTCTATATCATCGTCGCTGCCGTCACCGGCATGATCGGTGCGCTGATTTACCTGCAGAAGGCGCGCATTTCCCCCGACGCGGCGTTCTCGGTGCTGGATTGGACCGCCTATGTCATCTTTATCGTCGTCATCGGCGGCATCGGCACGATCGAGGGCCCGATTCTCGGCACGCTGATTTTCTATCTGCTGCAGAACTATCTCGCGAGCTACGGTCCCGTATACCTGATCCTTCTGGGCGCGCTCGCCATTCTGGTCATGTTGTTCGCTCCCAAGGGGCTGTGGGGTTACGTCTCGCAACGCTATGGGGTTGAGTTGTTGCCGATCCGGCGCCGCCTGGTCTGGAAGAAGGACCCATAATGGGCGGCGCGGCGGCACGTTTGGACGGTTTTTGTCGGTTCGCCGTCGAGATCATCGGAGAGATCACGGTCGGCGCGCCCGCGC
>JASHRW010000014.1 GCA_030037065.1 Xanthobacteraceae bacterium
GACGCGACCGCAGGGATGTGCACGAACTGAACGAGCGGCCGGCCCTCCGGCGCGTGTTCCAACGCGCGCCAATAGGCGTAGTTGCACAGATAGCGGCCGGCATCCCGCGATAATCTTACCGGTACGCTGCCTGCGCGCATGGCGCCGATCAGCCGAAAGAACGGCGCACGAGCGAAGCGCGCAACCGGCCCGGCGCATTCGATGACGCGATTTAACGGGCGGTGTCCGCTCGCATCCGGCAACAGCACCGACACCGCATTGCGGGCGCGTGTCTCGACGCAAATTTGTCTCCTGCGCCCGGCAAGGCCGAAAATCAGCACGATATCGGGCTCTTCCGCAAATAACCTCGGCAGGTCGCGATCGACCGCCGCGTATTCCGGCGCGAAGACGTGGACGCTGCGGGTAAGCCCGCAGAAAGCCGGCCGCCGCCTGCGGGCAAGTGTTCGCACCAGAGTTGCGCTCGGATTAAACGGCGCACTGGGGAAACGGCCGAAGCCGGCAAGCAGGACCCGCATCGCCTCAAAGCTTCAGCATTGCGGCGATCTGCTCGACGGCTGCGGCGGGCGCAGTGATGCCTGAGGCCACGTCGCCCTCGACGCGGGACACGAACGCCTTGATGGCCCGATCGGATCGCAGCGGTGCGAACAGCCGCTCTTCGAGCATGGTCCACATCCATTTCACCTGTTGCTCGCCGCGCCGCGCCTTGATCTCCCCCGTTTGCGTCAGCCGTTTGCGGTGGTCGAGAATATGCTGCCACAACTCCTCGATACCGTCGCCCTTGAGGGCCGAACAGGTCATGACGGGCGGCGACCAGTTCGGCGATGTGCTGGTCAAAATATGCAGCGCCGCGCTGTATTCTGCCGCGGCAGCCTTCGCGCGAGGGCGATTATCGCCGTCGGCCTTGTTGACCGCGATCATATCGGCAAGTTCGACGACGCCCTTCTTAAGCGCCTGCAATTCGTCGCCGGCACCCGGCAAGACCAGCACGAGGAAAAAGTCGGTCATGTCGGCGACCACGAGTTCGGACTGGCCGACGCCGACGGTTTCGACCAGCACCACATCGTAGCCGGCGGCTTCGCATAGCAGCATGGTCTCGCGCGTCTTGGCGGCGACACCGCCCAGCGTACCAGATGAAGGAGAGGGACGGATAAAGGCATTGGCATCGTTGGCGAGGCGCGCCATGCGGGTCTTATCGGCCAGAATTGAACCGCCGGTGCGGCGTGAGGATGGATCGACCGCCAGCACCGCGACCTTGCGGCCCTGGGCCGTGAGTATGGAGCCCAGTGCGTCGATCAATGTCGACTTGCCGACGCCCGGTGCGCCGGTGATGCCGACGCGCACTGCCTTTCCCGTCGCTGGCAACAGCGTCTGTGTCAGTGCGGCGGCGGCGCGGCTATGATCGGCCCGCTTGCTCTCGATGAGCGTGATCGCTCGCGACAACATCGCGCGATTGCCGGCGCGAATCGCCTGCGCCATGTGCTCGATATCAGGTGAAGAAAGGACGGCCATATCATCTCATCGGTGAGGACGCCCTGTCCGTCAAGGCGCAGTGCTGAAGGCACAAATCCCTTTGTATCGAATTTGAGGCTTTGAATTCGCCCGATCGAGGCCAAAATTTTTCGCCGAATGACCGCGATATCGTCGAATTGAGGCCGCATCGCCGCGCTGTCATCCGCGCGCCCTCAACGCTGTGAAGGGAATCGCTTGTCCGTCCTCAAGCTTAAGGGAGACGATGATGAATTGGGATCGGATTCAGTTCGATTGGATGCATTTTAAGGACAAGGTCCGCGATAATTGGGTCAAGCTCACCGACGAGGATCTCACCCGCATCGGCGGCCGTCGAGAGCAGTTGATCGGCCGCCTGCAGGCGCGTTACGGCTTTGCCAAGGCCGAAGCTGCGCGCGAGGTCGAGGCGTGGATGCGCTCACAGAAACGCGCCGCGTGAATGGGGCCGGTCTCGCGCGCCCTCACTCCGGCAGCGGGATGAATTCCACCGTGTCGCCGGGTACGAGCCCGAAGCGGCCGGCTTTCCAGTCGGCCTTGGCGGCGTCGATGCGGTCCTTGCGCGAGGAAACAAAATTCCACCAGATATGACGCGGACCGTCCATCGCGGCGCCGCCGACGACGGCTATATGGGCGTCGCTCACTGCGCGCACGGTAATGCTGTCGCCGGGCCGCAGCACCAAAAGCCGCTCCGGCCCATATTGCTCGCCGCCGATCTCGATCTCGCCTGCGATCACATAGAGGGCCCGTTCCTCATGCTCGGCATCGAGCGGCAGGATCGTGCCTGCTTCCAGCCGAACGTCCGCAAACAGCGTGTCCCACGCCGTCGCGACCGGCGAGTGCAGTCCATGTAACCTGCCGGCGACCACACGCAGCCTCATGCCGTCGGCGTCGTGTTCGGGAATGTCCGCCGCCGCCGTATGGGCGAAGGCCGGCGCCATTTCTTCGTCCGCGGCGGGAAGAGCGACCCATAATTGCAGGCCATGCAGCTTTTCGCCGCCACTGCGACGCTCGGCAGCGGTGCGCTCCGAATGTGCTATGCCGCGACCGGCGGTCATCCAGTTGACCGCGCCCGGCCTGATCGGCATGGCGTTGCCGAGACTGTCGCGATGCACGATCTCGCCGTCGAACAGGTAAGTGACTGTGGCGAGCCCGATGTGGGGATGCGGCCGCACGTCGATGCCGTCGCCGGTACGCAGCACCGCCGGCCCGAAATGATCGAAGAAGATGAACGGCCCGACCATGCGCGGCTGCCCGGACGGCAGCGCGCGATGCACCTGAAAGCCGCCGAGATCGACCGAGCGCGGCACGATCAGCTGTGCAACCGCGTCACTCGCTCGCGCATCGCCGGGGGCGGGGTCTTTACCGGGGAAGAAGCTCATGCTGTATCGGACGACAGAAGACGGACGACAGAGGACGGATAGCGCTCGGCTTATTCGTACATCTGTCGTCTGTCCTCCGCCATCCGCCCTCTG
>JASHRW010000427.1 GCA_030037065.1 Xanthobacteraceae bacterium
CCCGCCGGGCTGGGTCCAACCGCGCCCGATAATAACGCCGTCCTTGACGATCACCGCGCCGACGGCCGGGTTCGGCCACGTTCGGCCGAGCCCGCGGCGGCCGAGGGCCAGCGCCATATCCATAAACCGCCGATCGTCAGAGCAAGTACCGGCCGCAGAGTACTCCCGCTCCGCGCTCACTTGTGCGCGATCTCGGCGACTTCGTCGGCGGACAATTCGGCCAGCGCCGTTTCGAAATCCTTGGCCTCGCGGAAATTGCGATACACCGAGGCGAAGCGCACGTAGGCGACGTCGTCGAGGTCGCGCAGATAAGCCATCACCGTCTCGCCGATCGATTCGGAAGACACGTCGCTCTCGCCCAAACTCTCCAGCTCACGCACGATCTTGGACACCATCTGGTCGATGCGTTCCGGCTCAACCGGCCGCTTGCGCAGCGCGATCTGGACCGAGCGAAGCAGCTTGTCGCGGTCGAACGACACGCGGCGGCCGTTGCGCTTAATCACGGTCAGCTCGCGGAGCTGCACCCGCTCGAACGTCGTAAAGCGGAAATTGCAGGCCAAGCACACGCGGCGGCGGCGGATAACGGAGGAGTCCTCCGCCGGCCGTGAATCCTTCACCTGGGTATCGAGACTTCCGCAACTCGGACAGCGCATCCCCTTGTGCCCCTGTTGCCGTCAGCCTTCGTAGATTGGAAAGCGGCCGACCAGCCGGCCAACTTTTTCGCGCACATTGGCTTCTGCCGCGGCGTCCGCGTCGACGCCCTTTTGCGAAAGCACATCAAGGACTTCGGCGATCATTTCGCCGACTTGCCTGAACTCGGCGATACCGAAGCCGCGCGTCGTGCCGGCCGGCGTGCCGAGCCGAATGCCCGAAGTGATGGTCGGCTTCTCCGGATCGAACGGGATGCCGTTCTTGTTGCAGGTGATGCGGGCGCGTCCGAGCGCGGCCTCGGCCACTTTCCCGGTCAGGCGCTTCTTGCGCAGATCGACCAGCATGAGATG
Source organism: Xanthobacteraceae bacterium (assembly GCA_030037065.1). GTDB lineage: Bacteria > Pseudomonadota > Alphaproteobacteria > Rhizobiales > Xanthobacteraceae > BOG-931. The sequence goes on from JASHRW010000427.1 coordinate 1,002, forward strand.
CGTGTCGGTCCCGCCGGAGACGATATCGAGGCCACGCGCTTTCAAGGTTTCGGCCAATGCCTTCGCATTTTCCACCACACTCTTCGCGTAAGCTCTGAATGAGGGATGTAGCGCCTCGCCGAACGCCACGGCCTTGGCGGCGATGACATGCATGAGCGGGCCGCCCTGCATGCCGGGGAACACCGCCGAATTGAGTTTTTTGGCGAGCTCCTCGTCGTCGGTCAGGATGGCGCCGCCGCGCGGGCCGCGCAGCGTCTTGTGGGTGGTCGTGGTCACCACATGGGCATGCGGGAACGGGCTCGGGTGCGCGCCGCCGGCGACCAGCCCGGCAAAGTGGGCCATGTCGACCATCAAGTACGCGCCGACTTCGTCGGCAATTTCGTGAAAAGCGCGGAAGTCGATGATGCGCGGATAGGCCGAGCCGCCGGCGATGATCACCTTGGGGCGGTGCTCCTTGGCGAGCTTTTCCACCTCTTCCATGTCGATGAGGTGATCGTCTCGCCGCACGCCGTAGGGCACGACCTTGAACCAGCGGCCGGAGAGATTCACCGGCGAGCCGTGGGTCAAATGCCCACCGGCGGAGAGGTTCAGCCCCATGAAGGTATCGCCGGGCTGCATCAGCGCCATGAACACTTCGGCGTTGGCGGAAGCGCCGGAATGCGGCTGCACGTTGGCAAAGCCGCAGCCGAACAGTTTTGTCGCCCGCTCGATGGCGAGCCGCTCGGCGATATCGACGAACTGGCAGCCGCCGTAATAGCGGCGGCCCGGCAGGCCCTCAGCGTACTTATTGGTCATCACCGAGCCCTGCGCTTCGAGCACGGCGCGGCTGACGATGTTCTCCGAGGCGATCAGTTCAATGTCGTCGCGCTGGCGGCCGAGTTCCTTGGCGATCGCGTCAGCGATTTCCGGATCGGATTCGCCGAGTGCAGCGGAGAAAAAGCCTTCGCCCAATGTCTTCACACTTTGCGTTAGCGACATCGCATTCCTCGCCGGCTCAACCTGCCCAGGTGATACACCCCTCGGCCGCTGCGCACCAGCGGCCGAGCGCAAGACCTGGACGATTTCCGCTGATTATACCGCTAGATTTAGGCTACCGCCGGCCCAGCGCCAGCGTTCAGTCAAACCCGTAAAGCGCCCGCGCGTTGCCGGAATAAATCTGCCTGCACCGTTCGGCGCCGAGGTTTTGCGGCAGCGCCACGAACGGATCGTCGAAATCCCAGTGCGGGTAATCGGACGAGAACAGGATGCGGTCGAAGCCGATCGCCGCCATGATGTCGAGAAGGTGCGCGGGCTTCTCCGGCTCCTCCATCGGCTGCGTGGTCACCCAGAAATGCTCGCGCAGATACTCGGACGGCGGCCGCTTCACGTGCGGCAGCCCGCTCTTGTCGCGCGCCCAGTTGCGGTCGAGCCGATGGCCGAGGCTCGGCAGCCAGCCGAAACCGCCCTCGATGAAGACGAATTTAAGCTGCGGGAAATGCTCGAACACGCCTTCCATGATCAAGCTCGTCACCTGCGCCTGGCAAGCTGACGCGTGTTCGGCCATCTCCTCGATATAGAAGGACGGCCACCCGGTGTTGCTGACCGCGCGCCCGCTATAGCCGAAGACGTGGACGCCGACCGGCAGGCCGGCTTCGCAGGCCGCCTCGTAGATCGGCCAGTAACGGCGCCGCCCCATCAGCTCGGCGGTGCGCGTGAGCATGAGTACATGGGCGAAGCGGCGGTCGCCCGAGCGGCGGCGAATTTCGGCGCGCGAGGCGTCGGGGTCTTCGTAAGGCACGATCAGCGAAGCCTTGAGCCGCGCATCGAGCGCATTCCAGTGATTGAGCTGATACTCGTTGGCGGCGAACGCCAATGCGGCGGAAAACTCGTCGTTCTGCTCGCCCTGCCCCGACGGCGACAGCGGATTCATCACGCCGTATTCGATGCCGTAGAGATCGAGGTGCTGTTCGCGCATGAACTCGTAATTGCTCGCCGGCAGCCCGCCGTCCGGTGGCCACGAATCGCGGCGCGAGGCGAGCGGCTGGCCCTTGGGATAGGGAAAGCCCTTGACGTAGCCGTGGTGCGAACGGGCACCGTAGGTCACCGCGTAATCCCACCAGCGATTGCTCAGGTAGGGCCGCAAATCCTCGAGCGAGCTTTTCGGATGAATGTCGCAGTCAATGATCTTGAATTTCATCGCGCTTTTCTGCAGCGCGCTGCGCTCGACCTGCTTGGCTTCGATGTTCACGGCGCTTCTTCCTCGCGTTTCCGGAAGCAAAACGTTCGTTTGCCTATAAGTAAAGGACACGGCGCGACCCGGCAAGGAGCCCCTTCCCTCGCCCCGGTTGCGGGCCTTGGCCGCGCCGTAGCGGCTTCGGCCGCGCAGGCGGGGAGAGGTGCGCGTTCCCGTGCCAGCGCTCATCGACTACATCGAAGTCGGTCATTCGCTGCAGGAATTTCTGGACGACTTTTCCACCGTGACCCGCCAACTTGCGGCCGCGACCCTTGAACAGGCAAAGGACCACTTGATCGCCGATGCGCTGCTGCTTGATGAGTGCGTTCCACGCGCTCTGGGCAAGGAGCTTGTCGGCCACGACGCGAGGACCGTTGCCGAAGCTGGATAGGCCGGCGTCAAAAACGGCGAACTCTTGCAATTGGCCGCAGGCCTCTCACGTCGGTATGGCGATTTCGCACGCGAGTCCTTCGCTGCGCCAATCGAAGCGCATGTTGCCATGCATTTGCCGGATCATGCTCTTCATGACACGGGTGCCGACGCCGCGTCGCGCGGGGGGAGCGGCGGGTGGGCCATCTGCTTCGGTCCAACGAAGCACGACTCTGCCGTCGCGCGCGCGCGACCACTCGACTCGAACCTTTCCCGCGGGCACCGACAACGCCCCATACTTGGCCGCGTTGGTCGCCAGCTCGTGTAAGGTGATGGCAATCGTTTGGGCCGTGTCCGGCTTCAGCAACACGGTCGGGCCGTCGATCCGCACCCGCGTCTCCCCATTCTGGCAATAGGGCGAAAGTTCTTGGCTCACCAAACTCTGCAACTCGGCTCCCGTCCAGCGCAATTCGGCAAACAGCCGATGGACGTTCGCGAGCGCCCGAACGCGTCCCGCGATTGCGTGTTTGAGACCGTCGGCCGTGTCGGACTGACTAAGATGCACGGTCGCCTGCGCGGTCGCCAGGATGTTCTTGGTTCGATGCTCGGCCTCGTTCGCCAGATTGACGATTTGAGCCTCGCTCCGTTGGCGTTTGGTTATGTCGCGAGCGATTTTCGATGCGCCGATGATCTTGCCTTGAGCGTTTCTGACCGGCGAAATGGTCAGCGAAACGTCGATCAAACTGCCATGCTTGCAGCGCCGAACGGTTTCAAAAGGTTCGACGCGTTGACCGCGTCGAATTCGCCGCAGGATCGTTTCTTCTTCTTTCAAGTAATCGGGTGGAATCAGAATCGTGACCGGCTTGCCGATGGCTTCCTCGGTCAGATAGCCGAAAATCCGCTCCGCTCCGTGATTCCAGCTGGTGATGATGCCATCGAGGTCCTTGCCGATGATGGCGTCGTCGCTTGATTCGACGATAGCGGCGAGCCTTTGGGCGGTCTCCTCATTGCGTTTACGCTCCGTTATATCCTGGAAGCAGTTGACGGCGCCGATAATGGTTCCGTCGCTATCCCTGACTGGCTCGATGTCAACGAGCGCGATGCCGCGCGTGCCGTCCGGCCGCTCAATGTGGACTTCCTGTTGGCGCACGGAGACGCCGGTGCGCAGCACATCGGCCATCGGGCATTGATGGTGCGGCAGCGGACTGCCGTCAGGGCGGAACATCCGGTACGATCCGCAATACCGTTCATCGGGATCGCCGAGTTTAGGCGACCGGCCCCATAGTTCGGTAGCGCGGCGGTTGTAGCGAACAACGACACCGTCCCGGTCACAAATATAAACGGCAAACGGCAGTTGTTCGAAAAGCCGCGCCGGCAATGCGAAGGGTCGTTCGTCACGCAAACTGAAAGCGAAATTGGCCTCAAGGGAGGTTTGCCCGGGCTGGTGCCGGAAGGAGCGCGAGGTCTCGACTTGTTGTTCATTGCCGGAAGGCGAGCCGCGTCGCTCGGACTCCCACGTTGACATGGCTCATACTCCCAACGGCCCCCCACGTGCGCCTTGGTAGAGCGGAAAGTTTCACGTTGAAGGTTTGCTTTTTCTTCTTAGGCTTAGCCACGGCATCTCCCTGCATCACCAGTTCCATTGAGGGTGATTTTTTTACCGCAGCCGACACGCGAGTTTCACGTTTTTCTGCGGAACAAGGCAGCGCGGGGGGTGTTCAATTTTAGACAGGCAGTGTTCAAAATTATACATTGGGCAAAACCATGCGCCAAAACGTTCCATCGTTGTCGCGCGAAAACACCGCCTACCGGGCCCAGCTGCTAGCAGACCTCGGGCGACGGCTGCGCGATGGATGTAATGCCGAGCAGCCGCTGCCGGACCGCCTCGCCGACCTTCTGAGAAGAATTGAGCAGTTGCCGGAACGCGAATTCGAATAGGTGCCGCTTTCGGCGGTCCGGCTAGCCGACGCGTACAACAGCGAGCCCGGCGTTAGACCGGCCGGGTACATAGGAAGCCTCCGTTGAGGCTGACGGCTTATTTGCCGCGCACTGCATCCTTCAATCCGCCGATCGCGTTTAGGGCCTTGCCCGCAACCTTGTCGGCCTTGCCTTCAGTTTCCAACTTCTTGTCGCCGAAGGCCTTGCCGGCGGCTTCCTTCACGGTGCCCTTGACCTGCTCCGCGGAACCTTTGACTCGATCTTTATCCATTGCTGAATTCTCGCTTTCCGATGCGTTCCAGGATCAACGGTCCGATCGATGGATCGTTCCCGGCAGCGTGAAATGCGCGGGCCTGTAGACAATTCCGCAGCCGCCTGAACTCAGCGAAATCTGTCGGCGTGGAGATGGGTCGAGAGATATAGAGATATGAAGATGCAGGAGGAGGATCGCTTCGGCCGAACGCGATCATCGCCGCCAGTGCGCAGCGATTCTCCCGCTGATTCAGTGCGAGGAGGTTTTCAGTACGCACAGCCCGAATTTTTTGCCGGCATTGCCGCGGCACGCTCATGGAACCTTTATTTGCTGAATGGGTTCCAACCGGTGTTTTAGATGCTTGATTGAGCGCTTGCTGCGGGGGCGCGAACCCGCAACGCTGCCGCGCTTGGAACAGCGAATGAACCCGGCCGAGGCGGAGCCGCTACCATCATCAAACGGTCCGGGTCGCCTGCATCCAGCCGAGGGCGAGGAAGAGGCAATGCCGCTTCCCGCCGACGCCAAGGCCATTTTCCTTGGCGGGATATTCTTCATTCTCTTCTTGGCGGCGCTTTATACCGCGGCGGAGATCGTGTGGCCGCTCGTCTTCGCTTTCGTGCTTTCGCTGCTGCTCAACCCCCTGTTGCGTTTTCTGGACAGGCTACATGTCCCGCGCGTGCTCGGCGCCCTGTTGCTTGTCGTCGCGGTCTTGGCTTTGGTTGTGGGATTGGGAACCGCGATATCCGGTCCTGCCGCCAGTTGGGCTGCAAAGCTGCCCGACGGCTTGCCGCGGCTGTTCCAACGGCTGCGGCTTCTCGAAGCGCCTCTCGCCACGCTTCAGCATTTCTGGCAACGGCTAGAGGACTTTGCGGGATGGCAAAGCGGCGCAAACTCGTCGGTCGGCAGCGCTCTTCTGACAAAACTGTTCACCGGAACCGGCAGTTTCGCCAGCGGCTTCTTCACGACGCTCCTGTTTCTGTTTTTTCTTCTTGTCGCCGGCGAGGTTTTTCTGCAGCGCCTCGTGGAGATCATGCCTCGATTCAGCAGCAAGCGTCAGGTGGTCGATATCGCGAAGCACATCGAGAGCGACATTTCAGCTTATCTGGTGACCATTACCGTCATGAACGCCGCCGTGGGGATCGCCACTGCGGCGGTCATGTGGCTTACCGGGGTGGGCGATCCCGTCCTCTGGGGTACGATAGCCTTTTTGCTGAATTTCGTGCAGATCCTTGGCCCATTGCTGGGCGTGCTGATCTTCCTGCTCGCGGGCGCGCTGGCCGCCGACGGGCTGTGGCTGACATTCCTTCCCGCACTCCTCTATCTCGGCATCCACCTGGTCGAAGGAGAAACAATTACGCCGATGCTGCTCGCCAGGCGTTTCACGCTCAATCCAGTCATGGTGATCGTGTCTCTGGTTTTCTGGTTTTGGATGTGGGGCGTTCCCGGCGCGATACTATCCGTGCCAATGCTGGCGATAACGAAGATCGTTTGCGACCGGGTGCGACCGTTAGCGGCGTTTGGCCACTTCTTGGAAGGTTGAAGCAGTTCGTGCCTATCACCTGCGAGACAGGCGCCGCTTGTTTGCGCGGACCCGCTTTTTGAACACCCGCAGGACTTTGCCAGCGACAACCGTATTCTTGCGGCCGAACGCCAAGCCCGACGCCACCACAGCCTGCGCTTCGACCCCGGCCGCAATCTTGTCGGCAATCATGCGGCGCGCTTCGGCTGGTGCGGCAGCGCCGCCGACTGCAAATCGCATCATGCGCAGAACGATCACACTTTGTGCTTCGAGTCCGAGCTGGACCGTTTTGAGCATCAAAGAGAACCAGGGATTGAGCATGGAAACCTTTGTCGGATGTCGGCGGCGTCATGTGCTGCCGGAGAGTGAGGCGTTGCCGGAAAGAGCGGCCTTATCATTTGCGCCGGCTATCGTTGCATGGCCAAATAGACGACGACGGCTGCAATCGCGCTGACGATGGCAATGACCGCCACTGCGGAAGACAAACGGCTGTGTCTATTGAAGTCCTGCCGTGCGAAGCGGTCTTCGTTGGTCGATGCCTCTTCATCGTCACGAGATTGGGGCGCGGCTATGAAGTTCTCCTGCGATCTATTCTCCCATACCGACGTTTCGGTGCCACGCACTGCCGTGAGCCAAGCCAAGAATGGCGGCCATCGCGAGGGTTAGCTAAGGGCGAACTCGAATTGACTGGTCGGCCACTAACCAAGCGACGACGTCGTGTCGCCAATGGCGCGCCCGTAGTCTTGCTCGCGCCTCCGGAATTTGATCCTGAACGTCAACGCGTCCAACAGCGCGCTTGTTCCCTTTATTGCTCGTTCTCGGATTTTGCTCCGCTCACCAGCGCGGATGGAGCGCGAGCGAAGTCGGGATCAACGACCAGCCGTCTTACGTATTCCCGAATTCACAGGTGCGGCGCCGCTCGCCTCAATCCGGACCGGCCTCCTACTTCGCCATGATCTTGTCGAGAAGCGGCAGCCAGGTCGCCTGCTCGTTGGCGACGAAGGTGACCGTCTGCGCGGCCGTCATGGCGCGGGCGTAGCTCCCGGTTACGGCGAGCTTCTGCTTCACCTGCGGGTCGTCGAGCACCTTGGTCAGGTCGACGCCCACCTTGGCAATGATCGGCGCCGGCGTGCCAAGCGGCGCGGCCATGACCAGCCAGCCTGACGCGGCAAAGCCCGGGAGCGTTTCCGCCACCGTCGGCAGATCGGGAAACTCCGGCAACCGCTCCGGCGACGCCACCGCGATCAGCTTCACCTGGCCCCCTCGCACCGCGCCGATGATGCCGGGAAAGCCCTCAACGATCATTGAGACGCGATCTGCCGCGACGTCGCTCACCGCCGCGGCGGGTCCGTGGTTGTACGGCACCGACACGAGCTTGATGCCGGCCCGCTGCTGCAGCAATTCGCCGGTGAGGTGGGTCATGCGGCCGACACCGGTCACCGCGATCGAAATCTTATCTGGTTGTTTTTTGGCGAGCGCGATCAATTGCGGCAGGGTGGAAACCTTAAGGGCGGGCGCAACAGCAATGAACATCGGCTGCGAGGCGACAAAGCCGATGGGCAGGAAATCGCGCGGCAGTTTGAGCGGCAGGTTCGGCGCCACGGTCGGCTGCGCCAGAAACGACGACGACACCGGGATGAACAGCGTATAGCCGTCGGGCGCCGCTTCCGCGGCGGCGCGCGCGGCAATGCTGCCGTTGGCGCCGGGATGATTAACGACTACCGCCTGCTGTCCCCAGATCTTGCTCAGAGCGGCGGCGACGACGCGCGCCGCAACGTCCGGGCTCGCACCGGGCGCGGCGTCGGCGATGATGGTCACCGGCCGCGTCGGATAGGTTTGCGCCTGCGCGGCCGATGCCGCCGGCAAGCTCAACAAGCACGCAACAACGAGATTCAATCCAAAGCAACGGCGCGTCATCGAAATTTCTCCCCCCGGCGATTTGTTCAAGAGCAAGCGTAACCCACGAGTCCGGGCAAAGCACGGCGAGACTGGGAAATTGAATCCCCTCCCCCCGCGCAGCAGCGGGGAGGGTCGGCGAAATATCGCGGAGCAATATGAGCCGGGGTGGGGGGAGCGGCGTTAAAGGCCCCCCACCCCGCCGCTCATTTCATTCGCGGCGACCCTCCCCGCCACTCGCTCCTCTCGCGGGGGGAGGGAAAGGACGACGGCTCGCTCCGCTCTGCTTCGCCACCTTCTCCCCGCGCGGGAGAAGGATTGGTCCCCCTCACCCCGGACTGTGCGCCGGCTTTTTCCAGATGCCGCGCTTGTGCATCAGCGCCACCTGCTTGTCGATCACGTCTTTCTTATAGTCGGCGTGCTTGCCGGGGATTTTGTCCATGTAACGGTTCTTCGGATAGATCGGCTGCTCGTAGATGAGCTGAGCAAGCTCGGCGCGCACGTCTTTGAGCCAATTGGTGACCTGCGCCGACTCGCGATGGTGGCGCAGCGCCTCGATGGCGATGACGCCCGACACGAAGGTCGAGCCGTTGGTGTCGCGCTGCTTGCCGACGAGTTGGCCGCGGTAATCGACGATCATCGACTGGCCGCCGCCGGCGTCGATGCCGAAATGGCGGCCTTCGTTGTAGAGGTGATAGGAGCCGATGTTCGGCGCCACGATGTACATGTTGTTCTCGAGCGCGCGCGCGCGGTTGGAGATTTCAAACACGTCGTTCTCGGTGAACGGACACGGCATCGAGGCGCGGTACACGACCTCTGCGCCGTTCATGGCGAGGCCACGGCCGTTCTCCGGATAATTGCCTTCCATCGCCATCATGATGCCGAGCCGGCCGATCTTGGTGTCGGCGACCGGCCAGAAGGCGTCGAGGTTTCGGCCGTGTTTCTCGATCCACCAGTCGTAGATGTCGTGCGGCGACACCGAGCGCTCGACCGGCAACAGCGCGGAAATCTTGTAATGCTGCAGGATGACTTCGCCGTCGGGATCGACGATGAAGCCGATGTTGAAGAAGCGGTCGGGCCAATCCTTATGGCGCGCCTTGGCCTGCGCCATGATGTACACGTTCCATTGCTTAGCCAGCTTGCCGATTTCGTCGGTCTCCGGACCGGGAATGTCGATGCAGCAGGTGTTGGCGTAATCGGCGTGGTCGACGTCGAGCACCTCGTCGTTAAATCCCATCAGCGCGCCCTCGGGGATGGCGAGCAGCTTTACCGGAATGTCGAGGTTGGACAGCCAGAACGCCGCCTTGGTCAGACTTTTGAGATGCTCGATGTTGTCGGCGATGTCGGCGCGGCGGCGAATGCCGTAAAAAGTCGGAATGAGGCCGACCGCGTTATAGGGTTCGATCACTGGGTCACTCCTTTACTCGTACCAAATTTCACACCGCCGCATCTTTTTCACGCGTAGGGGCGGCCCTTGTGGCCGCCCCATTCCCGTGCATTGCCGGGCGCCCACAAGGGGCGCCCCTACGGACAGAAATCACAAATCACGCCGCGACGCTCGGCAGGCCGGCGAGCGCCATGGCCAGCTCGCCCTCGTCGTATTTCTGGTCGACGAGCTTGCCCTCGAAATAGGCGATGTAGGCGCCCATATCGAAATGGCCGTGGCCCGACAGGTTGAACAGGATGGTTTCGGCCTTGCCCATCTGCTTGCAACGCAGCGCCTCGTCGATGGCACAGCGCACCGCATGGGTCGCCTCCGGCGCCGGCACGATGCCTTCGCAGCGCGCGAATTGCACGCCGGCATCGAAGCAGGTTTTCTGATGATAGGCGCGCGCCTCGATCAGGCCGAGGTCGTAGAGATGCGACACCATCGGCGCCATGCCGTGATAGCGCAGACCGCCGGCGTGGAAGCCCGGCGGAATGAACGTCGAGCCGAGTGTGTGCATTTTCACGAGCGGCGTCAGGTGCGCGGTGTCGCCGAAATCGTAGGCGTATTTGCCGCGCGTGAGCGACGGACACGCCGCCGGCTCGACCGCGACGATGCGGCGCTTGCGTCCGCCGCGCAACTGCATGCCGAGGAAGGGGAAGACGAGGCCGGCGAAATTCGAGCCGCCGCCGGTGCAGCCGATGATCACGTCGGGATCGTCGCCCGCCATCTCGAACTGCTTGATCGCTTCCTGGCCATTGACGGTCTGATGCAACAGCACGTGGTTGAGCACCGAGCCGAGAGAATATTTCACGTCGTCGTTCTTCGCCGCCATCTCCACGGCCTCGGAGATGGCGATGCCGAGCGAGCCCGGATTCTTCGGGTCCTTGGCCAGAATGGCGCGGCCGGAATCGGTTTGGTCCGACGGCGACGGCAGGCAGCGGGCGCCATAGGTCTCCATCAGCGCGCGCCGGTAGGGTTTTTGATCGTAAGACACGCGGACCTGGAACACGGTCACGTCGATGCCGAACAGCGCGCCGGCAAAGGCGAGCGAGGAGCCCCATTGGCCGGCGCCGGTCTCGGTCGAGAGCTTCTTGATGCCCTGCTCTTTGTTGTACCAGGCTTGCGGCACGGCGGTGTTCGGCTTGTGCGAGCCGGCCGGCGAGACGCCCTCGTATTTGTAGTAAATCTTCGCCGGCGTGCCGAGCGCCTGCTCCAACCGCCGCGCGCGCATCAGTGGCGTCGGCCGCCACATGCGATAGACGTCGCGGATCGGCTCAGGGATATCGATGGTGCGTTCCGCCGATACCTCTTGCAGGATCAGCGCCATCGGGAACAGCGGCTCGAGGTCGCCGGGACC
>JASHRW010000428.1 GCA_030037065.1 Xanthobacteraceae bacterium
AGCCGATCGCGGCCGCGGCCGAGGCGTGAGGCCTCATTGCGCCGCTTGCTGCAATTCCGCGTCGGTGACGCCGGGCGGATCCCACTCCACGCTGTGAAAGTCGAACCCGGCCGCAAGCGTGGGTTTGACGATGGCGAAAAACGGCGACACATCGAAGTCGCGCGGCGTGTACAGGCCATGCTTGCGGATATGCTCGACCTCGCTTTGCACGTAGGGCGCCATCCCGTAGGTCTTGCCGTTGATCGAGACTCGTTCCGGCAGGATCGGGTAGCGGATCGATGCGAAGGCTTCGGCTATCAATACCGAGCAGATCGCCTTGGTAGGATCGCCGGCGCCGATCGCCAGCATGCGCCGGCGGAACCATACCGGCACCGGCGGATAGGGAAACAAATAGCGCGCCAGATCGACGATACGTTTGGAATCGTATTGCTCCCCGATCCGCTTCAGAGCGTAGTCGATCACCTTGCGCCGATCTTCCTCGTTCAGTCCGACCGGACGACAAATTCGGCGGTGAAAGTCGAGGTACTTGGAAAACGGCACGGTGACGACGCCGGTATCGGCCTCGGCTTCGAGGAAAACGTTGGGCTCGCCGCCGGGCGCACAATCGCCGGAGCGCTCGCCGACATAGAGCATGGCGTGGGACCAAGTCGACTGGGTAAGAAACTTGATGATAGCGGAAAGTCTGGTGTTGCCTTCGATCAGCACCACGTCACCTGGCTGCAAAGTCTTACGCACCAATTCGGCATCGGGCGAAAAAAAGGGCGCATATCGCGCCGTCGGCTGCGAGAGAAATTGTAGGATTTTGCCGCTTATGAAGGCTTCGACCCGGTCCAACATGAGCCGCAATTTCCCTATGAGAAGGGAATGGGGTTAGGCACAATGCGGGCGCCCTCCCTCCCCCGGGTGCAGTGCACCCAAACCGGCTGCCCGGACAATACGTCAAATAGTAACATTTCGTGCGGTAAAGCCTATAGTCTGAGGGGAATCATCCTGGCCGCTTCGGATCGATTGGTCCGCGCAAGCAAGGAGAAGTCCAATGCCTTCATCCGTCCGGCGCAGTTGGATTACCAAACCGATCTTTGGCTTGGCGCAGCGGGCGTTACCGCGGCTCTCCTCCACCGAGCGCGAGGCCATCGAGGCCGGCGACGTGTGGTGGGATGCCGATCTATTCACCGGCAATCCCGACTGGAACAAGCTGTTGGCTTGCGCACCGGCCCGGCTGTCGGAAGAGGAGCAGCAATTCCTTGCCGGCCCGGTTGAAGAGCTTTGCCGCATGGTCGATGACTGGAAGGTCAATTGGCAGTGGCACGACTTGCCGCCGCAGGTATGGGAGTTCCTGAAAGCGAAGAAATTCTTCGCAATGATCATTCCGAAACAGTATGGCGGGCTCGGTTTCTCGGCCTACGCGCATTCGGAAGTGATCAGAAAGCTGTCGTCGCGCTCGGTTTGCGCGGCCTGCACCGCGATGGTGCCGAATTCACTCGGCCCAGGCGAATTGTTGATGCAGTTTGGCACCAAGGAGCAACGCGACTATTGGCTGCCACGGCTGGCGCGCGGCGAGGAAATTCCCTGCTTCGGCCTCACCAGCCCGGAAGCCGGATCCGACGCCGCCTCGATGGTCGATACCGGCGTGGTCTGCCGCGGTCGCTACGAGGGCCGCGAGGTCTTGGGCATCCGGCTCAATTGGCACAAGCGCTACATCACGCTGGGTCCAATCGCGACGGTTCTCGGCCTCGCTTTCAAGCTGCACGATCCGGATCATCTGATCGGTGACCGCGACGACGTTGGCATCACGCTCGCTCTGGTACCGACGCACATTCCCGGCATCAGCATCGGGCGGCGGCATCTGCCGGCCATGCATGTCTTTCAGAACGGTCCGAACTGGGGCCGCGACGTATTCATCCCGATGGACAACGTGATCGGCGGCGTCGAACAAGCCGGCAAGGGCTGGAAGATGCTGATGAGCGCACTCGCCGCCGGTCGTGGCATTTCGCTGCCGTCGCTGTCGGCCGCCGGCGCCGCCTATACCGCCCACGTCACCGGCGCCTACGCGCGCATCCGCGAGCAATTCCAAGTCTCGATCGCCAAATTCGAAGCGATCCAGGAGCGGCTCGGCCGCTTGGCTGCCACCGCCTATCTGCTGGACGCGGCGCGGCGCATGACCTGCGCGGCGCTTGACGACGGACATCATCCTGCCGTGGTCACCGCGATCATGAAAGCGCAGGCCACGGATCGGATGCGGGTGTCCGTCAACGATGCCATGGACGTGCATGGCGGCAAGGCCATCATTGAAGGCCCGCTCAACTATCTCGGCAGCCTTTATCGCGGCGTGCCCATAGCCATCACGGTGGAAGGCGCCAATATCGTCACCCGCGCTCTCATCCAGTTCGGCCAGGGTGCGATCCGCTGCCATCCCTATCTGCTCAAGGAAATGATGGCGTTGGAGGACGCCGATCGGGCGCGCGGCCTCGATGCCTTCGATCAGGCCTTTTGGGGCCATGTCAAACACAGCTTGGCCAATGCGGCGCGTACCTTCGGCCGTGCCTGGACCGGCGGACTATTTGCGCCGGCACCGGATGCCGGAGCAGCGACAAAATTCTATCGGCAGCTCAGTCGCCACGCGGCGGCGTTCGCGCTCGCCGTCGATATGGCGTTGCTCATGCTGGGCGGTGGATTAAAGCGAAAGGAAATGCTGTCGGCGCGCTTCGGCGATATCCTTTCCGAGCTTTATCTGTCGAGCGCGGCGCTCAAGCGCTGGAACGACGAAGGCCGGCACGATGAGGATCTTCCGCTGCTGGAATGGTGCCTGGAGTCGAGCTTGGCCACGATCGAGAGCCGCTTCGACGAGATTTTTGCCAATTTCCCGATCCGTCCGGTCGGTTGGCTGTTGCGCTTCTTTATCCTGCCGTTCGGGCGGCGGCGCGGTCCATCGGATCGCTGTACCGATCGCTGCGCCGAACTCATCGCCAATCCGTCGGCCGCGCGCGACCGGCTGACCGTCGATCTGTTCCATCCGCCGGAGAGCGAACGTGACCATGGGCTTGCCTTGCTCGAAGGCGCTTTCGCCAAGATCGTCGCCGTGCAGCCGATCCGCGATCGCATGCACTCAGCGCGCGTTCGCGACGTCGAGGCAGCGCTCAAACAATGCACCATCAGCGAAGCTGAGGCCGCACAATTGAGGGAAGCCGCGGACGCCGTCGCCGCGGCGGTCGCAGTCGACGATTTCGCTCCGGAAGAACTCACCGCGCGGGGCGCCAACAAGGAAGACGTGTCATCGCCAGCGATCTCGCAACCGATACCCCAACCGCATCCGCAAGCGGCCGAGTAGAGCGGCGGCCCGTCTACATCATCGACGGCAGCCGCACTCCCTTCATCAAGGCGCGTGGACGGCCTGGCCCGTTCACGCCGGTCGATCTCGCCGTGCAATGCGGCCGGCCACTGCTGCTCCGTCAACCTTTCCCGCCGGACGCCTTCGATCAGGTGATCCTCGGCTGCGTCAACGTCATCGCCGACGAAATGAACCCGGCGCGCGTCGCCGCGCTCCGCCTCGGCATGGGCGAAGCGATGACCGCCTTTACCGTGCAGATCAATTG
>JASHRW010000429.1 GCA_030037065.1 Xanthobacteraceae bacterium
GTGAGCACCCACTCGATTTCCTCGTAGCTCGCCGACATGTTGCCCTGCATGTACGGCAGCGATACGTTGGCGATCGTGGTGTCGAGCGCCTGCATCAACGTGGCGAGGATGAGACAGAGGCTGATGGCCCCGCGGTGACCGGCAATCTCTGCGCTGTTTTCGGCAGCCATGGATCGCGCGCTAAAACAGTGAGGTCAAAAAGTGCGGGAAGCCGCGCGCGTGACCGGTATTGACCTCGACCTCGACGCTCGTTCCGGCTCGCAGCGGCGGCATATTCTTATCGCTGGTGTCGACACGCACGCGCATCGGCACGCGCTGCACGACCTTGACCCAGTTGCCGCTGGTGTTCTGCGCCGGCAGCAACGAGAACTCTTCCGCTGCGGCCGGGCTCACGCTTTCGACCGTGCCGTGCCACTCCCGATCCGGATAGGTGTCGACCGTGATCGTGACGGGTTGGCCGGGCCGCACATAGGTAAGCTCGGTTTCCTTCGGCTGCGCCTCGACCCAGACGTGGTCGGTATCGACCAAAAAGAACGCCGTGGTGGATGCCGCCAAATACTTCCCTGGCGCGATCGCCGGCACGTCGGTGGCGATGCCGGAAAACGGCGCCTTGACGACGGTATCGTCGAGTTCGCGCTGCGCCTCGTCGACGCGCGCTTGGGCCTGCAAATATTGCGGATGTTTGGTCGTCTCGATATCGGGATTGCCGTCGAGCTTGGCGAGCTGCACTTGCGCCTGCTCACGCAATGATTCGAGCTTGTTCCTGTCGTTGCCGAGCGTCGCTTCGGCCTGATCGAACACCGCCTGAGAAACCGTGTGCGTGCGCAGCAGCATCGTATCGCTGTCAAAGGTCGTCTGATCGAATTTGACCAACGATTCCTGAGCAGCCACGTCGCTCAGCATGCGCTTGTAGTCCTGCTTCATGGCGTCGATGGTCAACGCCGTCTGCGCCAAATTGGCCTTGGCATTGTCGAGCGCGATCTGAAACTGCCTGGGATCGAGACGGTAGAGAACCTGGCCGGCAGCGACGTGCTGGTTCTCCCGCACGTCGACGTCCTGGACGATCCCGGACACGTCGGTCGAAACGCCGACCTTGTCGGCATCGACGTAGGCATCGTCCTCCGACACGATCTGGCCGCCGGTGACGTACCAATAGCCGGCGATGAGCAGCACCAACGGCAGGAGCGCGAACAGGCCCCACCGGGTCCAGTCGCGGCGTTTGAGTCGGCGCAATTCCTCTTTGCCGGCAGCTTCTTTTTGGGTGTGCGTTTCGGGCGCCGGCGCCGGCGCCAATGGCACGGGGCGCGGAGCTTCGGGCGCCTCGTCGCGCTCGGGCGGCGATACTTTGCGCAGCGGCTCAGCCATAGCGGCGCTCTCCCGCGGCATTGTCGGTGCTGCGTTGCTGAATGGCTTGACGCAAATTTTCCTTCACGATCTCGAGCTGCGCGACCATGCGTTCGACGGCCTCGCGATCGACGCCGGCGAGCGCCGTGGCCATCAGGCCCTCGCCGAGATTGCCGAGTTTTTCCAAAAGCGGATGCGCCGCCGGCGTCAGGAACAGCCGCTTTACCCGGCGGTCGATGGGATCGGCCCGCCGTTCGATCAGGCCGCTGTCACAGAGCTTGTCGACGAGACGGGTCAGCGAAATCGGCTGCAACTCAAGCATCTCGGCAAGTTCCGATTGCTTGAGACCTTCCGAGCGATCGAGCCGCGCCAGCACGACCCATTGGGCCCGGGTGATGCCGAACTGGGCGGCCTTATGATCCGCATAGGTCCGCAGCATGCGCGCTACATCATTGAGCGTAAAGGCGAATTCTCTGTTGAGGGAGCGTGGCAGCACATCGGCCTCCGCTGCTGTGCCTACTTAAATGATCGCTCGATAATATAAGCAAACTCAATATAACTACCTATGCCTTTATCGCGATGCAGCAATGCACGCCGGCGAGGCTGGGCCGGGGAGACCTCACGCGAGTCCGAGATCGCCAAATGCCGCGACATGGTGATCGGCAGAGGATTGCCCGAAGCAGCAGAACACGACCCGCGTGAGGTCGCGCGGCGCGGCGGCCAGTTCGGCAGCCACGGTGCCCACGGCAATGCGAGCAGCGCGATCCGGCGGGAAGCCGTAGACCCCCGTCGAGATTGCCGGAAACGCGATTGAGACAAGGCGGTGCCCGGCAGCAAGGTCGAGCGCCGTGCGGTAGCACGATGCCAGCAATTTATCCTCGCGCTGGTCGCCGCCGCTCCATACCGGACCGACGGCATGGATCACATGCTTGGCCGGCAGCCGGTAGCCGCGGGTGATCTTGGCCGCCCCGGTCGCGCAGCCGCCGAGCGTTTCGCATTCGGCGCGGAGCTCCGGGCCGGCGGCGCGATGGATGGCGCCGTCGACGCCGCCGCCCCCCAGCAGCGAGTGGTTTGCGGCGTTGACGATGGCATCGAGCGTCAGCGTCGTGATGTCGCCGACGCAGACTTCGAGGCGCGCGGCGCCGATTTTGGCGCTTAGAAGGGGTGGGGCGCTTGCCATCGGCAAGAGCCTATCACGCCCACTCGGCCTGCGCCTCCGCCCGCAAATCGACCGTGCTCTTGACGCCGATATCGTCGAAATGCTGGTCGAGAAAACGCCGTGCGGCGCGCTTGCCGCTCACCCGCAGCATTTCAAAGAAATCGTAGTCGGTCGACAGCTTGCTGGACGCGTCGAAACGCGCGCCGGAACGATCGAGCACGATGCGATGCACGTTGATGCGCCGGTACTGCCCGGCGCCGATGCCGCGCGGCAGCTTGCCCTGATCGATCAGCCGGGCGACGAAGTCGATGGCGCGATATTCGCCGATCAGCGAGGAGTTGAACGTGATCTCGTTGATGCGATTCATGATCTCGCTTGACGACATCGGCGTCGCCTGCCGCACCAGCGGATTGATTTGCACGACCAGGACGTCTTCGGTGCTGGTGGTGCGGAAGAACGGAAAGATCACCGGGTTGCCCAGATAGCCGCCGTCCCAATACGGCACGCCGTCGATCTCGACCGCGCGAAACAGCAGCGGCAGGCAGGCCGAAGCCATCACCGCGTCGGCGGTGAGTTTCTCGCGCGAGAAAATGCGCACCCGTCCGGTCTGCACGTTGGTTGCCGACACAAAAATCTGCAGGTCCCGGCAGGCGCGCAAGTTCTCGAAATCGACGAACCGCTCGATCAGGTCCTTCAACGGATTAATGTTGAGCGGATTGACATCGTAGGGCGAAAAATAGCGTGACAGCGTGTCGAACCAGGCTTGCACCGGCGTGCCTTCCAGCGGCGTGAACGACAACAGCCGCTCCATGACGCTCCGCTGCAAATTCGGCAGATTGCCGTTGCTCGACACCGCGCGCCAGAAATCGGCGAGCCGCTTTTGCGCCTCCTCGCGGCCGCCCCGAGCCAGCCCATCGGCGACCATCACCGCGTTGATGGCGCCCGCCGAGGTTCCCGAAATCCCCTCGACGGCAATCCGCTCGTCGCTCAACAGATGATCCAGCACGCCCCAGGTGAACGCGCCGTGCGCACCGCCGCCTTGCAGCGCGAGATTGATGCGTTTGGTTTGTATCTTTTGCTCAGGTGCGCGGCCGGGCAACAGCGTGGCAAAGGGATTTTTCATGCGGCTCGTATTCCGTCACCCTGAGGTGCGAGCGCAGCGAGCCTCGAAGGGCGACGGCCCGGACGCATCAGCCGCATCCTTCGAGGGCCGCTTCGCGGCCGCCTTAAGATGACGGAACTGTTCACTCCGCGGTCCAGCCGCCGTCGATCGAAAGATTAGCGCCGGTGATTGCTTTGGCGGCGTCGGAGCACAGATACACGGCGAGGCTCGCGACCTCGTCGACGGTGACGAATTCTTTGGTCGGCTGTGCCGCCAGCAGCACGTCGCGCTTGACCTGCTCGGCGGTCATGCCGCGCGCTTTCATGGTGTCGGGTATCTGCTTCTCGACCAGCGGCGTCCACACGTAACCGGGGCTGATGCAATTGCAGGTGATACCGAAGGTGGCGACTTCAAGCGCCACCGTTTTGGTCAGGCCGGCAATCCCATGCTTTGCCGACACGTAGGCGACCTTGAACGGCGAGGCGACCAGCGAGTGCGCCGACGCAGTGCTGATGATGCGGCCCCACTTGCGCGATTTCATGCCCGGCACTGCGGCGCGCACGGCATGAAACGCCGCCGACAGATTGATGGCGATGATCTGGTTCCATTTCTCGACCGGAAATTCTTCGATCGGCGCCACGAATTGAATGCCGGCATTGTTGACCAGCACGTCGAGCGAGCCGAAGGTTTTTTCCGCCGTGTGCACCATGCCGGCAATCTCGTCCGGTTTGGTCATGTCTGCGGGCGAATAGACCGCCTTGACGCCGAATTCCTTCTCGATGCCGCTGCGTTCCTTTTCGATCGCGGCCTTGTCGCCGAAGCCGTTGATGGTGACGTTGGCGCCCTGGGCGGCCAGCGCGCGCGCGATGGCGAGCCCGATCCCGGAGGTCGAACCGGTGACGAGCGCGGACTTTCCTTTCAGCATGGCGAACCCCAATTCATTGCTGGATCTGGCAAAAAAGCGCCGCTGGGCGCCTGAATCATGGTGAGCGGGCGAAATGTGCGGCGATTTTTGCTGCAGCGCAACATGAAAATCGGAACCTGTGACACGTTTTCGCGATCCGGGCCCGACAGGCTAGGATGACGGCGTCGGCCACCCCAAAACAGGTCCCGTTTCGACGAGGAACGCCGAGAATGCCGCGCGCAATTTTTCCAGCGCCCGATCACGATCACGAACGCTGCACCAGCGACGCCATCGCCTATGCCGAAGCGCAATGTGCGGCGCGGGCGAAGCGGCTCACGCCGATGCGCCGTCAAGTGCTGGAGGCGTTGCTGGCGAGCCACAATCCGCTTGGCGCCTACGAGATCATCGAGCGCTTAGCCGACAAAAACGGCCGCCCGGCGCCGATCACGGTCTACCGCGCACTCGATTTTTTGCGCGACAACGGCCTCGTCCATCGCATCGAAAGCCGCAACGCGTTTGTCGCCTGCGGGCACAATCATGGCGGCGACGATCTCGTCGTGTTTCTCATTTGCGAACGGTGCGGAGCGGTCGGCGAGGCGACGGACGGCGCGGTCGCGCAGGCGCTTAAAGCATCGGCACGCGCGGCGGGTTTTTCGCCGAAGAGCCCGATCATCGAAATCGCCGGTGTTTGCGCGCATTGCGGCGGCCGGTAAGGTCGCGTTGCGTGAAGCAAACCATCGTGCCGCCTTCGCCTTCGTCCCGTCCGCTCGACGCGTTCGCGATCGCCGTCACAATCGTGCTGTGCCTGAGCTGGGGGTTCAACAACGTCGCGATCAAGCTGGCGCTCCACGACATTCCGCCGCTGATCCAGTCGTCGAGCCGTTCGCTGATTGCAGCGCTGCTGGTTGGCGGCTGGTGCCGGGCGCGCGGCATTCCGCTGTTCAAGCGCGACGGCACGCTCACCGCAGGCGTTTGGGCCGGGATCCTCTTCGGTCTTGAGTTTCTTCTGATCTACCGCGGCTTGGTCTGGACGACGGTGACGCGCGGCACTTTGTTTCTCTATCTGGCGCCGTTCTTTGTCGTCATCGGATCGCGTTGGCTTATTCCAGGTGATCGCTTCCGGCCGTCGCAATGGCTCGGCCTGCTGCTGTCGTTCGCCGGCATGATCATCGCCTTTGGCGTGCCGATGCCGGCAAGCGATCCGCATCAGCTTCTCGGCGACCTGATGCTGGTCGGCGCTGCCGCGGCGTGGGCGGCCACCACGCTGCTCATCAAGGCGAGCCCACTCGCCCGCATCAGCCCCGAGAAGACCTTGCTGTACCAGCTCGTCGTCTCGGCGCCGCTGCTCGGTCTCGGTGCGCTGATCTTCCGCGAGCACATTGATGCGGTGCCATCGGCGGTCGCGCTCGGGGCCTTCGCGTATGGGGCTTTTTGGGTCGTGAGCGTCACGTTCGTGGCCTGGTTCGCTCTGATCGTGCGCTATTCAGCGGCGCGATTGTCGGCATTCACCTTTCTGGCGCCGCTCTATGGCGTAACGGCCGGGCATCTCGTATTGAACGAGCCGCTGACCCCGCCTTTTGCCGCGGCTGTCGTGCTGGTTGTGGCCG
>JASHRW010000430.1 GCA_030037065.1 Xanthobacteraceae bacterium
CCAAGGAGAGCTAGATCAGAATGCTGCGCGAGTTGCACCGACCTTTCGGGCCAGCGCTGATACCGGGTGTCTATGTGGTAGTGATTGACCTCGTCCGCGGCTAGGACGAGGACGTAATTGGCGGTCCCGACAGGACTCGAACCTGTGACCTTCGGTTTAGGAAACCGCTGCTCTATCCGGCTGAGCTACGGGACCAAGCGAGGAATTTCGCCAATCGATACTTTCAACGTATCGGTGCTCGTTGACGTAACATTTTCCCGCGCATAGCGCCACATGGTGACGCACGCACGCTCCATCGGCAGCGCTGACGCCGAACAAATCCGGCAACCTGCCGGCGCCGGTGCTCAATGGCCCGGCGGCAGATGGGTTTCGCCTTCCTGCCGCGTGAGAATGCAGCCCACGGGCACGATGACGATCGCTGCAGCGAGAATGATCCAGAGTGCGACATCGATGAGCATGTTGTGCTCCGATCCGGCATAACAAGCGGCGCCGAGCGGCTTTCGCGAATGCGAATGCTCGCACCTTATCGCCGATTGTCTTCAAAGAGTGTCGCCCGCCGGGGGCACAATGGCCGCCTTTGACTTTGCAGAACGACGGCACGTCCGCTGGCAGCTCGACGAAAAGCCTACACCAGGTCCGTCACGCGAGCCAGCGGAAACCGCGTCGGCGATCGGTGTCCGCACGCCGCGAGAATGGAGTAAGATCGGCCGGTTGCACGCCGCTCACTGTCCTCTCAACCGCGGAGGTTTTCTCATGTCGTCGATATGCAAGTTTGTTGCAGGCATGTTCGCCGCTGCCGCGCTGGTGTCGCCGGCCGCCGCGCAAGGCGTTCTGACGCAGAAGAATGTGTCGCTGGCATTGGCGCAGGAGATCGCCAACGCGGCGATCGCGCAATGCCGGAGCATGGGATACCGCGCTTCCATCTCAGTGGTCGATCGTGACGGCATACCAATCGTCATGCTGCATGACGACGGCGCCGGCTTGAGCACCAACGAGGGCAGCGACCGCAAGGCCTTCACCGCAGCCTCGTTCAAGCAGCCGTCGGCTGCGTTCGTCAAACGTCTGCAGGATCGTCCCGATACGGTCGGCTCGCGGCACTATACGCGCGTTCTGGCGTTGGCCGGCGGCCTGCCCATCAAAGTCGGCAACGATGTGATCGGCGCGGTCGGCGTGTCCGGCACGCCCGGCAAGGACGACGCCTGCGCGCAGGCCGGGCTCGACAAGGTTGCGGATCAACTGAAATAAACGCGGCCGTAACCAAACGGGCAGCAACGCCGCCGGCGCCGCTTCACGGCGCCGCGGACCCGCGCATGCGCCTGTTTACAGCCGTTTAAGATTAATCGTTGCATTGTTGTCCCCGTCGTCGGGTGTGATGAGGGTGGGGATCAAGATGCGTACAGAAAGTTCCATTTCCTTTAGGCGATCAGGACCGGGCGACGTGTCGCCGTCGGCGCGCCCGGCGGCCCTCAGCTAGATCATCCGTTCCGAGCAGCGCGTATCATGCCGTCTCGGGCCGCGACGTTGCCTCGCGTCACAGCTTACAACGCGCGTGCGTACGGCGCCCGCGACTATCGGCGGACCGTGTTTGGCGGTGCCGTGCTCGGACTGGGCAGTGCCGGCGCGATCGCCGTAATGGCCGGCACTGTCGCCGTGGCTGCCGCATGGATGGTGTCCGGGTCGCTAGCTCGCAACCCCGAATTTCGCGCCCGCGCGCCGTTTGCGCTGGATACGACGTTACTGCCAAGCCCGCCGCGGCGGCTGGCGGATCCGGCGGATATGTTCGGTTCGGCGCTCGCCTCGGCTAATCCGGCTTATGTGCCCGATACAGTGCAAGAGGCGGAGCTTACTCCGGCCGTATCGATTCCGGAATCGAGCCCGGCGGCCGCAGCAATACCACAACCGTTACCGAACCAAACAGCCGGACTCATTGGCGACGTGCCGCTGCCGGCACCGCGCCCGTTGCGCCTTGCACAAGTTCGCAGCGTGCCGCAAGTCGCTGCTGCTCCTATTCTCACTGCGCTGCCGGTGCCGCGCCCCTCGCAGCTTGCGCGAGCGCGCAGCGAGCCGCAAATCGCCGCTGCCCCCGTGCTTGGTGCGCCGCCGGCGACGATCGAAGCGCACGTGGCTCACATCGACACGGTGTCCGCGCACCAGGCGCCAAAGCCGCTTGGGATTGAGGAACAAAAACAAATCGCGGCGCTCGCCTTTGCGCCGTCTGTATCGCCCGATACGACCGGCTCGATTGGCGCCGTGAAGCTTGGCCCGGCCAACACGGCCGCAAAGCCGGCTTTGCCGCGGCTCGCCTACAACAATCCGGAGACGGTGCCCGGCCGCGACAGCAAGACTGCGATCTACGACATCGTTGCGCACACGGTATACATGCCGGACGGCGAAAGGCTGGAGGCGCATTCCGGCCTCGGCCGCATGATGGACGACCCCCATTATGTTTCTGCGAAAGGGCGGGGTCCGACGCCGCCGAACACCTACGATCTGACGTTGCGCAGCGGCATCTTCCACGGGGTGCGAGCGCTTCGTCTCAATCCGGTCGCCGACAGCAGGATGTACGGCCGCGACGGCATCCTCGCGCACACCTACATGCTCGGGCCGAGCGGGCAATCGTTCGGCTGCGTGTCGTTCAAGAACTATGCGGAGTTTCTGCGCGCCTTCCAGCGCGGCGAGGTCGACCGCATGGTCGTGGTGACGCACCTGCAAAGCCCGCCGCCCGGAATCCGCGCCGATCGCGGCGGCGGCCGACGCTACGCGTTCGATCTCGAGAGCGCGCATTAGCGGCTAAAATCGCCGCGCGTTTACCTCGTCCATTTACGGTCCGATAACTATCCAAATAGTTTCCAGGTTTGAGCGAGCTGAAAGATGTTTTTGCAAGGGCGCATCAAGGTTGACGGAACGTTCGCTTAACGCCCGCGCGGCTAGGTTCACCCCACGGGGCGATCACGATCGTCAGCGAATGGAGGGTTCCGAATGAAGGTGATGAACATCGTCCGTGGCGCTAAATTCGCCGCCATCATCCTCGCGGCACTCGCGATTGCGGGGTGCGCCAAAAATCCGGCGAATATGGCTGGTGCTGCTGGCGCTCCGTGGGGGAATAATGCGAGTGCCCCCGGCAGCCCGCAAGACTTCGTGGTCAATGTCGGCGACCGCGTGTTTTTCGACACCAATTCGTCGGAGCTCTCGGCGCAGGCGCGCGAAACGTTGGTCAAGCAGGCAGAGTGGCTCAATCATTACAGCCAGTACGATTTTACGGTCGAGGGCCACACCGACGAGCGCGGCACGCGCGAATACAATCTCGGGCTCGGCGCCCGCCGTGCGGCTGTAGTGCGCGACTATCTCATCTCGCAAGGCGTCTCGGCGCAACGCATCCGCACGATCTCCTACGGCAAGGAGCGGCCTGTCGCGGTTTGCGATAACGAGTCGTGCTGGTCGCAGAATCGCCGTGCGGTGACGGTGCTCGGACAGACTTCATAGTATCAAAGCCTTGCGATTGGCCGGATCGGAATTGCCGTCTGCTGTGGCGGCACTTCCAACCCTGGCACAGCGCCGTGTTTGGTTTTGCCGGGACTTGCTGCGTGCGGGCAGGATTGTACGCACGCACACCGCTTTTTTGTTTGAGAATATCTGGTGCTGCCGGTCAGGATTGAACTGACGACCTCTCCCTTACCAAGGGAGTGCTCTACCACTGAGCTACGGCAGCGCCGGCGGAAATTGACTCGTCAAGAAACGCCGCGATCCTTGCCATAGGGGGATTTGGGGCGCAAGCGGAACGCACGGCGCCGCGTGCGGTTGCGGGTTGGCCGGGAGCATGCTTTGGCTAGCGCCATGAAGAAGCCCGGCAAAGCGGAGAAATGGGCGGCGCGGGGTGAGCGCCTTTCGGCGGCATTGCGGGAAAACCTCAAGCGGCGCAAAACGCAAGCGCGCGGCCGTGCGGCTGCCATGGACCGGGGCAATGATGCGGCGGCACAGGCTCGCGAGCCGGAAGTGAAAACTCCCGACTTTCGCCGCAATCGAGGCAACGAGTAGGGCTCAACGACGTTTCGCCATAGGCCGACAATCGCGTCGGGCGTCCGCCGTGCACCGCTGCCGCATCTGGCTGGTAAGCGTTGTGGGCGGAAGCGGCCGGGCTGGGCCGTAAAAAAGGGGTGGCAATGGATCGTATTCGCATCGTCGGCGGCCACGCGCTTAATGGCACGATTCCGATTTCGGGAGCCAAGAACGCCACGTTGCCGTTGATGATAGCCAGTCTGCTCACCGAGCAGACGCTCATCCTCGACAACGTACCGCGGCTTGCCGATGTCTCGCTGCTGCAGCGCATTCTTGGCAATCACGGCGTCGACATCATGGTCGGCGGCAAACGGCCGGGCGAGACGGTCGATCACGGCCAGACGCTGCATATTTCGGCGGCCAACATCGTCGACACCACCGCGCCCTACGAGCTGGTGTCGAAGATGCGCGCGAGCTTCTGGGTGCTGGCGCCGCTCGTGGCGCGCATGGGCGAGGCGCGAGTGTCGATGCCCGGCGGCTGCGCCATCGGCACGCGCCCGGTCGATCTTCTGATCATGGCGATGGCGCGGCTCGGCGCCGACATCGAGATCGACAGCGGCTACGTGGTGGCGCGCGCCCCTCATGGCCTGCGTGGGGCCGAGATCGTGTTTCCCAAGGTCACTGTCGGCGGAACGCACACCGTGATCATGGCGGCGTCGCTCGCCAACGGCACCACATTGATCGAGAACGCCGCCCGCGAGCCGGAGATCGTCGACGTTGCCGATTGCCTCAATAAAATGGGCGCGCGCATTTCCGGCGCCGGAACGCGGCGCATCGTGGTCGAGGGCGTCGCCAAGCTCAACGGCGCGCGCCATGCCGTGCTGCCGGACCGCATCGAGACCGGTACCTACGCGATGGCGGTGGCGATGGCCGGCGGCGACATTCTCTTGCAGAATACGCGGCCGCAACTCCTGCAAGCGGCGCTCGACGTGCTCACCCGCACCGGCGTCGCGGTCACGGCCACCAATCAGGGCATCCGCATCGCACGCAACGGTGGCGGCTTGGCGCCGGTCGAAGTGACCACCGCGCCGTTTCCCGATTTTCCCACCGATCTGCAGGCGCAGCTCATGGCCTTGATGACGCGTGCCGATGGCACCTCGCATATCGTCGAGACAGTGTTCGAGAATCGCTTCATGCACGTGCAGGAATTGGCGCGGCTCGGCGCCCGCATCCAGCTCGACGGCGAGAAGGCGACGATCGAGGGCGTCGAACGGCTCAAGGGCGCGCCGGTGATGGCGACCGATCTGCGCGCTTCGGTGTCGCTGGTGATCGCGGCGCTCGCCGCCGAGGGCGAGACCATCGTCAACCGCGTCTATCATCTCGACCGCGGCTTCGAGCGGCTGGAGGAGAAACTCGGCCGCTGCGGCGCCGCCATCGAGCGACTTTCGGGGTAGTTCCCCAAAATACGTTTCCCGGGCGCAGCGCAGCACGAAGTGGTGCGCTGCAGACCCGGGATCGTCTAAAACTCCGAGCTTGGTACGATCCCGGATCAGCCGTGCACCGTTTCACGCTGCACCGCATCCGGGAAACGCGATGAGTAGAACATGACACTGCGCATCGGCACGGCGGAGCGCGACAGCACCTTCTTGAGTCAGGGTCAGGCGCTCAAGACGGTGCTCGAACGCAATCTGGCGCTCGCTCCGATTGAGGTGAGCCTCTCGCAAACCGCCAGCGTCGAGAATGCCAACCGGCTCGCCAAAGACGACATCGACTTCGGTTTCATGGCGGCAAACTGGATCGGCCGCGCCAAGAACGGTGAGGCGCCGTTCGCGCAGAAAATCGATCTGCGCATGGTGGCGCTGATGAATGCTGGCCCACTGTTCTTTATTGTTCGCGCCGAATCGAGTCTGCGCACGATCACCGACCTGCGCGGCCGGCGTCTGGTGGTCGGTCCGCAAAAGAGCGGGATGGCTCAGCATGCGCGCGTGATTCTCGGCGCGCTCGGATTGAACTTCTCGGACGTCGTTCCGATCTATCTCGACTTTGCCGCCGGCGCCGAGGCGATCGTGCGCGGCGAAGCGGACGCGCAATTGCAATGTCCAATTCCAAATAAAGTCATGACCGCGCTTGCCCACCGGATCGCCGTGCGCATTTTGCCCTATGCGCCGCGCGATCTGGAAAAGGTTCTGCGCGCCGTGCCGTTCTACCGGCGCACCGTGATGCAGAAAAACGCGATCCGCGGTCTTGATGCGGACGTGGCACAGGTGGCGGTCGTCAACGTGTTGGTCACGCACGCGCGCGCTCGCGAAGCCATGGTGCGCGAGGTTGCCGCCGCGATCTTTTCGGCACGCTATGAGCTATCGCAGCTCAACGCGTTGTTCGCTGGCCTTGGCGAGCTGTTCGAGCCGTTGCACACCGAAGGTGTGAGCGCTCTCGAATTCGGTGGCGTCAAGCTTCATCCGGGCGCAGTCGCAGCCTACCAGGCTGCGGGCCTTCTGATCTGATCTCTATTCGGCGGCGATGCGCTGCACCTGCCATTGCGTCATCAGCGCCCGCAATGACGCCGGCTTGACCGGCTTGTTGAGCAGGCGCGCCGCCTCCCGGGCGGCCTCCTCGCGCACGCGTGCCGAGCGGTCAGCGGTGATCACAATGGCGGGGATGTGACGCTGCAGGCGCCGGCGCAGTTCGGCAATCGCCGCGATGCCGTTGCCGCTGTCGAGGTGATAATCGACCAGAAGTCCGTCGGGCTCGACGCCGCTCGCCTGCACGGCCCCCAGCGCTTCGGCGAGATCCGCAGCCTTGAGCACATGGCAGCCCCATCCGCCGAGCAGTGTCTCCATGCCGTCGAGGATTGCGCGATCGTTGTCGATGCAGAGCACGACAGTGCCGGCAAGCCGTCCCGCATCCGTACGCGCCAGTGCGTGCACGACGGGGCCTTCCGTGATGACCGTCGCGCGCGCCACCTCGACCGAAAAACGCGAACCGCGGCCCGGCGTCGAGTGCAACGCGATCTCGCAGTCAAGGACACGGGCGATGCGTTCGACGATCGACAGACCCAAGCCGACGCCGCGCGCAACGCGTGCGCCCTGATCGAGACGATGAAACTCGGCAAAGACGGCGCGGCGCTTGGAATGCGGAATGCCGATGCCGGTATCGCACACATCGATGCGCAGATGTAGGCCGTGCCGGCGACAGCCCACCAGCACTCGGCCGCGCGGCGTATATTTGATCGCATTGGAGACCAGATTCTGCAGCAAGCGTCCCAATAGCCGGCGGTCCGAGCGCACGTAAAGCGCGCACGGCATGAAGACCAAGCCGAGGCCTTTCTCCGCCGCAACCGGGGAGAACTCCACCTCCAGCCGCTGCAGCAATTCGTCGATGCGGAATTCCGAAATCTCGGGCTTCATGGCACCGGTGTCCAGGCGCGAGATATCGAGCAGCGCACCGAATATCTCTTCGACCGCTTCGAGCGAGGCGTCGATGTTAGCGACCAGCTCGCCATCTTCGCCGGCGCGCCCGCGCTCGATCAGGCTGGTCACATAGAGACGCGCGGCGTTGAGCGGCTGGAGAATGTCGTGGCTCGCCGCCGCAATGAAGCGGGTCTTGGAGACGTTGGCGTCGTCGGCTTCGGCCTTGGCGCGCTCGAGCGCGGTGTTGAGCCGCGTCAACTCGGTTGTGCGCTCGTGCACGCGGCGCTCGAGCGTGGCATTGGCGCGCTCAAGCGCTTCGGCCGCCTTCACGCTGGGCGTGATGTCGGTGAACGTGGTGACCAGGCCGCCGTCGGGCATCCGGTTGGCGCGCACTTCGATCACCAGCGCACGGTCCGCAAGGCGTTCAAGGAACGGCTCGCCGTCGGCGGTGTATTTGGCGATGCGCTCGGCGATGAAGGCGTCGATTGCCGCGCCGTCGTGCTCACCGATCTGCGCCATGTGGCGGAGGATCTCGTCGAGTGCAACGCCGACTCGGGTGAGCTGGTGCGGCAGATCGAAGATGTCCCCGAACTGCCGATTCCAGCAGACCAGGCTGAGATCCTTGTCGAAGACAGCGATGCCTTGACGGACGTGATCGAGTGCGGTCTGCAAGATCGCCCGATTGTAGTGGATCGCCGCATGGGCATCGTCGAGCAATTTCAGCGCTGCCTTGGTCGACAGCGTGCGCTTGCGAATGAGTAGCGACAGCACCAGCCGCGATGACGCGGCGCCGATCGCCGAGGCCAAGAGATACTCGCCATATTGCAGCAACGCGATATCGGCCTCGGTCTGCGGATCGAGGCTGATGCGGCGCGCAGCGGCAAAGTTTTTGAACGAATCGCGGGTACGCTCCTCGCCGAGATAGCGGGCGACGGTGGCGATCAGCTCGTCGACTTTGATCGAGGCGCGGCGCAGCCGGAAGCTCGGCGCGCGCGGCGCCAGAATTGGTGGCAGCGCCGAGGGGACGAACAAATCCGCCTGTACGCGTTCGATCGCCCGCGGCCGCCGGCTCAGCGAGAAGCCGATATAGCAGGCGACGTTGAAGGCGAGACTGAGCAGGACGCCGTGGACGAGCGGCGGCAGATCGATGCCGAACAGCGCCTGCGGCCGCAGGAACGCGAGACCCCACGGCCCGTCGGTCAATATTTTCGCGCCGGCCATGCCGGCATCGAAAATGCTCGGCAACAGCAGCGTGTAAAACCAGACCAGAATGCCGGCGGTCATGCCGGCAATGGCGCCGCGCGCGGTGCCGCGCCGCCAAACAAGGCCACCGAATAGGGCCGGCGCGAACTGGGCGATGGCGGCGAAGGAGAGTAGCCCGATTGACGCGAGCTGTGCCTCGCCGGCCGAACGATAATAGGCGTAGGCGAGAAACAGGATGACAAAGATGGCGATGCGGCGCGTGGTTAGCAGCCGGGCGCCGGCATCGCGCGGCTCGCTGATGCGCGTCGCGCGCCGCTTGAGCAGGAGCGGCACCACGATATCATTGGACACCATGATGGCGAGTGCCACCGACTCGACGATCACCATCGCGGTCGCCGCCGAAAGGCCGCCGACGAAAGCCACCAGCGTCATGATCGACGAATGGGCGGCAAGCGGCAGCGCCAACACGAACATGTCGCCGCCGTAGTGACTCAGCGGAATGTCGATCCGCCCGGCGATCGCGATCGGCAGCACGAACAGATTGATGAGCACGAGGTAGAGCGGAAACAGCCAGGCGGCGCGACGGATTTCGGCCTCGTTGTGGTTCTCGACCACCGTGACATGAAATTGCCGCGGCAACAAAATGATCGCGAACAGCGACAGCGCCGTCATCGCGCAGAAATTGGCAAGCTGCGGGGCGTGGGTCAGCAATCCCGTCGTCTGCGGATTGTGGAGCGCGCGGGTGAACAGCGCCAGCGGGCCGGGAAACATGGCGAACGTCACGAAGATGCCGACCGCGAGAAAGGCCACCAGCTTGACGGTCGACTCGGTCGCGATCGCCAGCATCAAGCCGTCTTGATGCTCGGTGGCGTCGGTATGGCGGGTGCCGAACAGCACCGCAAACGCCGCCATGAACAGCGCGACAATCAGCGCGCTGTCGCCGAGCATCGGCTGCAGGGCGCCGCCCGACCCGGCTTCGCTCATGATGGTGCCGACCGAGGAGGACACCGCTTTGAGCTGCAGCGCGATGTAGGGGATCATGCCGACGATGGCGATTAGAGCCACGGTCGCGGCCACCGCCTGCGACTTGCCGTAGCGCGCCGCGATCAGATCGGCGATCGAGGTGATGTTCTGGCCCTTGGCGAGCCGCACGATGCGGGCGATGAGCGGGTAGCCCAGACCGACCATCAGCATCGGGCCGATATAGATGGCGAGGAAATCATAGCCGGTGCGCGAGGCAAGGCCGACCGAGCCGAAGAAAGTCCAGGACGTGCAGTAGATGGCGAGCGAAAGCGGATAGATCCAAGCCCGCCACGCGGCGCCGCGCGCGTGCGCCCGCATGCGGTGACCGTAGCTCGCTACCAGGAACAGAAACCCAATATAGGCGAGCGCAATGAGGACAACGACCCAACCCTGCACGACGTTTCCCTTACGTCACTCAACCTCCGTCGCTCTGCGGTGTTCTGTGCGGCCCGCGGCGCCTTGTTTTGCTTAAAGTCACCACGTTTCGCGGGGCCTGTCCATCCGGCGCGCGGTCGCCGAAAACGCCAAATAAACTCGTTAGTTGATTGCCACGCTTGGTAGCCTTCGCTACCGGACGCTCACCTTGGCCGGATCAACCGCTTATGCGTATGCACCATGAGTGCCATGGCAAACAGCGGCGTCGCCAGATTGACGATCGGGATTGACACGAAGCCGGCGATGATGAGGCCGCCGATATAGATGGTCGTGGCATTTTCCTTACGCAGCGCTTTCGCCTCCGGCGGCGGGTGAAAGCGCATGGCGGCGAGCTCGAAATAGATGCGGCCAAGAAGCCAAGCGGTGGCGAGGAAGTAGATCACCACGCCGATGCCAGCGAACAACAGGAAGATCGTCGCGCAGATATAAACCGCTATGGCCAGCAGCGCCGTCTTGCCGCCTTCGCCAATCGCGCGCCACAGCGGCAAAGCCTTTCCGGGCGGATCGGCCGCATAGTATTCACGCTCGACCTCGGCGGCGATCTGGTCGCAAAAGAAGCTCGCCACGAATGAGGTGACCGCCGGCATCAGCATGACGCTGCCGGCGACGATGCCAAGCCCGGCGGCAATCGACAAAAGCCAGGCCAGTGCTTCCACCGGCAGGTGGGCGTGCGGGCCGAATGCGGTTTCGGCCGATGTGCTGCCGGCGCCGACCAGCCACACGATCAGCCGGTCGAACGCAATGGCGACGGCGATGATGAGCGCCAGCGCCAGTGCGATCGATTTCCATAAGACCGCGCGCAGTGGCCGCGAGAACATCTGTGTGAGAGCTTTGACTGCGTCGTCGAGCATGTAATCCTCTGCACGCCATGCAGAGGTAGCGGCGGCGCTTGGCAGGCACAAGAGACGGTCGGGCCGCGGGTGTGCTTTCTCGTCGGCCGACCGCGAGGTTTGCTCGCCAAGCGGCGTTCGGGCAATGTGGGTGAAGTCTTGCGAAGAACTTGGCCACTATGCCGCGACTGAGCCGCCGCTCGTTTCTTGCCGCTTCCACTGCGCTCGTGGCCCGTCCGGCCCTCGGTGCGCCGCTTGCTGCGGCTGCTGCCGATTTCGACGTCGTTATCGTCGGGGCCGGCGCAGCCGGAATCGCCGCCGCGCTGAGGCTCAATGCCGCCGGCCGCCGCTACGTGCTGATCGAAGCGGCCGATCATGTCGGCGGCCGCTGTATTACCGATACGGGCACGTTCGGCGTGCCCTTTGATCGCGGCGCGCACTGGATTCATTTGCCGGATTCCAATCCGGTGGCCAGGCTCACGCCGGGCCAGGGAATCGAACTCTATCCGGCGCCGCGGAGCCAGAAAGTGCGCATCGGCCTGCGCTATGCGCGCGAGGGCGAGCTGGAAGATTTTCTCGCCGCCCAGGTGCGCGCGACGCGCGCGATCGATGAAGCTGCGCGCAAGTCCGACGGCGCCTGCGAGCAGGCGCTGCCCAACGATCTCGACGATTGGCAGCCGACGGTCGAATTCGTGCTCGGGCCGTTCGCTTACGGCAAGGATTTGGCGCAGTTGTCGGCGGCCGACTTCTCGCGCGCGCCCGAGCGCAGTTCCGATGCGTTCTGCCGGCAGGGGTTTGGCGGTCTGCTCGCCGCTCGCGCCGCGGGCCTCGCGGTTCAACTATCCACTCCCGCAATCGCA
This sequence comes from Xanthobacteraceae bacterium, assembly GCA_030037065.1. Taxonomy (GTDB): domain Bacteria; phylum Pseudomonadota; class Alphaproteobacteria; order Rhizobiales; family Xanthobacteraceae; genus BOG-931. The sequence continues at coordinate 11,758 of JASHRW010000430.1, forward strand.
ATCGATCTCGGCCGCAATGTCGCGGTGCAAACGCCGAAAGGGACCATCGCCGCCCGCGCCGCCATCGTCACAGTGTCCACCAACGTGCTCGCCGCCGGCGGCATCCGCTTCACTCCCGCATTGCCACAGCGCGTGAGAGAAGCCTTCAATCGTCTCTCGCTCGGCAGCTACGACCACATCGCGCTCGAACTAAACGGCAATCCCCTTGGGCTCGACAGCGACGACCTCGTGTTTGAGAGATCGGCCGATACCCACACGGCGGCGATCCTCGGCAATGTGTCTGGCACGTCGTTGTGCCTGATCGAAGTCGCCGGCTCGTTCGGGGGCGACCTGTCGGCGCAGGGGCAGGTCGCCATGGTCGATTTCGCCGGCGAGTGGCTGGCGAAGCTGTACGGCAACCAGGTCACAAAAGCCGTCAATCGCGCCAGCGCCACGCGCTGGAATGCCGATCCGTTCGCGCGCGGCGCCATGTCGGCCGCCGCGCCTGGCGGACACGCGGCGCGCGCCGTGCTGGCCGAGCCGATGGACGACGCCATCTGGTTCGCTGGCGATGCAGTACATGACACGCTTTGGGGTACGGTCGGCGGCGCTTGGGAATCCGGCGCGCGCGCTGCCGACGCGGTGCTGCGACGGCTGAACGGAGTGCGGGAGCCGTCGGCGGAAGAGCCGCGGTCGTCGCGCAAGCGCAAGCCGGTCCGCCGCCACCGTTTGGAAGGATTTCACGGCACGCCGCGCATCATGCGCGAGGAATGATCATTCCTCAATTCCGCGAGCTTTTGGGGGATGCCCTAATTTGACCGCCTGAAAATGAAGGCCTGGGTATCTATCGCTTCCTTGATCTCGCAGCGAAAGGGCAGTTGCTTCTCAAGCCATTCGGCCCGGGCTTTGAGCTCGGGTTCGGCGATATCAGGTATCTCGGCCGCTACCAAATCATGATTGGTAATTCGAGCCGTCTGTCCTGGCTTCAAAGCACTTAACTGATCCTTGAGTCTCTATAGTTTGGCAGCTTTCAACATTGCGTTTCGCCTGCTTTCGAGGTTCGATTCGCCAGTCCTCTACGGCCGTAGCCGGGTCCGGCGGATGCCCAATTTCGTGGGATGTCAAATTAGGGCACTATCAGCTCTTGAACTTATTATCGCGAATCGCGATAATAAGCAATGAAGCGGATCGTTTTTACCCCTGCGGGCACTCGGCAATGGGTCAAGCTGGCGGCACACGTCCGACAACGGATTGATGGACGTCTGATGGAATTTGCCGCAAGCGGAAAGAGCGACGTGAAGCGCTTAAAGGGACGCCAAGGTTCGCGACTCAGGGTGGGCGAGTGGCGAGTAATCTTCTACGAGGAGGATGGCTCGATTATCATAGCCGCAGTTGGCCATCGGCGGGAAATTTATGACTGAGGAAACGGATATGAATGTTCGCTTTCAGAAGACGGCACGCGGCGAAGTCGCAATTCTTCCCCGCAAGGAATACGATGTTCTCGTTGCAAAAGCTGCCGAAGCCGATGAGGACAGAGGGACGGCGCGGCTAGTCAAGGTCGCGCGCGAAGCGGTAGCTGCCGGCGCTCCTTTGCTGCCGAAACATGTCGTCGATCGTCTGGCCGCCGGCGATAATCCTGTACGGGTGCTGCGCGAATGGCGTGACAAGCCCCAGGAATATATTTCATTCAAGACCGGGCTCAGCCAGGGGTACATTTCCGATGTGGAGACTGGCCGACGGAACGGAACGGCTGCGGCGCTGCGCCTTATCGCCGACGCGCTCAACGTGCCACTCGACCTTATCGTTCGAGGCTGAATCGGGCTCTCTTGGCGCCGGCTATCCTCGCAGCACGCCGCCGATACGTTTGCCGACTTCGGCGACGATTTTGGCCGCGAGCGCCTCGATTTCGGCATCGGTCATGGTGCGCTCGCGCGGCTGGATCGTGACCGCAATGGCGATCGATTTCTTGCCCGGTTCGATGCCGGTGCCTTCGTAAACATCGAACACGGTGACGCCAGCGATCAGTTTGCGGTCGGCGCCTGTTGCCGCGCGCACGATATCGGCGGCTTTGACGTTGTGCTCGACCACGAAGGCGAAGTCGCGCTCGACGGGCTGGAACGGCGAGAGATCGAGCGCCGCCCTGGCGCGCGTTGCCTTCGTTTTCGGCTCCGGGATGCGTTCAAGGATCGCTTCGAACGCAACCAGCGGGCCTTCAGCATCGAGTGCCTCGAGCGCGCTCGGATGCAATTCGCCGAAATGGCCCAGGATATTTTGCGGACCGATCTGGATCGTTCCGCAACGGCCGGGATGAAACCAGGGCGGCCCACCCGGCATGACTTGCAGCGCCTGCGACGGCGCGCCGGCTGCCGCCAGCACCGCAAGCGCGTCGGCCTTGGCGTCGAACGCATCGACCTTGCCGTCGCGCTTGCTCCAGTGGCGGCCGATGCCGGACGGTTTGGCGAGCGCGCCGCGCACGCCGGCAGCGGCCGTGAGCTGATCGGCCGGCGTATCGCCGCGAAACACCTGGCCCACTTCGAACAATCCGACGTCGGGAAAGCCGCGGTCGGCGTTCTTCTGCGCCGCCGCAACCAGACCCGGAATGAGGCTCGGCCGCATGTTGGACAGATCCGCCGCGATCGGATTGGCGAGTGCAAGCTCGGGTTTGCCGCCGCCGAACAGCTCCGCCTGTTTATTGTCGATGAACGACCAGGTCACGGCCTCGACCAGATTACGCGCGGCAAGCGCGCGCCTGGCCTTGCGCGTGCGCAACTGAATCGGCGTCAGCACCGGCTTGCGCGGCGCGTCGCCACGATCGAACGGCGTCGGCGGCACGCGGTCGACACCGAGAATGCGCACCACCTCCTCGACGATATCGGCTTTGTCATGCACGTCGGGCCGCCATGACGGCACCGCGATTTTGAGCCGTTCACCCTGGCCGGCGGCAAAGAAGCCGAGGCGTTCGAGCGTGCGGCGCATCTCCGGCAGCGCCACGGCGAGCCCGGCCAGTCGCTTGATCTCCGATAACGGAAAGTCGATGACCCGCTCCTGTGGCACCGCGTGGCCGGCGACCGTGATTTCCGACGGCGTGCCGCCGGCGAGATCGAGTACCATGCGCGTTGCCAGTTCGAGGCCCGGCAGCATGAAATTGGGATCGACGCCACGCTCGAAGCGATAGCTGGCGTCGGAAGCGATGCCGAGCTTGCGGCTGGTCTGCGCGATGTTCGGCGGCTCCCACAGCGCTGATTCGATCAACACGTCCGTGGTGGCTTCCGAGCAGCCGGTTTTCTCGCCGCCCATCACGCCGGAGAGGGATTCCACGCCCTTGTCATCGGCGATGACGCAGATGTTGTCGGTGAGCGTGTAGGTCTTGCCGTCGAGCGCCAGCAGCGTCTCGTTGTTGCGCGCGCGGCGCACGGTGAGATTCCCGCGCACCTTGGCGGCATCGAACACGTGCAGCGGTCGGCCGCGGTCGTAGGTGATGAAGTTGGTGATATCCACCAGCGCGTTGATCGGGCGCAGCCCGATCGCGATCAGCCGTTTCTGCAGCCATGGCGGCGACGAGCCGTTCTTGACTCCGCGCACGAGCCGCAGCGCGAAGGCTGGGCAAAGTTCAGGCGACTCGATTTTCACTGCAACGGGGCAGGGGAACTCGCCCTTGACCGGCTTGATCGCCGCGTCCTTGAACTTACCCATATCGGCGGCGGCGAGATCGCGGGCGATGCCGTGCACGCCGGTACAGTCGGGGCGGTTCGGCGTCAGGTTGATCTCGATCATCGGATCGTCGAGGCCGGCCCATTGCGCATATTTGGCGCCGATCGGCGCGTCGTTCGGCAGATCGATGATGCCCTCGTGGTTGTCGGATATTTTCAGCTCGAACTCGGACACCAGCATGCCGCGGCTCTCGACGCCGCGGATGGTGCCGACTGCGAGCGTCATGTCTTTGCCAGGGATGTAGGCGCCCGGCGGTACGAAGACGCCTTTCATGCCGGTACGCGCATTTGGGGCACCGCAAACGACCTGGATAGGCTTGCCGTCGCCGGTGTCCACCATGCAGACGCGCAGCCGGTCGGCATTGGGGTGCTGCTTGGCTTCGACGACGCGCGCGATGACGAACGGCGCGAGTT
>JASHRW010000431.1 GCA_030037065.1 Xanthobacteraceae bacterium
GTCGGTGTTGTTGATCAGGTTCATCAGATTCGGCGCGGTGGTGCCGCCGAGAAGGAGCGCCGGCGCGGAACTGGCGTTGACGATACGGTGCATGGCGTTGACCGGAATCGAGAACAGCGAGCCTTTCTGCCATTCAAAGACATGCCGCTTGTTGTCGCCGTCGAGCCAGACCTCGGTCGAGCCGCGGCCTTCAACGACCAGATAGATTTCCTCGTACATGTGTTTTTCGGGATGAAGCGCGCCGGCGCCCGGCACTTCGACGACGTAACAGCCCCACTTGCCTTCGGTGCCGTGCAGCTGAATGTAGGTGCCGCAGCCGCCCATGCGCTTCCACGGCTGCAGCGGAAGATTTTGCACCTTGCTGACGCCGATGTCGCGATGGATCGGAATCTCTTCCGATTCCATGAACAGGTCATAGGGTGTCTTCGGCCGGTTGAACTTGCCGAAACCGGCGCGCTTGAAGCCCGATGGTTCGTGCCAATGAACCTGGCCGGCGATTTCGTGCATGGCGGGGCTCCCGTTGCGGCGACGAAGAAAGTCGCACCCCGCAGCGCGCATCTGCGCCCGTCGCGATCTTTGGTGTCGCTTGTTTGCGCGAACTTTCACTCCATGTACAATGCGCTCCCACTCATTGCAACGGGCGCAGCAACGAGCGGCCAAGTGCCGTAAACGTCGCGTATTTCCGCCTCCCGGAGGAACCGCCATCATGCCGATGAACAAACCGCATCTCGAATTCCATAAAGTCGACATGGACAAGGGCTGGGTCACGCCGCCGGGCTATCCGTCCGGTATCGCGCAGAAAATTTTGGCGAGCGATCTCGACGAGATGCGCAAAATGGGCAGCCGCACGCGGCTCCTTCGCTTTGCGCCGGGCGTCTACACCACGGCGCCGTTCGTGCACGACCATTGGGAGGAGGTGTATCTGGTCTCCGGCGATCTCGTTGTCGGCAACGACGAAAAAGGCAGGGGCGGCGAGCCGTTCGAGGCGCCGACCTACGCCTGCCGGCCGCCCGGTGTCCATCACGGCCCGTTCAAGTCGGAGCGCGGCTGCCTGCTGTATGAGATTCACTATTACGACGAGAGCAAGAAGTAACTGTCATTCCGGGGCGGCCGAAGGCTGAGCCCGGCATCCATAATCACCGTCGTTTGAAATCTTCCACATCGTGCCATGACTGAACGTTTTGTGGCTATGGATTCCGAGCCCGCGGGCTTTCGCCCGCGTCCCGGAATGACGTGAGGAGTGACCATGCCGTCCCCCAATCAAACAAAACCTGTGATGCGGCCCTATCTCGCTGCAACCAAAGACTTCGCGTCCGGCACGCGCACGCCGCGGCGATTCCTCGAAGACTCGCTTGCTCTGCTCGAACAATGGGAGCCGAAGATCGGCGCCTTCGTTTGTACGAATTTGCCGGCGGCGCGCGCCGCTGCCGACCGATCGACTGAGCGTTGGCGCGCCGGCAAGCCGGCCTCGCCGATCGACGGCATGCCGGTCGGCATCAAGGACATCATCGAGACCGTCGACATGCCGACCGAGATGGGCTCGCCGTTGTTTGCCGGCTGGCGTTCGGAAAAGGACGCCGCGTCGGTGCGCGCGCTGCGTGACGCCGGCGCGGTGATCGTCGGCAAGACGGTGACGACCGAATTCGCGGCGTCGCAGCCGCGCGGTACGCGCAATCCGTGGAACACGGCGCACACGCCCGGCGGCTCGTCGAGCGGCTCGGCGGCGTCGGTCGCGGTCGGCATCTGCTCGGCCGCGCTTGGCACGCAGGTCATCAGTTCGACCGTGCGCCCGGCGAGCTATTGCGGCTGTGTCGGCTTCAAGCCGACCGTCAACGCGATCAACCGCGAGGGCAGTCACGATTATCAGAGCCAGAGCTGCAGCGGCATTTTGGGCGCGTCGCTTGAAGATGTCTGGCAGGTCGCCTGCGAGATCGTCGCCCGAGTCGGCGGCGATGCCGGCACGCCGGGACTGCAAGGACCGCACAGCGCGCCGCCGCCGCGCAAGCCGCAAACGCTGGCGCTTCTGGAAACCGCCGGATGGGATGCGGCCTCCGCCGCGGCCAAAGCGCAGCTCGCCGAATGCGTGGCGCGGCTCAAAGACAGTGGCGTCGATATCCGCACGCGCCACAACGACAGGACCGTGGCCGCGCTCGAAAGCGAGCTGCCGAAGGTCACCGAACTGTCGCATCGTATTAATGGCTGGGAAGGGCACTGGTTCTTCCGAGTGATGCGCGACCGCGACGTCGGCAAGCTCGGCCCGATCACGCGCGAGCGCGCGGAAAAATATGATGGCCTGACGCTCGCCCAATATCGCGCCGATCTGAAAGAGCGGGCGCGCATCCGCGCCGTCTATGCCGAACTCGCCGCAACCTGCGAGATTGCCATGACGCTCGCTGCGCCGGGCGCCGCGCCGGAAGGGTTGGCGTCGACCGGCAATCCGGAATTCGGCGTGCCGTCGTCGCTGCTCGGCGTGCCGGCCTTGTCGCTGTCGTTGTTCGAGGACGGCGGCATGCCGCTCGG
>JASHRW010000432.1 GCA_030037065.1 Xanthobacteraceae bacterium
TGCGCCATCAGCACCGAGATTTCCAGCACGATGGTCCACAGCCGCACGGCGTGCTCGTAGCCCTCGACGTCATACCCCCTCCCTAACCCTCCCCCGCTTGCGGGGGAGGGAAGGGTGCGGGCATCTGTCGTCTGTCCTCTGTCGTCTGTCGTCTGCTCGCGGAACGCCAGCAAATTCAGCGACGCCAGATTGCACGCCGTGTCGTCGAGGAACATGTATTCCGAGCACGGGTTCGAGGCGATGATCGGCCCGGATGCCGCGCAGGTGTGCCAGTCGTTGATGGTCGAGTGGAATTGCAGGCCGGGATCGGCGCTGGCCCACGCCGCATAGGCGATCTTTTCCCACAGCTCGCGCGCTTTGACGGTCTTTGAGATTTTTCCGGGCTTGGTTCGCCAGAACAAATCCCAGTCGCGATCGGCTTCGACCGCCTTGAGAAATTCGTCGGTGACCCGTACGGTATTGTTGGAGTTCTGCCCGGAGACCGTGAGATAGGCTTCGGAATCCCAATCGGTGTCGTAGATCGGGAAAGAGATGTCGGTGTAGCCCTGCTTGGCGAACTGGATGACGCGGCGGATGTAGTTATCCGGCACGTAATCCTTGCGCGCCGCCTTGATCTCGCGGCGGAGCACCGGGTTCTTCTCGGGATCGAAGCAGTCGTCACCCGAGCCCTCGCAGTTGATGCACGCCTTCATGATGGCGCGCAGGTGCTTCTGGTTGATCTTAGAGCCGGTGACGAGGCTGGCGACCTTCTGCTCCTCGATCACCTTCCAATCGACGAACTGCTCGATGTCGGGATGGTCGGCGTCGAGAATCACCATCTTGGCGGCGCGGCGCGTGGTGCCGCCCGACTTGATGGCGCCGGCGGCGCGGTCGCCGATTTTCAAAAAGCTCATCAGGCCGGAAGACTTGCCGCCGCCGGATAATTTTTCACCTTCACCGCGCAGCTTGGAAAAATTCGAGCCGGTGCCGGAGCCGTATTTGAATAGCCGCGCCTCGCGCACCCACAAGTCCATAATCCCGCCCTCGTTGACGAGGTCGTCGGCGATCGACTGGATGAAGCAGGCGTGCGGCTGCGGATGCTCGTAGGCGGTCTCCGACTGTTTGAGCACGCTGGTCTTGTAGTCGACGTAAAAGTGGCCTTGGCTCGGGCCGTCGATGCCATAGGCCCAGTGCAGGCCGGTGTTGAACCATTGCGGCGAGTTCGGCGCCACCATCTGCATCGCCAGCATGTAGCGGTGCTCGTCGAAGAAGGCCTGCGCGTCGGCTTCGGTGGAGAAATAGCCGCCCTTGAAACCCCAATAGGTCCAGGTGCCGGCGAGCCGGTCGAACACCTGCTTGCAGGAGACTTCGCCGACATAGCGCTCGTTCTCCGGCAATTCTTTGAGCGCGGCCTCGTCGGCCGTGCTGCGCCACAGCCAAGAGGGAATGGTCTCTTCCTCGACCTTCTTTAAGCACGCCGGCACGCCGGCTTTGCGGAAATATTTCTGGGCGAGAACGTCGGAGGCGACTTGCGACCATTGCTCCGGAACTTCGACGTCGTCGGCATGAAAGACGATCGAGCCGTCCGGATTGCGGATTTCGCTCGTGGTCAGCCGGAAGACGATGTCCGCGTAGGGCGATTGTCCCGCCTTGGTGAAGCGCCGCTCGATTCGCATTTCTGGCCCCTTTCATTTTCTTTACGGCTGCCCGGCGGTGGTCCGCTCAATATAGGCCGCCGACAGTCTCACAGCGACGCGGCTTCGCGCACCGCGCCCGTTCGACCCCTGTTTCTGTCCGACACCCACCCGCCCGGCTGAACGAACCGGGCTTTTTGTTGCGACGCGTCCGGGCCCCTGCCGCAAGGGACAGCAAGTCTCGCGCGCGCCGCCTTAAGGCGCGCAGCTACCCCGCAAACCCTTTGTGGAGAGCCCGGCGGACTATCTTTACCTGCGCGCCGAACTTGCCAAAGCTAGGCCAAGGCCGCCGCGCACGTCAAGCCTTAGTATGAGAATCTGAATCAAACGCTAAATGTGGGGATAGCGGGGACGAATCGCCACCGCCGGCCAAGTATCGGAGATTCGTGGGGAATCCAAAAGCCGCGGCAGGCACGAGCAGGCGCTTTTGCACTGTCAAGTGGCCGTTGGCCTGGCTAGGCAGTCGGCTTTGCAAGTGCGCGGCATGTTCCCGCCGCCACTGGCGGCCGCTTCCGGAATAAATATCGTCACCGATCTGTCACGCAATGGCGGGCGTTTCCGCCTGATTCTCCATGAAAGGCCTCGGAAAATAAGCCCTTTTCATCCAGGGGAACTCCCCGGAATGCTGTAAAGCCCTGAATTGATGAGGAGAATCGCACGCTCGGGCCGGAATCGCCACTTAGCCGCGCAAATGCGTCTCGATTTCGCTCACCGGCTGCTTGGTGAGATCCTTATCCAGTTCGGCGATGATCTTGGCCTTGACGTCGGCGTGGAAGGCCTTGCGCAAATCGGCCAGGGTTTTCGGCGGAGCCGCAATCAAAATGGCAGGTACGTTCCCTTGGCGCACCACGTCTTCCAGCGCCTTGGCCACGCGCTCGGCAAAGCGATGCTCTTCAAGATGGTGCCAGTCGGTTTGATCCATGCTGGTGCGGCGATGCGTTCCTGCACTCTCGACCCCGCGCCCGGGCCGATCAGTGCCTTGCTCATGGGTCGGCGGGTTCTCCTCGGCAAAGACCCGCTCGGTGCGCAGGTCGAGAAATTTTTCGTCGCCGGCGTTGCGCAGAAACAGCGCTTTGCGGCCATCGCCGATAAACACCAAAGCATCGTGCGGTAGTTTCGTCATTACCCCACTCCAACATTCCAATTGGCGGCGTCGCGTCCCGCCGCCCGCATACCAGCATATGAGCAAGAGCTGGGTATTGACGCCGATCAAAACCACGGCGCCCGCTACCGCTATACGGCGGGTGCGACCGGCGTATAGCGGCGGCGTCAGTTCTGCGACTCGCGGATAATCCGCTCGGCGAAGGCCTTCAGCGGTGGCTGGTCTTTCTTGGCAAACTCCACCAGGGCGTCTGTGTTGTCCCGAAAATACTGTTCCCGGAGCCGATGTCTCAAATCTGCCATTCGTTTCCAATCCACTTCAAGTGTTTGCTTGTTTGTGCGTGCAAATAAGGGCCTTGACGTTGCGTAGATGATTTCAAAGGAACGCTCCGTGGCCAATCGTCGTACGCTTTCGACCGCAAGCTCTTTTGATGAAGAATTACCCATACAAGCCTCGAAATCGCTGATTGCTCTGAGCAAAGCGGCATGATTAGCGTTTCTGTCGCTGCCATCCATGATAGCATCCTCGCTATTCGAGAACGATGTTCCTAAATTCCTCGCGAGCTTGAGAAGCGGTCGGCATCTTCGTCAGAGATGTGGAGAATCTCAAACGAATTTATTGTGCTCTCCTTATCCAGGCATTTTTCTATTAGAATTTGAGCGTACTGTACTCGGCGCCATTCTTGGTCAACCATCCAACGCTAGAGAGCAAATATTCCACCCGCCGCGGCACCAACAATCGTGAAAATTCCTTATGCGCATCGAGAAAAGCGACGAGATTGCTCACTCCGCCGCCGCCTGCGTATGCCCAAGCCGCTTGTTGAGCGTGTCGATCAGCTTCTCGGCCGCTTCGGCGATGACCGTGCCGGGCGGGAAGATGGCCTCGGCGCCGGCTGACCTGAGCGCGTCGTAATCCTGCGGCGGCACTACGCCGCCGACGACGATCATAATGTCCGGGCGGCCGAGGCGGTCGAGTTCGACCTTAAGCTGCGGCACCAGCGTCAGATGCGCGGCGGCGAGCGAGGAGACGCCAAGAATGTGCACGTCGTTCTCGACCGCCTGGCGCGCGGCTTCGGCCGGTGTTGCGAACAACGGTCCGATATCGACGTCAAAGCCGAGATCGGCGAACGCGGTGGCAATCACCTTCTGACCGCGGTCGTGGCCGTCCTGGCCGATCTTGGCGACCAGGATGCGCGGGCGGCGGCCTTCGTTGTCCTCGAATTCGGCAACGCATTTGAGTACCCGTTCGACGGCGTCCGCCATGCCGACCTCCCGCCGGTAAACTCCGGAGATGGCCTTGATCTCGGCCTGGTGGCGGCCGAATACCTTCTCCAGCGCCAGTGATATCTCGCCGACCGTGGCCTTGGCGCGGGCGGCGTCGACGGCGAGTGCCAACAGATTGCCATTGCCGCCCGCGGCATTGCGTGTAAGTGCCTCGATCGTGTCCTCAACCGCGCGGGGATCGCGTTCGCGCCTTAATCGGGCGAGCTTGTCGATCTGCAATTGCCGCACCGCCGCATTGTCGATTTTAAGGACGTCGATTTGCGCCTCTTCGCGCGGCGGATACTTGTTGACGCCGATCACCGCCTGCGCGCCTGAATCGATGCGCGCCTGGGTGCGCGCAGCCGCTTCCTCGATGCGCAGCTTGGGCAGACCGGCCTCGATCGCTCGCGTCATGCCGCCGAGCTTTTCGACTTCCTCGATGTGGACGAAGGTCCGCGTCGCGAGGTCGTGGGTGAGACGTTCCACATAGAACGAGCCGCCCCACGGATCGATCGTGCGTGTCGTGCCGCTCTCGCGGGCCAGCACGATCTGCGTATTGCGCGCGATGCGGGCGGAAAAATCGGTCGGCAGCGCGAGCGCCTCGTCGAGCGCATTGGTGTGCAGCGATTGCATGCCGCCTTGGGTCGCCGCCATCGCCTCAATGGCGGTGCGCGCCACGTTGTTGAACACGTCCTGCGCGGCGAGCGACCAGCCCGAGGTCTGGCAGTGGGTGCGCAGCATCAGCGAGCGTTCGTCGCGTGGATTAAACTCCTTCATCAGCTTTGCCCACAGCACGCGCGCGGCGCGAAGCTTCGCTACTTCCATGAAGAAATTCATGCCGATGCCGAAGAAAAACGATAGCCGCGGCGCGAAGCGGTCGACATCGAGGCCGCCCTTTAAGCCCGCGCGCACGTATTCGACGCCGTCGGCGAGCGTGTAGGCGAGTTCGAGGTCGGCGGTCGCGCCGGCCTCCTGCATGTGATAGCCGGAGATCGAGATCGAATTGAATTTCGGCATATGCGCCGAGGTGTAGGAGAAGATATCGGAAATGATGCGCAGCGACGGTTGCGGCGGATAGATGTAGGTGTTGCGCACCATGAATTCTTTGAGAATGTCGTTTTGGATGGTGCCTGAGAGTTTGTCCGGCGGCACGCCTTGCTCTTCGCCGGCAACGATATAGAGCGCCAGCACCGGCAGCACGGCGCCGTTCATGGTCATCGATACCGACATGCGGTCGAGCGGAATGCCGGAAAATAGCGTGCGCATGTCGTAGATCGAGTCGATTGCCACGCCCGCCATGCCGACATCGCCGGCGACGCGCGGGTGATCCGAGTCGTAGCCGCGATGGGTGGCAAGATCGAAAGCGATGGAGAGACCCTTCTGTCCGGCGGCGAGATTGCGCCGATAGAAGGCATTGGAATCTTCCGCGGTGGAGAAGCCGGCATATTGGCGGATCGTCCACGGCTGGCTGACGTACATGGTGGGGTAGGGACCGCGCAGAAACGGCGCGATGCCCGGAAAGGTGTCGAGCCCGTCAAGTCCGATGAGGTCGTCGGGGCCATGAAGCGGCTTCACCGCAATGCCTTCGGGCGTGAGCCAGGGCGCCGCCGCTGTGCCGCTGGCGGTTGTCCCGGCATCGGCAAAATCCACGTGCGCAAAATCAGGAATGCGGCTCATTTGGTCGCCGATCGCTCAATACCGAGGATATCGTATGCCGCCCGCAAAGTCGCCAGGGCGTCGCAGCCCGCGTAAATGAAAGATTGCACGCCGGCCTGCTGCAGGGTCTCGGCCGGACGGCCGGCCAGATAGAGGTGTTTGACGTGGGGCGCGAGCGTTCGCGCTGTGGCGGCGGCTTCGCGGGCGTAAACCTCGTCCGATGAGCACAGGCAGGCAAGCAACGCGCCCGACGCCTTCAACGCCGCGGCCATGTCGTCGAGGCTCGCCAAGCCATCGTCCATCGTCGCTTCAATGCCGCCGGCCTCGAAAAAATTCTTGGCAAACGTCGCCCGTGCTGTGAACGCCGCCGGCGTACCGAGGCAGGCGAGGAAGATTTTTGGACGCGCGCCAGTGACCGCCAAAATACGGTCGGAAGTGGCACGCAGGGCTTCGAACGGTTCGGCAAGCCGCATTCGCGGCAACGCCGCAATCGCGATGGGCGGCCCGATCTCCTTCGAGGGCGTCAGCGGTGCGACGCCGAGCACCGCGGGCCTGTCTTCATGGATATTGGGAAATTCGTTGGTGCCGGTGAGAATATCCGTACGACGGGCGATGGCCTTCTGCCGTTCGGCGCACACCGCCGCGATGTCCTGTTGAATTATTCCGGCTTGCAGCGCCGACCAAACGCCGCCGATCTTTTCCATCTCTTGAAACTTCGACCATGCCGCGTGACAAAGCTGCTCGGTCATCGCTTCGAGCGCGCCGGCGCCCGCTGCGGGATCGGCAACGCGCGCCAAATTCGATTCTTCCAGCAGGATCAGTTGCATGTTGCGCGCGATGCGGCGGGCGAGTGGGTCGGGCAGGCCGAGCGGTGCGGTGTGCGGCAGCGCGGTCACAGCATCGGCGCCACCGAGGCCGGCAGCGGCGACGGCGATCGTCGTGCGCAGCATGTTCGCGTAAGGGTCGCGCTTGGTCATCATGCGCCAAGCGGTCTCGGCCGTGACTACGGCCGGCTTGGGCGCAAGCCCGCAAGCCTCCTCGATACGCGCCCACAGTTTCCGCACCGCGCGGAATTTGGCCGTGGTCGAGAACTGGTCGGCATCCGCCGAAAGGCGAAAGTAAATCGCGTCGCGCGCGGCTTCGAGCGTCACGCCGCTCGCTTCCAGCGCGCGCAAATAGGCAACCGCGCCGGAAAGCGCAAATGCAAGCTCTTGCGCTTCGGACCCGCCGGCATCGTGCACAGCGCGCCCGTCGCCAACCGCCAAGGGGCCGTTAAAGCCGGCTGCGACAAGCTTGCCGACAAGTCCGGCCATCAGCGGCGCCGTTTCCCTCCAAGGGAGCGGCAGCTTCCCGCTCATCGCGATCGCGGTGAGCGGATCGTAACCGAAGCGGATTTTGGTTTGCGCCGGATCGACACGTTGCTTGATTTCGTCTGCCACACGTTGCGGCAGGTCGCGCGCAAACGGCGGCAGATCGATGTCGAGAACGATCCCGGCATCCAAATGCACGCCGTCGAGCACGCGCGCGAGCGCGGCCGGCGAAGGATCAAGGCCAAAACCATTAGCGCTTAGCGCGCCGGCGAATACGAGGAGGAGGCCGGTGGCGCCGTTTTCCAGATCCTCAAGCGCCTGAGCATTGGCTGCTGCCGGATCGGGATGATCGACCCGCTGCATCAAGGTCCACGCCGCTCCGGCAGCGCGGCCGGCGATCGGTCGCGCGGCGCGGGCGCGTTCATAAAGCGGTTCGATGGTCAGGCCATCGTAGGTGCGGGTTTCAAGCCGCTCCAACGGCGCGCCTTTAAGCACTGCGCCGACGAGCTTACGCCAATCCTCGCCCGTCGCCGGCGGAAAATCGGCGGCGAACGGCACGCCTTTTTCAAGCTCGGTCATTGCCGCAAAATGCCACGCTTGGCCGCAAGGGCCAACCGGTTCTGCGATGTGATTGGCGTCTGTCGGCAGGCGATGGAATCAGGACGCGCTGATCTTATCGATGCCGGTTGCGTCGATCCGGGCGGCCGCATCGCGCACCCGCACGCCGGCAATCACGCGGTCGGGCGCGATCTCGGCGAGTGGCACCAGCACGAAGGCGCGCTCGAACAAATGCGGATGCGGCAATGTCAGCTCCGCTTCGTGGAGTTCAACGTCGTCATAGGCGAGGATGTCGATATCGATCGGGCGCGGTCCCCAGCGGCGCTCGTAGGCGCGGTCGCGGCCAAGCGCGCGCTCGCAGGACAGCGCCCGCGATAGGAGTTCATGCGGCGAAAGCAACGTCGCAACCTCGATGACGGCGTTGCGGAAAGCCGGCTGGTCGACAACGCCCCAAGGCGGGGTGCGGTATTCGGATGAGCGCGCGACGAGCCGCACATCGGCGGTGGCGCACAGCATCGCAATGGCACGATCGAAGGCCGAATGAACGTCGCCTCGATTGCCGCCGAGCGCGAGGAACGCCCGCTCCATCGCGCTTAGCCTTGGGTCGCGACGGCGGCCACGCTCATCGCGACCGCTCGATGGTTACGCCAACGTCGTCGAAGGTCGCGGCGATCGGAGCGTGCGGCTTGTGCACGGTGACGGCAACGGCGCGCACCTGCGGGAAGCCTTCAAGCACTGCGCGGGCGACGGCGCCGGCCGCGGCTTCGACCAGACGGTAGCGGCGGGCACAGAATGCTTCGCTCGCCGTCTTGACCACCATGTCATAAGAGACGGTGTGCCTGAGCATATCGCTGCGCGAGGCCTCGGCGAGATCAATGGTCAGTTGCAGGTCGAGTTTGAAAGTTTGACCGACTTTGCCCTCGTGCTGCATCACGCCGTGATAGGCGTGCAGCACCAACCCTTTGACGAAAACCGAATCGCTCATCGCGCCCGCCTGATCGCGCCGGCGACCGCCAATGCCTGAACCATCGGCGCGACATCGTGCACGCGGACGATGGCCGCGCCGTTCTCGACGGCGAGGAGATGCGCGGCGATCGAACCGCCGAGGCGCTCCATCGGCTCTGAAGGCACGACAGACTCAATGAAGCGCTTACGCGAAGCGCCGACGAGCAACGGCAGGCCGAAGCCGGCGAACTCGTGAAGCCGGGCAATGCAGGCCATGCTTTGCTCCGGCGTCTTGCCGAAGCCGATGCCTGGATCGAGCGCGATGCGGTGGCGGTGAATGCCTGCGCTCCAGGCGATTTCGAGTGAGTGCGAGAAGAACTCCGTCACGTCCTTTATGATATCGATCGCCGGATCGGCGGCATCGCGATTGTGCATGATGATGACCGGCGCGCCGTGCTCGGCGACGACGCGCGCCATATCCGGGTCGCGCTGCAGACCCCACACGTCGTTGACGACGGCCGCGCCCGCCTCAAGCGCCCAGGCCGCCACTGCGGCTTTGAGCGTGTCGATCGAGACCGGAAGGCCGAGCGCCACGACGGCCGGCAGCACCCGGTCGAGCCGCTGCCGTTCCTCATCAAGCGGCACGCGCACCGCGCCGCCGTAAGGCCGCGTCGATTCCGCGCCGATGTCGAGAAGATCGGCGCCTTCGGCGACGAGCCGCTTGGCTTGTGCAATTGCCGCAAGCGGATCGAGAAAATGTCCGCCATCGGAGAACGAGTCGGGCGTGACGTTGAGCACGCCCATGATGAGGGGTCGTTTCTTGCCGAGAAGAGACGTCAGCAAAGACCCGCCCGCCGCCTCGACCAGGTGCGAAGACGCACGGTGAATGAGGCCCGTAGCCGTGTCTTCGGCCATGCTTTCGGCCATCCGCAGTAAATTCTCGGCCTGCCTTTGCGCGGGCGCTGATGGGGAGTCAAGCCAACGGGCGTCGCCGGCGCAGGTGTTCGGCAATTGCCGTGTGCCGACCGCCAATCCCATCAATAGCGAATGAGCGGCAGCAGCTTTTTAGCGTTCTCGATCCAGCGCTCGACCGTCTTTTCTTTTGGCAACAGGCGCACGCGCTTGTCTTTATTGGCTTTCTGCATACTGTCGACAAGGTTGCGCGGGTTACGGAATTGCAGGTCGTTCACCGTCTTGACGCCGGCAGCGCCCAAGAGCTGCGCATATTCCGACCCGATACCTTTGACGCGCATGCGATCGCAGGCTGTGGCCCAGTCGAGGACGCGTTTGGGATCAGTCCCGGTTTTTTCTGCGATCTTGAGCCGTTGCTTCGGTGTTTTGGCCGCGCGCAGGAAACCCAGTGTCGTTCGAATGCCTTCCTTCTTTAGGATGGCGGCTATGTCCGTCCCCATTCCGGGAATTTCGGCGATGGGATACGGCATCGGTATCTACCCCTGAAGCGCAATATCCCCGCGGCAACGGGGTAGGTGCTCAAGCAGAATGCACTTGCGGCTTCGGCTCCGGAGAGCTTGGCCAAGAAAACTCGGAACTGCGCTTCTGGTCCTGCCCCGACCAGGAAGCCGGGGATGATCGCGGCGGTTGGTCTGCGGCCACCCGCTTCATGCCGGTGCCGCGGC
>JASHRW010000433.1 GCA_030037065.1 Xanthobacteraceae bacterium
CAACGTCCCCGTCCTGGTCAACGCGCTCGGCACGGTCACGCCGCTGGCGACAGTGACCGTGCAATCGCAAATCAGCGGCTATTTGACCAAGGTGCCATTCAAAGAAGGGCAAATGGTGCAGAAGGGTGATCTGCTGGCGCAGATCGACGATCGGCCCTATGTCATTTTGAAAGCGCAGTACGAAGGCCAGCTTGCGCACGATCAAGGCCTGCTCAGCCAGGCGCAAGCGGATCTCAAGCGCTATCAGCTACTCGCCAAGCAGAATTCGATCGCCACGCAACAAGCCGAGGATCAGGTTTTCATCGTCCAGCAATATGAAGGCACGGTGAAGCAGGACCAGGGACTGATCGACGCGCAAAACTTAAACATCGCCTATTGCCACATCGTCTCCCCGGTGACCGGGCGCATCGGCCTGCGCCTCGTCGATCCCGGCAATTACGTGCAGTCCAACAGTACGACCGGCATTGCGGTGGTGACCGAACTGCAGCCGATCACAGTCATCTTCTCGATTCCCGAGGACGATCTGCCGGAAATCATGCCGCAGGTGAACGCCGGCACGAAGCTTCAGGTGACGGCCTACGACCGCGCCAACGTCAAGAAGCTCGGTGTGGGTTATGTGGAGGCCGTCGACAGCCAGATTAATACCACGACCGGCACGGTGAACATCCGCGCCCAGTTCGACAATTCCGACAACGCGCTTTTTCCCAACCAGTTTGTCAATGCGCAGCTTCTGGTGAAGACGCTGCAAAACGCCGTTACGGTTCCGACTGCGGCGATCCAGCGCGGCGCTCCGGGCTCCACGCCGGGCGGCGCGATGGGGACTTACGTCTATCTGATCAATTCCAACAACACCGTTTCAGTGCGGCAGATTACGGTCGGTCCGACCTATATCGCCGCGGGCAACGTCAGTATGACAACCGTCGATTCCGGACTTGCGGCCGGCGATCACGTCGTGACCGACGGCGCCGACCGCTTGCGCGACGGCCTTCGCGTCATCGTCAGCTCGATAGATGGCAAACCGGCCACGCCGACGTCCGGCCCGGCAGGCGGCGGAAACACGGGCGGTAAGGGGCGATCACACCGCCGGAACGCGGGCGGCGGCAGCCAGTAGCGGCCCGCAAGTGCCGGCCAGAGCTTTGCGCCGACGCGCAACCGTGAATCGATGAGATGAACGTCTCGGAACCCTTCATCCTGCGTCCCGTCGCCACCACGCTCCTCATGGTGGCGATCATGCTGTCGGGCATCGTCGCCTACACGTTCCTGCCGCTGTCGACATTGCCCGAAGTCGACTATCCGACCATCCAGGTGCAAACACTTTATCCGGGCGCCAGCCCGGAAGTGATGACATCGTCGGTCACCGCTCCGCTTGAGCGCCAATTCGGTCAGATGCCCGGATTGAACCAGATGACCTCGGCGAGTTCAGCCGGCGCCTCGGTCATCACGCTGCAGTTCAGCCTCGATCTTTCCCTCGACATCGCCGAGCAGGAGGTCCAGGCCGCCATCAACGCCGCCGGCAACCTGCTGCCGAGCGACCTGCCCACGCCGCCGATCTACGCCAAGGTCAACCCGGCCGACGCGCCGATTCTGACACTCTCGCTCACGTCGAAGACCTTGCAACTAACCCAATTGGAGGATTTGAGCGAGACCAGCCTGGCGCAGAAAATCTCGCAGCTAAACGGCGTCGGGCTGGTCACCATCAGTGGCGGCGAACGGCCGGCAGTGCGCATTCAGCTCAACCCCGATTCGCTTGCCGCCTATGGGCTGAACATCGACGATATCAGGACCACCATAGGCAACCTCAACGTCAATACGCCGAAGGGGAATTTCGACGGTACCGCCCAGGCATCGACGATCAACGCCAACGATCAGCTCACCAGCGCCGATCAATACCGCAATCTGATCGTCGCCTACCGTAACGGCGGGCCGGTGCGGCTGTCCGACGTCGCCAGCATCGTCAGCGGCCCGGAGAACACCAAGCTCGGCGCCTGGGACAACACCACGCCGGCAATCATCCTGTCCATCCAGCGGCAGCCCGGCGCCAACATCATCCAGGTCGTCGACAGCATCCAAACCCTGCTGCCGACGTTGCGCGCCTCGTTGCCGGCCGCCGCCGATCTCGAAGTGATGAGCGACCGCACCGTCACCATCCGCGCCTCGGTCGCCGACGTGGAATTCGAACTGGCTCTCGCGGTCGTACTCGTCGTGATCGTGATCTTCGTGTTCTTGCGCACGCTGCCGGGCACCGTCATTCCGAGCCTTTCGGTGCCGCTGTCGCTGGTCGGCACGTTTGGGGCGATGTATCTGCTCGGCTTTTCCCTCGACAACCTGTCGCTGATGGCGCTGACGATCGCCACCGGCTTCGTCGTCGACGACGCCATCGTCATGATCGAGAACGTCGCCCGCTTCGTCGAAGGCGGAATGAATCCGCTCGAGGCCGCACTGCGCGGCTCCGAGCAGATCGGCTTCACCATCATTTCGCTGACCATATCGCTGATTGCGGTTCTCATTCCGCTATTGTTCATGGGCGACGTTGTCGGCCGTCTGTTCCACGAATTCGCCATCACGCTTGCGGTCACCATCGTCATATCGGCCGTCGTTTCGCTGACGCTGGTGCCGATGATGTGCGCGCGATTGATCCGCCATCGTGCCGACGCCGAGCGCACCGGCTTCGATCTGCGCGCCGAGCATGCCTTCAACGCCATGATCGGCGGCTACGGCCGCGCATTGAACTGGGTGCTCGACCGCCAGCCACTCACATTGCTGGTTGCCGTGCTTACTCTGGTCGTCACAATTTTGCTTTACTACGAAATCCCCAAAGGATTTTTCCCGGTGCAGGACACCGGGATGATCCAGGCGATCACCGAAGCCTCGCAAAGCGTCTCCTACCAGAAGATGGCGACCCTGCAGAACCAGCTCGCCGAGGCGGTGCTCAAGGATCCCGCCGTCGTAAACTTAAGCTCCTATGTCGGCGTCGACGGCACCAATCAGACGCTCAATACCGGCCGAATGCTGATCACGCTCAAGCCCTATGACCAACGCAGCCTTTCCGCCAGCGCGATCATCAACCGTCTGCAGCGCGAAGTCGCCGGCGTAACCGGCATCACGCTGTACATGCAGCCGGTACAGGACCTCACCATCGATTCGACCATCAACCGCGCGCCCTACAATTTCGTCCTCGAAGACGCCAACTCTTCCGAATTCAACACCTGGGTGCCGAAACTGGTGGCGCGGCTCGACCAGTTGCCGCAGCTTTCGGACGTTGCCAGCGACCTGCAACAGCAGGGGCTGGCCATCGATATCGTCATCGATCGCGCCACAGCGAGCCGCTTCGGCATCACGCCGGCCACCGTCGACAATGCGCTTTACGATGCATTCGGCCAGCGCATCGTTTCGACCATTTACACCCAGTCGAATCAGTACCGCGTCATTCTCGAGTTCGATCCGAAACTGCAGAGCTCGCTCGGCGGGCTGTCGAGCATCTATCTGCCGTCATCGTCGTCGGCGACCAACGGCCAGGTGCCGCTGTCGGCCATCGCACACATCGAGCAGAAAACCGGACCGCTGGTGATCACTCATTACGGCCAATTCCCGGCGACGACGATTTCGTTCAATACCGCGCCCGGCTACTCGATCGATTCCGCCATCTCCGCCATCGAAAAGGCGGAGGCCGATATCGGTCTGCCCGAGAGCTTCATCACCGCGTTCCAAGGCACCGCGGCCGCGTTCCAGTCCTCGCTGAGCAACGAAGTCTTCCTGTTCATCGCCGCGATCGTGGCGATGTACATCGTGCTCGGCGTTCTCTACGAGAGCTTTGTCCACCCGGTCACTATTCTCTCGACTTTGCCTTCGGCCGGTGTCGGCGCGCTGTTGTCGCTGATGCTGCTCGGCTACGACCTCGACGTCATCTCGATCATCGGCATCATCCTCTTGATCGGCATCGTCAAGAAGAACGGCATCATGATGATCGACTTCGCGCTCGAAGCCGAGCGCGTCGAGGGCCTGCCGCCGCGCGAAGCCATCTATCAAGCGTGCCTGTTGCGCTTCCGGCCGATTCTGATGACCACCATGGCGGCGATCCTCGGCGCGCTGCCGCTGATGCTCGGCACCGGCACGGGCTCCGAGCTGCGCCATCCGCTCGGACTCGCTCTCGTCGGCGGGTTGATCGTCAGCCAGATGCTGACGCTGTTCACCACTCCGGTGATCTATCTGTATTTCGACCGGTTGGCGTTGCGTCTGATCGGACGGCCCCCTGCCAACCGCTTGGCTCGCGGCGAGCCGGCCGAATGAATATTTCGGCGCCATTCATTGCCCGCCCGGTGGCGACGACGCTGTTGACGCTCGGTATCGCGTTTGCGGGCGCGCTCGGCTTTTCCAAGCTGCCGGTCGCACCGCTGCCGCAGGTCGATTTTCCCACCATCTCGGTCAACGCCCAGCTTCCCGGTGCGAGCCCGATGACGGTCGCCACCAGCGTCGCCGAGCCGCTGGAGCGCCATCTCGGGCAGATCGCCGACGTCACCGAGATGACCTCGCAGAGCGGCATCGGCCAGACCCGCATCACGCTACAGTTCGACCTCAACCGCGACATCAACGGCGCGGCGCGCGACGTGCAGGCCGCGATCAACGCGGCGCGCGCCGATCTGCCGGCCGCGCTCAAAACCAATCCGACCTACCGCAAGGTCAATCCGGCCGACGCGCCGATCCTCATTCTCGCGTTGACCTCGAAGACGCTGACGCAGGGACAGATGTATGACGCCGCCAGCAACGTCTTGGCGCAGCGGCTGTCGCAGCTTTCCGGCATCGGCCAGGTCATCATCGGCGGCTCGGCGCTGCCGGCGGTGCGCGTCGAACTCAACCCGCAAGCCTTGTTCAAATACGGTATCGGCCTGGAGGACGTGCGCGCGGCGTTGGCCTCGGCCAACGCCAACAGCCCGAAAGGCACCATCGACGACGGCGATCAGCGCTACCAGCTCTACACCAACGATCAGGCGACCCAAGCGGCGGATTACCTGCCGCTGGTCATCGCCTATCGCAACGGCGCCGCGGTGCGGCTGTCCGACGTCGCCGAAGTCAACGATTCGGTCGAAGACGTGCGCAATCTCGGCCTCTCCAATGGGCAGCCATCGGTGCTGGTCATTCTGTTCCGGCAACCGGGCGGGAATATCATCGACACCATCGACGGCGTGAAGGCCGAATTGCCGCATTTGCAAGCGGCGCTGCCCGCCGACATGAACGTCTCGATCGCCATCGACCGCTCGACGACGATCCGTTCCTCGCTGCATGACACGGAAATGACCCTGGTGATCGCCGTCATCCTGGTGACCATGGTCGTTTTTCTGTTTTTGGGAGACTTCCGCGCCACAGCTATACCCAGCGTCGCCGTGCCGGTATCGCTACTCGGTACTTTCGGCGCCATGTACCTGTTGGGTTACAGCCTCGACATTCTCTCGTTGATGGCGTTGACCATCGCCACCGGTTTCGTCGTTGACGACGCCATCGTCGTTTTGGAAAACATCTCGCGCCATCTCGACGAGGGCATGCCGCGCATGCAGGCGGCGCTGCGCGGCGCGCGCGAAGTTGGTTTTACCGTGCTGTCGATCAGCCTGTCACTGGTCGCGGTCTTCACGCCCATTCTGCTGCTCGGCGGCATTCTCGGCCGCCTGTTCCGCGAATTCACGCTCACACTGTCGCTTGCCATCCTCATTTCGCTCGGGATCTCGCTGACCACGACGCCGATGATGTGTTCGCTGTTCTTGCGGCCGCGGCGGGCCGGCGAAGCGCGGCGCGGCCGCAGGTTGTTCGACCGGGTGCTGCAGAGCTACGAGCGGTCGCTCAACTGGGCGCTCCATCATAGCCGGCTCGTCTTTGCGATTTTTCTGTCGGCCATCGCCCTCAACGGCCTGCTGATCTACATCGTGCCCAAAGGCTATTTCCCGCAGGAGGACACCGGACGGCTGATCGGATCCTTGCGAGCCGATCAAAGCGTCTCCTTCCAAGCGATGACGCAAAAGCTGCGGCAGATGATAGCCATCGTGCAGGCCGACCCCGCGGTCGAACATGTGGTGGGTTACACCGGGGTCGGCAGCGGCGGCGGCTTCGGCCAGATCAATACCGGCTCGGTCTTCGTGTCGCTCAAGCCGATATCCGAGCGGCCGCCGATCGATCAGGTGATCGCACGGTTGCGGCCGAAGCTGGCGCGAGTGCCGGGCGGCCGGCTGTTCTTGTTCCCGGTTCAGGATATCCGCGCTGGCGGCCGCCAGAGTAGCGCGGAATATCAATACACATTGCAATCCGACAACCCTGACGATCTTGCCGTCTGGACGCCGAAACTCGAGCAAGCACTGTCGCGCAGTTCGGTGCTCGCCGACGTGAACTCCGATCAGCAGGAGAAGGGTCTCGAAACCGACGTCGTCATCGACCGCAATACCACATCCCGGCTCGGCATTACGCCCGCGCAGATCGACAATACGCTCTATGACGCTTTTGGACAGCGTCAAGTCTCGGTCATCTATAGCGCGATCAATCAATATCACGTGGTCATGGAAATCGACCCGCGCTACACGAAAAATCCGACATCGCTCAATGACATTTACATTTCAACCTCCGGCGGCGGCGCTTCCGGCACTGCTACATCGAACCTGCCGGCCGGGACGGTGGTCGCCCCGGCAACGGCGGCAGCCGGCTCAACTTCGACCGCGGCTGCAACGGCCAACAACAATTCGGCGCGCAACGCCGCGATCAACGCGCTTGCCAATACCGGCAAGGGCGCCACCTCTTCGGGTGCGGCGGTCAGCACGACCCAGGAGACGATGATCCCGCTCGCGGCCGTCAGTCATTACCGGCCGGG
>JASHRW010000434.1 GCA_030037065.1 Xanthobacteraceae bacterium
CTACGCGAATTGCACAATCGGATCGGTCGCACGACGGTCTTCGTCACACACGACCAGGAAGAAGCGCTGGAGCTTGCCGACCGGGTCGCGATTCTCAACCTGGGAAAGGTGGAACAGGTCGGCAGGCCCGACGAGGTCTACGACAATCCGGCGACGGCCTTTGTCATGTCCTTCGTCGGCGACACGACCAGCATTCCCGTGGAATTCGACGGCGTTCGACTTTACCACGCCGGGTACCCTCTTAACGCGACATTCGGCGCGACGCAGAAGGGCCGCTGCCGCCTTTACGTGCGGCCGCGCGACATCGCGGTTAGCGCCCTCGCGCCAAACCAACTGCCGGGTAAAATCGTCAACATCCACCGGACTGCCGCCGGCCGCCGTGCGGAAATTGCGGTGGGCAACGCCAAAGACCTCATCGAAGCTGAGATTGATATCGCGGCACAACTGAGCTGTGGCGAGCAAGTTGGTCTGAGCTTCGCCAAAGGCAGGATTTTTTCCGAATAGACCTACAAAACACGCAGCATTCGAATAAGCATTCTTGGCGAAGTGTTATATTACATGTCCGCCCTGATCTCCTAAACTCACTCCATAGTCTGTCGGCACTTGGCGCACACTATTGCATGGGCCCAGCCTCTCAAAGCCGGCCAAAAAGTACCCGAGCAGCGGCGGCAAATTTGTCTTAACTTTTGGAGGACCCACGCAACAGCGGCCACACGACTAAAACACCGTCCCGGTGGTGGTGGTCGTAGTGAACACGGTTGTCGTGGAGAACACGGTTGTCGTAGAGAATGCCGTTGTCGTAAAGGACGTGGTTGTCGTCAGGGTGGTTAGGCCGGAGGCCGCGGCGGCGCGCGCGCGGTCCGTCGCCGACAGCATCAGCGCTACCACAGGTGGCGTCACCGCCGCGAAGCGGCCAGCTTTTTCAAGGAACAGCCGGCGGTCTCGATCGCGCGCCGTACGAGAATCATCGTGCTCGGACATGAAAACCTACACCCGGGTCCCTCAAACTACGGCAGGATGTCGGTTTTTGCCAACCTTATGACAGCGTTTTGCACAGCACTTTGACCGCTTGGCGCGGCGAACTGAATTGCATCTCGTAGTACTTGGTCTGATTATGCCACTTCAGCAACGCCGCTACGTGCGCGCCGCAAAACCCCTCCGGAACGTAGAGGCAATGCGTCAGCAGGGACTTTAGGCCCTCCAATTGGCGCAGCGGCCGCAGGCTGGCCCGCGCGTCGGCGCGATAGCGCGGAAAGACCACGGTGAAGACCGCGAGCCCGCCGCTCTCAACCGACAGCGGCAGAAACTTCACCCGGCGACCGAAACGGTCGTGCTCGATGACATGACGAAGGCCCGGCTGCAACGGCTCGATCAGTCGATAACTCGTTGCCTTGATGCAGGGAGGAAGAGGCAGGCCTTGCCAGGCCAGATTGCAGCCGAGCAGCGCCATCTCGTCGGTCCGGTAGGACCAACCCGCGCCAACGAGCGCGACACTGAGCGTGGTCTTGCCAGAGCCGGACGGAGCGGGAAACAGAACCGCCCGGTCGCGCGCCTGCAAGAGAGCCGCATGAAAAGTGAGAAAGTGCGGAACGCGCGGAAGCAAGCCTTGGACGATGCGGCGTTCGATCTCGGCGACCAGTTGCTTCGGCTCGGTCACGGCGGTCGGTTCGCCGCCGCCCGATACCGCAAATTTCGCCCCATCGACGGCCACCGCGATCGACAATACCGGGCTATCCGAATCATTATCGGACGGTAATCGCCTGAGATGGTCGATCATGCTGTCGATGAGGCGGAGCGCTGCGTCGGGAGCCGATATCCGCACGGTTCGGCCCAGCAGCCTGTAGTCCGTTCCCGGATGGGGCATGGACGTTGCCGTAATGGCGGGCTCGCCGGCCCGGCCGCCTGGCTCCGGACGCTTCACGCGCGCCATTTGATCGAGCGATGAAAGCGCCAGTTCGATCCAGTTCTCGGCTTCCTGCCTGGGCAGATCAAATGCAGCGCGCAGTTCGCTGTTTATCGTCTCTCGGCCGGCGCCGCCGCGAATAGCCAACCAGACGAATGCCGCCGTCTCGTTCAGCGCAAAGAGTCGTTTGCCGACCGCATCGTAAATGACGGCGCCGCCGTCAGTCGGATGAAACGACATGTCGGCGAACAGCGCTCGGAGATCGCCGAGCTTCACCCGCGGTAACCCTGGCAAAGACTGCCGCTGACGATGGTGACTGGACCGGTTGCGCCGGAGATTTGCAGTTCGATGTCGGCAGGCTCGTGCGCGGCTGGAAAAACCAGCGCGACGTTTGGCCGAAGCGGAAGCGTCCGCACGCTCGGCGTAAGTTCGCCGCAGCCAAGCCAACGATCGGGCAAGGATGCCGCCACCGACGGCGAAGAAGGTCCGATCGCCGGCAGCCAGATGGCGAAGTCGAGCAAGCGCGTCGATTCGGCTGGCACCGGAAGGCGAACCGTCGGCAGATTCCAGACGCGGCGGACGACGAGATCGAGATACGTTTCCTTGAAATCTCCCTGCAGCAGGTACGAACCAGCGCTAGAAAGCACCCGAACGAGGGCCGTGCCGGCCGCCTCGGGCAGAGCATCGCGCGCGAGCGCCTGCAACCCGCAGGAGTCGGTAGGCGACAGCGAACGCGACGTCTGTGCAAGACGTTCAATGGTTGCGCCGTCGAAGACGTCCGCGTGCATGACAAACGGCGTCGACGTTAGAAACGCCGGCGCATCTTCCTGTGACACCACCGGACCGCGGAGCGCCGCCACCGCGCGCGCGGGCAACCGCTCGATCGTCAGCGCGACAAGCGACGACCGTGACAGGAACAGGCGCTGACCGTTACGCGCCTCAACCTGGATCAGCCCGTCCGCCGGCAGGGAGGCGTCGAGTGTGGCGCCCGGCAATGCTGAAACGAGCCCGAACACCATGGGGTCGTCTTCGTCACAGACGAACTCCCAGTGATGTCCGCCCCTCAAGGATAACCGAACCGAAACGTCCACCTTCGACCCTCGTCGCTGCTCTTGCGTTCCGAGCGTCCGCCCCCCGCTCTGCAGGAGCGACCTCCGGAGTAGCGAAGACGGCATGACCAGACTAGGCGGCCGTGGCGCAGTCGGCAACATGGGCGCGAAGGCACAGCCAGCGGGCGCCTCCGTTTAATTCTGCTCGCCGAAGCGCAAGGCGATCAGGACGTCCAACCAACGCTTTAATCACCTCAGCCGCCGCGGTCTGAGCCGCAATTACGCTGCCTTGGTCCAACGGACAAACAGAAGGTCAGATCACGCGTCTTAAGCTCGTCTGGCGCCAGATGTACGGACGCGGCAATATCGATCTGCTTCAGGCCAGGCTGATCGGAGTAGAATGAATACAGCTGCACCAAAACTGCGTCAGAGCCAAAATTGCACGCCGAAACACACATTCGTCGATGGATCCGAAAATTTTCGCCGGTGCCGTAGAGGTCAGCCACAAAGTCGATCCTGTCGGGGCGACCAATCACGGCAATCTCTGGCACCGCGGTTATCCACTCCAGCTACTTCCAAACCGAGACTACAAAGCAAAGAGCGATAACCGCGGACTCATCGGGCTGGGGTCTCAAGCCGATCACGCTAAATGACAGCTTGCTGAGAGAAGTCACCGATATCGCCAGAAAGTACGCACCCAATTGCGACCGATCGAAGATACCTTGCATTTCACACTGATGATTATGTCGTAGGCGAGGGCGCGCGAGGAGAGCGGCTCCCAGCGTGGCCGCGTCAGCCATAAAGCATTGCTCATTCTTCGTCTCTCGCAAGCCGCAGGGCAAAGGGATATGAAGGATAGCCATTGGGAGATGGAGGGAGCTCGATGAAACCGACATTCGCCGAGTTGAGCGACCAGCCAGCCGTTGCTTCGCTGCCGCCGCTTGATCGCCCATCGCTAAGGGATGACGAGCTTTCACTGTTGCAGCGTGAGTGGCGCGACAACGGCCTCGTGATCTTGCCTCGCTTTCTACCGGACGATCTGATGAGCGCGTACGCCAAGCGGCGCGCGAAGCTTGACATGCCTGGCGGCTGGAACACGCCGACACCTTATATGGAGATTGCGGAGTTGCGCGCCCTCGCGCTCTACCCGCCGCTGATGACCTGCATGCGCGAGCTGATTGGCGAACCCATGATGTTACACCTTTGCCTGACAGGCTGGGTATCAACCGAGCGAAACTGGCATCAGGACGATTATCTCAACCCGCCCCACGTGAATACCTGGTACGCCGCGGTGTGGATGGCGCTCGACGAAATTCACCCGGACAGCGGTCCCTTTGAATACATTGCCGGCTCACATCGCTGGCCGCTGCTGCGCGGCGATAAGGTGCGCTCTTTCATGTCGCCCGCGGAGGCAGATAGCCCGCACTGGCCGAAAACCTCCGAAGAATTTGTGGTGCCGGCCTTGGAGGCTGAAATCCACCGGCGCGGCGCCGTCGTTCAAAAATTCGTTGCTAGGCGCGGCGACACCCTTATCTGGCACGGCCGGCTGCTGCACCGCGGCTCGCGGCCAAACGTGCCCGGCATGATGCGCAAAGCAGTCATCTGTCATTACAGCGGCATCGGCCACCGACAGGACATGCCGTCGCGAAGGCAGGACCAAAATGGTCAATGGTACGCTGTGTTCAATCAGTGATCCGGGCTAGCCCGGCGATCGGGACAATTCACGTGAGCCAGAGCATCGGATGCCTAGTCTGGACGTGGTGATTTGCGCGCGCCTGCAAATCGCGTCAGTGCGTTCGGTATAGGACTGCGACGACGTGCGCTGCATGAGCCGACCGCAGCCAGATGAACAGCGGGATTGCGAGCGTCATCAGGGACGCTTCGCACAACGTGCGCGCCACCATTTTATAATCGATTGATGTTACCTCCGACGGTGTCTACAACGATGTATCGGGCCAGAAGCGAGGGGTACGTGCCTGGTAAGCGCGGTATGCTTCGCCGAAGCGCAAGGCGATCAGGGCGTCCAACCAACGCTTTGATCACCTCAGCCGCCGCGGTCGTCCCGCCTCGACGGTGATCCAGGCGCCCGGGAGCGCTGACGAAAATCATCAGGGCCCATGATTGAGCTTCCGCCGCTGCCAGCAGATCGGACCAGGTTGTTTGGCTAGGCGCCTGAGGGGATGGCGGGTCACGAACCGACGCGCCTCCATGATTGCGGATGCCGACGCGAGCATCTGGGCTGTCGACGAAGCGGGCCCTGGTCGTGCTTCGACGCATTCTCTAGGATCAGACAGTTTTGCGGGGCGGTCCGCAAAGCACACGCCTCAAGTCGGCCACGATTCGCCATGGGCCGCGATCTTGAGTAGCGTCGCGAATGTGCACTTCCGATGATCCATGCTGAGAAGCTAACGTCCAATATGTCTCCGGATCTGAAAACGACCGACGACGGTAGTGTTGGAGCGGGTGCAGCGCGCCGCGGCGCCGGCGATTTTCTGCTTGGCTCAGGCATCGTTCTGGCCGTGCCCCATCGCCTCGTCCGTTCGGCGTGGATCGGGCACATCCCTTTTGCCTACTGGGTCGTCGACGCGCTACGGCCGCGCAGCTTCGTGGAATTGGGTACATACAGCGGTTGTTCGTACGCCGCATTCCTGCAGGCAATTACTGCATTACGCCTGGCCTCGTCATGCTACGCGGTCGACACATGGAAGGGCGATGCTCATTCCGGCTTTTACGGCGAGGACATTTATCAGGAGTTAGCCGCATATCACGATTCCCACTATGGCAGCTTCTCTCGCTTATTGCGCATGACTTTCGATGAAGCGCGTGTTCACTTTTCAGATGGCACCATAGATTTGATCCACATCGACGGCTTTCATACTTATGAAGCCGTATCGCACGACGTGCAGGCGTGGCTCCCGAAGGCGAGTAGTCGCGGGCTGGTGCTGATCCACGACATCAACGCGCGCGAGAGAAATTTCGGCGTTTGGCGCTGTTGGGAAGAACTGAGTGCGAAGTACCCCTCATTTGCCTTCTTGCATTGCCACGGCCTTGGCGTTGCCTGGGTCGGAACCGAGCCAATGCCGGAACCGATCGCCTGGCTCATGGAGCTTGCAAATGTGAAGGGCGGTTCAGGGGATGTAGAGATAGTGCGAAACTACTTTAATCGGCTCGGCAGTGGCCTCATCGATCAGTTTGCCAGCGGTGAGCGCAACAAAGCTATTCGGGAGCGCGACGAAATCTTGCGGAAGCACGACGAAACCCTGCGGGAGCGAGATGAAGCCGTCCGGACGCGCGACGAAGCCCTGCGGGAGCGCGACCTTCGCATCACAGATCTCGCGAAGGACCTTGCGGAGGCTCGAAAG
This sequence comes from Xanthobacteraceae bacterium, assembly GCA_030037065.1. GTDB lineage: Bacteria > Pseudomonadota > Alphaproteobacteria > Rhizobiales > Xanthobacteraceae > BOG-931. The sequence goes on from JASHRW010000434.1 coordinate 6,315, forward strand.
TATTGGGGCCTGGGACCAATCGTCCACGCGCCGGGCGAGTTCTCTCGTTTCTTGCGAGGTAAGCACCCAACGCGCCGAACCTAGGCGGGCAGGTTTTCCCGAAATTTCACCGCAAGACCAACGGCTCAGGGATAAACTCGAACTTTTAGTCCTGGCGTCCAAGTTCGCTGTCCTTAAAGCGCGCCAATGCTTGTATAACCCATTCCCTCGGAAACCTGCCCTGCGCCCTAATTCGCTTGCCGAGCACCTTAAAGCTCAGCTTGACGCGCGCCTTCTTCGGAAGATGGGCGCCAATTTCCCGCATGTCGGCGAGGAATCGCTCTGCCTGCTTCAATTCCCCGGATTTTCTGCAGCGTTGGTATTCGCCTTTCAAGGCGCGCATGAATCGCGGAATGATGTGGTCGCGGCTCACAAAGACACTGCGTCTTGGATCGTCCGGAAGCATCTCAAGTAATTTGCGCGCATAGATCATTCGCGAGATCGCCATGCGATCGGTGTAAGACGTCGACGCGGAATACAGTCGCCATTGGCAAAGACGCTCGTTCAGATAGGCATTGTCGTAGCCGGCGCGGAATATTCTCAAAAATAAATCGTCGTCTTCGTAGCCGGACAAGCGTACATCGAATCCTGCGACCGCTTCGAATGCCTCGCGGGCAACAAGCGAGGAGGACGGCACAACATACATGTCTTCTGAGACACATTGAGCCAGTGAACGCTTCGGGTGCATGCTGGGAATTACATTAAGAAAGGCGTGTCGAATACAGGCGCCACTCTCGTCAATTTCGTCCATATTGCTGTACACCCAACCGAGCGGAATGCTGGATTTGTTACGGAAGGGCCCAACCAACCGCTCCAGGTGATTTGGATACCAAACATCGTCCTGGTCGAGAAAAGCGATCAGCGACTTGGTCGAATGTGCGACTGCAAAATTCCGCGCGGATGATTGCCCTCCATTTGGCTTGTGCAGCAATGTAATGATCGGATATTGCCGGCGCAGTCGCTCGACGATTGCAACCCCTGCTCCATCGTCGGTCGAGCCGTCGTCGACCACAATGAATTCATCCGGCATGAGCGTTTGAACTAGAACACTGCAAATCGACTGCTCGATCCATCTCGCTCCATTATATAATGGGATGACTGCGACGATCGACAGATCTACCGGACCTCCGCTCATTAAAAGGTCTCCCCCTCTTTCGACTTGCTATTATATCACAAAGCATCTGCGCTCCTGCGCTACTTCAGGGATTGTAATCTCCCTAGCATCCAGACGATACTGAGCTCGCATCAGACGGGCATTGGGGAGCGACAGTGTGATGCATCACGGGCCCGGCCGCATCATCTTTGACGTCACCACTTCGATGCGCTGGACCGGTCCGCCGGTCGGCATCGTTCGCGTGGAGCGGCAACTCGCGCTATGGGCACTTAACAATCTGCCAGACGCGGTATTTGCATTCTTTGATCCCCGGCGGATGGCTTATTGCGCGCTACGAACCGACGTTCGTCCTTTTCTCCTGGGAGATGCTGCTCTCGAAACCCTAGGATTGCCCGATCCGGCGCGACCGGGCCGGCGTAAGACTGATCGGGTTCCAGCGGCCCTGCGCTCGTTTGTGCTGTGGATGGGGCGGCCCCGCCGCATGCTACTTGGCCAGCTCGAAGCCGTGCGGCTCAACACGGGCCGACCTTGTTTGCGTCGGCTTGTTGGTCGGCTGCAGGTATTCCTGATGTCGAAGAAGTACCGCGATATCATGTTCCGCGCCGACGGCACGCGCCGCGCATTCTTGCCTTATCGAATTGTGCTCGCTCCGCCGCTGCAATTTCTGCCGAGCGATATACTGATCTGCGCAGGAGCGGGATGGGTCCATACGAACATTCGTGCCATACGCGATATAAAATCCCACCTCAAATTTCGATTTGTACTTTTTTGCCACGACCTCATCCCGATTCTGTTTCCACATTTCTATTCGAAACGCGATGCGGACATATTTCAGACCTATATGCACGAAGCCCTGACGATCGCAGATTTGATGGTGGTGACCTCGCGAAGGGTAAAGGAGGATTGCCGGCGCTACCTCATGCAGCACGGCATTGAAGCAGTCAAAATCGCAGTTGTGCCTCTAGGTTTCGATGTTGAAGAACGCGATACACGTGTCACGTTCTTGCCAAATGGTCTCCTGCCTGGACGCTATGTGTTGATGGTCAGCACCATTGAGCCACGCAAGGGACACCGTCTGCTTTACAATGTCTGGCGACGCTTAGTCACTGACGGTGTCATTCAACAACGCCAATTCAAGCTCGTTTTCGTTGGCCGCCGCGGATGGATGATCGATGATCTGCTACGGCAAATCCGAGCCGATAGAACCGTTTCCGATCAGATCATTATCATGCATGGCGTCAATGATGATTTGCTAAAAACGCTATATAAGCAAGCAGCATTCTGCGTCTATCCCTCCTATTACGAAGGCTATGGCCTGCCCATTTGTGAGGCATTTGCTCATGGAAAGGCTGTTCTTGCATCCACTGGTGGGGCCTTACCCGAGATCACACAGGGCCTGTCACCATGTCTCGACGCGCAGGATGAGGAAGCTTGGTACAAACTCATAAGGGAATGGATCGAACACCCGGATGCCAGAACTCCATTCGAACAAGTGATTAGACATCAATTCAAACACCCTGATTGGTCCGAATCTGCCGCAATATTTTTTTCGGCCTGCAAATTCGATCTGTCCGAGGCTTGACCTCCAATGGAAGCCCAAACGGAGCTTATAACTTTTTGCAGAGCTTACCAATGGTTCGATTTTCACATGCGCATTCCGCTTCGGCTTGCTCTCATGCGAATATTAGAATCAAAGAACGTCTCGGCCATTACTCCGGCGGCTGTAATCGCGTGGTCCAAGCGGCGCCGGCGGCGCAACGCCGGCGCGATGAGCAAAATAAAAAAACTGACCTATTCCATGGCCGTGACAGGACGCGCGACTGCAGTGACGATCGAGTGGACCCTATCCGGAACGGTAACGATGGCGCGCATACGAGAGCATTGCATTCACAAAAACGCAGTGTATCCTGACCTTATATAGATATTGATATTTTGGTGTTGCGATGCACATTGCCTTTGGAATAGGGGCGCTGTTTCCAGGTGGGGGGCTTCAGCGAGATTGCATAGAAATCGCCAGGGTGGTGCGAGATGCCGGTCATAATGTCGTCATTTATACGGCTCGTCTGCACGGACTCGCGATCAACCTCGACTTCCCTGTCATTGTTCTTCCGAACTCCAAAAAGACAAATCACGGTCGGCAATATCAATTTGCCGTCGAATTCATGCGACAGACTTCAGGCAGGTTCGATTTGGTGGTCGGGTTTGACAAGCTCCTCGGATTGGACGTGCTATATTGTGCTGATGCGTCATTCTACTATCGGCTTCTCAAACGACCGTATTTGCACCTGTTGCCGCGTTATCGCACCTACAGCAGACTCGAGAGAGACTCCTTCAAGCGCGGTCAGAAAACGCAGATCATGGTGTTGAGCCAGCAGCAACGGATGGAATATTTGGGCGCGTGGCAGACCGAGCGAACGCGCGTCGTCGAGCTCCCACCAACACTGGCCTATGATCGCTGCAAACCGGAATACCGTGTCGGCGGCATCCGTGAGCAATTGCGGAGGCAATTCTCCCTGGAAAGCAATGCGTGGGTTTGGTTGACGATCGGAGTTCAACCGAGGACTAAAGGCCTTGACCGGGTGTTGCGTGCGCTGCCCTACTTTCCAGAGGCGAGGCTCCTGATCGCCGGGTTGAATGGCAATGATGCTGCGTCGGAGCGTGCCGCAAAAATGGCACAACGACTCGGGATTTCCCGGCGGGTGATCTGGCTAGGCCATCGCGAAGATATCGGGCAGGTTTGTGCTGCCAGCGATGTCCTGATGCACCCGGCGCGCTACGACACGACGGGCACGGTGATCTTGGAAGCGCTCGTCAATGGTCTGCCGGTCATAACGACATCCGCCTGTGGCTATGCCAAACACGTGCACGCTGCGGGCGCGGGCATCGTCCTCAAAGGGGCATTCGATTTCAAGCTATTCTTGACGGCTATTAAGGATACAGCCGACGCCGAGCGCCGCACCGTCTATTCCGAGGCAGGCATCGCATATGGCCGCAGCGGGAACCTTTGCCACGGTCGGGCGCTTGCTGCGCAAATGTTGATTGGCTTTGCGGAACACAAGCAGCATAACGCGGGCAACATTTCCTTTCCGTGGAGCATTCCACCCGACGCCGAAATATCGGATCTCGAAATATCGGATAACGTCGTCTCGCTGCCGTTGACTGGTCGGCGATAATTGCAACCGCGGTTGGTCTAGGCTCATGCCGTAAAGGCAAAACCACGGTTACGGAGACAGCGGGCGGCCAACAAGGCCATCCCAGGTCGTTGCCATATCATTTGTGCAAACAGCCGAAAGGTCCGTGACGATGCCCGAGCCTTTCGAGCTCGGCTGAGGTGGTTGATCATGGCGAGGACCGCAAGCCGCCGCTCCGCATGATTGAGCTGTGATAGCCGCTCGACGAGCGGCGAGAAGTCTGCTTCGCTATTTCGCATCGCGAAGTCCGGATCAGCAAAGTCAAGCAAGCGATAAGTGACTACGTCCTCGGCATAAAAGGAACTCAGCGCCTGGGGCAGCCGCCAATCCGGCGGCGAAGCGAGAGCAGTTGCCGGATCGCAACCCGTCCGCCGCCTGATCCACGCCGCTCGTTGGGCAAGCCGAACCGAGAAGGCCTGGCGGATTGCCTTTCGCGCGGTCACATTTGCGCCGTGGCGCCGATATTGCACCAGCGGCTCTGCCACATTTGCCAACCGGGTGACTTCGGACATCCGTAACCAGAGATCATAGTCTTCCGCCGCTTCGAACGCGGTTCGATAACCACCCAAGCCACGGACAATTTCAGTGCGAAGCATGATCGTCGAGTGTATGAATGGGTTCGTGTACGTGAGAATGTCGACCAGCTGTTGGGGGTCTGTTTCGGGTGTCAGGTTGCCTCGTGGCCGGCCGCGCTCGTCTATTCGTTGCGCCCAGGAGCCTAGCAAGCCGATACTGGAATCATTATCCAGCACCCGAATTTGACGTTCGA
>JASHRW010000435.1 GCA_030037065.1 Xanthobacteraceae bacterium
GAAATAATTTCCCGTTTCAGATGTTGCCACCTGAAAGCGCTGCGGGCGCGCTCGCCTTTCGGCGCTCCGTCGCGGCTCTCGTCGCAGGGCGAACCATGCACGACTCGGCCCAGGCCGCGCTTCGCGCGATGCAGTGCGAAGGCGTTACCTTCGCCTTTGCATCGCGCTTAAGCCAAGCACCTGGCTCGCCGGTCGTAATGCCGGCGGGGACGATGCCCGGACCGCCCGGGAGCGGCTTGCGAGGCCGCCCGCGGGAACCGCACTCGCTCCATCAATCAGCCGCCACCGGTTGACGTCCCTTCGACAAGCGAGCGGCGCTGCTTCTAGTTGTCGCGAGCGGTTTGTTCAAGAAAATCCAGCACCCGCGCCGCATCGCTCTGATTTAACGTCGTTTTTCAAATCGCGTGGCGGCGCTTGCTTTAACCCGCAACGCCGTCACTCGCCGGATTCGCGAATCTTTTCGCGCTAACGCACGGACGCGCCTGCGTTTTTGTTTGTTTGATTCGCAGTTTGACTCGCAATCGTTATTGCCGGCTCGACCCCGAAATCCACGCAAAGATGAGGCTTCCGCGCGATTCCGGCGCTGGATTCGGCACACCTTCAAGAACGCCCGATCTGAGCGTACGAACATGCTTGAGCCAATGGCGCGGATGAATCTTATTCCGCATTTCAAGGCCATTGTCTCGGCGCATGGCCTGCTATACATGTATAGCACGTTGGAGGCTTCAACATGCTCGCCCTTCGCTTGCCCCCGGAAATCGAGCAGCGGCTCGACGCGCTCGCCAAGAGAACCGGCCGCAGCAAGAGCTACTACGCCCGCGAGGCGATCCTGCGCCAAATCGAAGATATCGAGGATTATTACTTGGCGCGCCGGCGTCTTGCACGTGGCGGACCGCGGGTGACCCTCGAAAGCCTAGAGCGCGACCTCAAGAAGCGCGCGAAACGCTAGATTTGAGTGGCGCATGTCCTTTTCGGAAAACCGGTTCCCACTTTTCCGGGACATGCGCTGATGGCTGCGCCGGCCTGGCGGGTCGAGTTCGATCGTGCCGCCGTCCGCGACCTGCGGAAGCTCGGAGTGGACGCCGAACGGCGCGTGCTGCGCTATCTGCGCGAGCGCATCGCCGGCAGCGACGATCCGCGCCGCTTCGGCCATGCGCTGACCGGCGATCGCAAAGGGCTGTGGCGCTACCGCGTCGGCGACTATCGCATCGTCGCCGCCATCGAGGACGACCGGTTCGTGGTGCTGGTGGTGACCGTCGGCCATCGGCGCGAGGTCTATCGGTGATACATTGAAGCAACGGCGGATTACCGCTTTGCTAATCCGCCCTACGCGTCGTGGAGGAAAACGATGATCGAGCGAGGTCCGGCGCAAAAGACCGAAGACGGCGAGTCGGCGCGGCTGCGCCAGCGCTTTCCGACCATCGCGGATTTGCGCGCCCGCGCGCGGGCGCGGGTGCCGCGCTTCGGCTTCGATTTCGTCGACGGCGGCGCCAACGAGGAAGTCTGCGTCGCGCGCAACAGGTCGGCGTTCGACGCGATCGAGCTGTTGCCGCATTACTGCATCGACGGCAAGGTGACGACCGACACCGAATTGTTCGGCCGCAAATATTCAGCGCCGATCGGCGTCGCGCCGATGGGCTCGGCCGGCCTGATGTGGCCGGGCGCGGAAAAACTGTTGGCCGCCGAGATGCAGCGCCGACGCATCCCCTACGTGCTGGCGACGCCCGGCAATGCCGCGATCGAGGAGATCGCGGCGATCGCGCCGGACGTGTTCTGGTTTCAGCTCTACCGCTTTCCCGACAACGACCACGCCATCACGTTCGATCTGGTGCGCCGCGCCGACGAAGCCGGCGCGCATGTGCTGGTGCCGACGGTCGACTCGGCCGGCAAGTCGAAGCGCCCGCGCGATATCCGCAACGGCTGCCGCGTGCCGTTCCCGATCAACCCGTGGACGACTTGGCAGGTGCTGACCTCGCCGGCCTGGACGGCGCAGCTTTTGCGCAACGGCATGCCGATCACGGCGAACCTCGTGCCCTATGCCGAAAAGGCGAACCAGAATGCGACCGCCGAAGTGATGCAGTTGCGCTCGGGCGGCAGCCACACCTGGGAAGAACTGAAACGTTTGCGCGACCGCTGGAAGCGGCCGTTCGTGGTCAAGGGCATTCTGCATCCGGAAGATGCCGAGCGCGCGGTGGCGCTCGGCGCCGACGGCATCTGGGTTTCTAACCACGGCGGCCGGCATTTCGACGGCGCGCCGGCGTCGATCGACGTGCTGCCGGCGATCGTCTCCGCGGTCGGCGCGCGCGCGACCGTGATGATCGATTCCGGCATCCGCGGCGGCCTCGATGTGGTGCGCGCGCTCGCGCTCGGCGCCAAATTCTGTTTCACCGGACGCTGCTTCGCCTATGCGCTCGGCGCGCTCGGGCCGGCCGGAGCGCCGCACGTCGCCGATCTGTTTCTCGACGAGATCAAGACCGAACTCCTGCACGTCGGCGCGCGCTCGATCGC
>JASHRW010000436.1 GCA_030037065.1 Xanthobacteraceae bacterium
GAGATCGAGCAGCGAGCGGATCGGCTTGTCGGCAAGCGCGGCGCCGACCGCCCCCTCCACGGCGGCGTCGGCGACGTGCAGCTTGCGAATGCGGTCCCACTCGGCGGCGTGGCGGCGAAAGTAGTTTTGCGCGGCGGCGGCGCGGGCGTGGCGCACCGCGGCGAGCCGTTCGCGATCCCGCGCAATGATCGGATCGCCGGTGTCGAGGCGCGCGATCAAATCGCGCGCAATATCGGCGGCGCTGCCGCGCTCGCCGAGGCGAAAGAACGCCCATGAGCCCTCGCGGAAGCGCTCGACCAGCCCGGCTTCGGCGAGAAGGCGCAAATGGCGGGACAGCCGCGGCTGCGACTGCCGCAAGATGTCGGTGAGGTCGGACACCGTAAGCTCGGTTTCCGCCAGCAGCGCCAGGATGCGCAGCCGCGTCGCTTCGCCGGCCGCTTTGAGCGTGCCGTTGAGCGCCGGGAAGGAGAGCTGTCGATCGTTCTTCGAAGAGGACATAAAGATATCTTTATACGCTTATCTGGGTACTTTGCAATGGGATATTTCCCAACATCCTGATCCCCGGTGGGCAACCCACTTGCCGGCGTCGCCGTCCGGCCTCCCTTGGCGCGGACTATTCACGCGTGCATACAGCGGGCATGGTCGAGACAACCAAAAACGACGGCCCGGCGGGCGAAGAAGGGCTGCGCGAGGGGGAAGTCGCCGTCCCCCCGCCGGCGCAGTTCGATGCCTCGCTCTACTTCATCGGGCGCATTCGCACTCCTTGGAAGCGGCGCGAGGAGTGTCCCAAGAACGCACGCGAATCCGAAGCGGTGTGCACCGTCGAACTCGATCCGCGTTGGATTGAAGGCCTCAAAGGCCTCGAGAGCGTCAGCCACGTGATCGTGCTGTACTGGATGGATAAGGCGCGGCGCGATCTGGTGTTTCAGGCGCCGCGCGACTATCGCGAGCGGCGCGGGACGTTCGCGCTGCGCTCACCGGTGCGGCCCAATCCGATCGCGCTGTCGGTGGCGCGGCTCCTGCGCATCGAAGGCAACACGCTGTCGATTGTCGGCATCGACTGCGTCGACAACACTCCGCTGCTCGACATCAAGCCGTATTTTGCCTCGACGGATTCGGTACCCGACGCCGCCGTCGGCTGGCACGCCAAGCGCAAGCGGTAACGATTTTTTCCACGACGCGGTGTAAAGCGCCGGCACAACGGGCGACTCCGTGGCGAGGAGAGATCGTTCGCCGCCCGTGTCATCGGCTGGCGACTTGTGAAGCCGCGGCCGAGGACGGTCACCAGGTATATTTAGAGCATGATCCGGAAAAGTGGAAATCGGTTTTCCGAAAAGATCATGCTCCACCAATATGCTAGAGCGTCAATCGATTCAATATGAAGCGATTACGCTCTAGTGTGCCGGTGCCGGCTCAGGAATGCGCTTCGCTGTCGAGATGAACCATCTGCGCCGGATCGTAGCGCGCGCCGGCGGTAAGGGCGGGCGAAACGGCCGCTTCGATCCGCGCCAGGTCTGCCGCATCGAGCGGCAGATTCAACGCGCCGATCGACTCGCGCAATTGGTCGCGCCGCCGCGCCCCGACCAACGGCACGATATCCGGTCCGCGCGACAGCACCCAGGCCAGCGCGAGCTGCGCCGGCGTCGCGCCTTTGGCCTTGCCGATCTGCCGCAACGCCTCGACCAGCCGCAGATTCCGATCCAAATTGCCCTCTGCAAAACGCGGCATTCGGACGATGCGGATGTCGCCTCTGGTGCCGCTTGCCGGCACGCGGCCGCTCAACAGTCCGCGCGACAGCACGCCGTAAGCGGTGATGCCAATGCCGAGCTGGCGGGCAGTCGGCAGGATCGATCTCTCGATGCCGCGGCTCATCAACGAATATTCGATTTGCAGATCGCAGATCGGATGCACGGCATTCGCGCGCCGCAAGGTATCGGCGCCCACTTCCGACAATCCGACATGGCGGACATATCCGGCGCGAACCATGTCGGCGACGGCGCCAACGGTGTCTTCGATCGGCACCTCGGGATCGACCCGCGCCGGCCGGTAGATATCGACATAATCGGCGCCCAATCGGCGCAGCGTGTAAGCAAGAAAATTTTTGACGGCTTGCGGCCGTCCGTCGTTGCCGAGAAATGCCCAGCTCGGATCGCGCATCGGGCCAAACTTCACGGAGATGACGACACGCGACCGCGGCACTCCCTCGAGCGCACGGCGGATCAGCATTTCGTTATGGCCCATCCCGTAGAAATCGCCGGTATCGAGGAGCGTCACGCCGGCTTCCAGCGCAGCGCGGAGCGTGGCGATGCCTTCGGCCTCGTCCGATGGACCGTAAACGCCGGGAGACATGCCCATGCAGCCGAGGCCGAGAGCACTCACTGTGGGCCCAGCCCGGCCCAGTCTTCTGGTCTGCATATGCGGGTCTCGTACAGTCGCGGGCCTGGCCCCGTGGTCAGAGATAAAGGCTCTGCATCTGAGTTTCCGGATAGCGCAGCCCCGCCGCGGCGCCCACCGGAATCGAGTCGGAGATCTGCGCAAGGTCGTCCTCGGTCAGTTTGACCGCGAGCGCGCCGATGTTCTCGATGAGTCTTTGTTTGCGCTTGGTGCCCGGGATCGGCACGATGTCTTCGCCGCGCGCCAACAGCCACGCCAGCGCGAGCTGGCCGAGTGTGCAATGCCGTTCGTGCGCGATCTCTTCCATGCCGCGTACCAGCGCCAGGTTTTGCGAAATATTCTGCGCGGCGAAGCGCGGATGCCGGCGCCGCGAGTCGCTTTCGGTCATGTTGTTCTGATCCTCGACCACGCCGGTCATCAAGCCGCGCCCCAGCGGCGCATAGGCGACGAAGCTGATCTTGAGTTCTCTGGTCGTCTTCAAGGTCTCTTCGGCTTCGGCCCGGTAGAGCAGCGAGAACTCGTTCTGCACGGCGGCGATCGGGTGAACGGCATGCGCGCGCCGAATGGTTTCGGGCCGCGCTTCGCTCAGGCCGAGCGCGCGGACCTTGCCTTGCGCGACCAGCCGCGCCATGGCGCCGACGGTGTCCTCGATCGGCACCGTCGGATCGACGCGGTGCTGATAGTAAACGTCGATGGTGTCGACGCCGAGGCGCTTGAGACTCGCTTCGCACGCGCTCGCTACATATTCCGGCCGGCCGTCGGCGACTTTGCCGCCGCGCCCTCCCAAGTTGCCGAATTTCGTCGCCAGCACCACGCCCTGTCGCCGTCCCGCAATGGCCTTGCCGACAAGCTCTTCGTTGTGGCCCCGCCCGTAGGCGTCCGACGTGTCAAAGAAGGTAATGCCTTGATCGAGCGCCTCGTGAATGAGGGCTATTCCCTCGTCGTCCTTGCTGTCGCCGTAGATTCCGGAAAGCGACATGCAGCCAAGTCCGATCGCCGACACGCTGATGCCGGAAGCCCCGAGCGGGCGTGCTGGAAGTCCTTTCGTACTCGTCATTTTCCTGTGCTCATGCTTTTCGAGATGACTGGCGCGACATAATGCGCTGCTTGCCGAGAGGCGGCAACCGTCACGGGCCCCAGAATCCGCCAGGATCCGCCGACCGAATTGCCTACGTTATATCCAATGGTATATAACGTTCGGATGCGCGGCAATCCGCCCCTGGCGAAGCCAACGCGCGGTGAAGCAACGAGTTGCAGCGTTATGTGGGAATCATTGCTTGAAGAGTTTGAGTTGTTCTTCCTCATGCTGCCGCCAAACGTGCGCGACGACTTGTCGTTCATGATGGTGATATTGTCCGATGAAAGCCTTGTCGTTCGAGACGTGGCGCAGGTGTATGAGCGGGCCGCACAAGGATTGTTCAATGCCAATTCGAGAATCGGGCGCATTGGCGACTTGATCAATGCGGTATCGGTTCTGGATGTCTATTTTGCAATGGACGTCCACAATCGGTTTGATGCGCACAACGCGCGTCCACGCGGCGCCCGCAGGGCGGCAATGCCCGGCAGCCCTTATGCCCGCGAAATCGTCGCTATCGAAACAGCAAAACAGCGTTGGATGGAACTGCGCGCGACGCGCTTCACCCCGGAGGCAATCGCGGCCGCGCTGATTCCTCCTGCTCCGCTGCGGAGAAGCACGCGACGCTTTCCGCAATCGCCGCAAGCGCAATCAAGCGAACTCAGTGAGGTTTCTCGTGGCACGGTATCCTGATCTCGAACTCTACATCGGCGGCCAATGGAAGAACGCGCCGGGCCAGCTCGTGCTGAACCCCGCCGACGAGAGCGTGCTCGGCACCGTTCCGACCGCGACGCAAGCGGACCTCGATGCCGCGCTTTCGGCAGCCGCGGACGGGTTCAAGAAATGGAGCAAGACTTCGCCGTCGAAGCGATCCGAAATCATCGGCAAGGCGGTGGGATTGATGCGCGAGCGGGTCGAGGAAATGGCTGTCGCGATGACGCTCGAACAGGGCAAGCCTATCGCGCAATCCCGTATGGAGATTCTGCGCGGCTGCGAGATCATCGAATGGGACGCAGCGGAAGGCCGGCGCACCTACGGGCGTGTCATTCCGGGCGAAGCCGGCATGAAGCACATGGTCTTGCGCCAGCCGATCGGCGTGGTGGCGGCTTTCTCGCCGTGGAACTTCCCGATGAGTTCGCCGGCACGCAAAGTCGGCGGCGCACTCGCGGCCGGTTGCTCGATCATCCTGAAAGCCTCGGAGGAGACGCCGGCCGGAGCGGTCCAGCTCGTGCGCGCCTTTCATGACGCCGGCCTGCCGCCGGGCGTGCTCAATCTCGTGTTCGGCACGCCTTCCGAGATTTCCGAATATCTTATCCCGCAGAACCTGGTGCGCCTCATCACGTTTACCGGCTCCATTCCGGTCGGCAAGCACCTTGCGGAGATGGCCGGCCGCCACATGAAACCCGCCATCATGGAGCTTGGCGGTCACGCGCCGGTTATCGTCTGCGCCGATGTCGATCCCGTCGCCACCGCCGCAACCGCGGTGATTGGCAAGACGCGCAATGCCGGACAGGTCTGCGTTTCGCCGACACGGTTTTTTGTCGAGGAAGCGATCTACGGCAAATTCACCGAAACCTTCGCGGACAAGGCGCGTGCGGTGAAGGTCGGCGACGGCCTCGATCCGTCAAACCAAATGGGACCGCTTGCCAACCATCGCCGCATCGAAGCGATGGAAATGTTCGTCGCCGACGCCAAGGCGAAGGGCGCTCGCCTGCTTGCCGGCGGCGAACGGCTTGGCAATCGCGGTTATTACTTTCCGCTGACAGTGCTTGCCGACCTGCCCGATGATGCGCGGGCGATGCAGCAGGAGCCTTTCGGTCCGCTGGCACTGATCAACCCGGTTGCGTCGCTGGATGAAGCGATCGAGAAAGCCAACGCGCTGCCTTACGGTCTCGCGGCCTATGCCTTCACCAGATCGGCGCGGAATGCGGACCGGCTGGCGGAAGGCGTCGAGGTCGGCAACCTCTCGATCAACAACTTGGTCGCTTCGATCGCCGAGACGCCGTTTGGTGGCGTCAAGGATTCCGGTTACGGGCGCGAGGGCGGCACAGAGGGGTTGTCGCACTACACCGTCGTGAAGAACGTCTCGCATCTTATGATGTGACCGCTCCAGTCGGCGGACCACATAAGGGAGGAATAACAAATGAACGTACCGGCACCGAAGTTCCTGATTGAGAAAACCTGGGAAGGCCGCGTGTTCGGCGTCGAGTGGCGCAGCGCCGCGGGCGGGTCGATGGATGTGCTTGAGCCCGCAACCGGCAGCAAGATCACCAGCGTCGGCAACGCAACTGCCGCGGACGTGCGTCAAGCCGCGCGCGAGGCCCGCGCGGCGCAACCCGCCTGGGCCGCGACGCCTTACGAAGAGCGCGCCGCCATCTTGCGCAAAGCCGCGCGGATTCTTGAAGATAATCAGGAAGAGTTGATCCCCTGGATCGCGCGGGAAACCGGCGGCATTCCGGCCAAAGCGGGATTCGAAATCCATCTGGTGACCGAAGGTCTTTATCGTTCGGCGGCGATGTGCACGGAACCGCAAGGCGTGGTGCTGCCGTCCAATCCCGGCCGCATCAGCATTGCGCGCCGCGTGCCGCGCGGAGTCGTCGGCATCATTTCACCGTTCAACTTCCCGCTGATCCTTTCGATGCGGGCGGTCGGGCCGGCGCTCGCGACCGGTAACACCGTGGTTCTCAAGCCGGACCCGCGTACGGTGATGACCGGCGGGTTCATCATCGCCAGGGTGTTCGAGGAAGCGGGCCTGCCCAAAGGCGTGCTGCACGTCCTTCCCGGCGGCGTCGAAGCCGGTGAGGCGATCTGCACGGATCCGGACATCGCCATGGTGTCGTTTACCGGATCGAGCAATGTCGGCCGCCGCATTGGCGAGCTTGCCGGCAAGCATCTGAAGAAGGTGCAGCTCGAGCTCGGCGGTAAGAATGCCGTGATCGTGCTGGAAGACGCCGATCTCGATGCGGCCGCCTCGGCGATCGCGTTCGGCGCCTGGTTCCATCAGGGCCAGATCTGCATGACCACGGGGCGCATCCTCGCCAAGGACAAGATCGTGAAGCCGCTGACCGAGAAGCTGGTGGCAAAGGCAAACCATCTGCCGGTTGGCGATCCGCTCGGTCAGGTCGCGCTCGGCCCGGTGATCAACAAGCAGCAGGTACAGCGCATCGACAGTATTGTGAAAGAGTCGGTCGCCGCCGGCGCCAAATTGGAGGCGGGCGGGACGTTCGACGGCCCGTTCTACAAGCCGACCGTGCTGACCGGCGTGAAACCGGGCATGCGCGCGTTCGAAGAGGAGATCTTCGGTCCGGTGGCGGCGATCACTTCGGCTGCAACCGATGACGAAGCGATAGCGCTTGCCAATAAGAATGAGTACGGCCTTTCGGCCGGCGTGTTCTCGGCCGATGTCGGTCGCGCGATCGCCATCGGCAACCGACTCAATACCGGCCTTTTGCACATCAACGATCAGACCGTCGCCGACGAACCGCACGTGCCATTCGGCGGAACGGGAGCCTCCGGCAACGGTACGCGCATCGGCGGCCCGGCCAATTGGGACGAGTTCACCCAATGGCAGTGGATGACGATCAAGGAAAAGCCGAATCCCTATCCGTTCTGAGCACCGTTCGGCCGCGCCAGACACGATATCGTGATTGGGGACTTTTGGCGACTTTTGTCCTTGATTCCAGTCAAGAGTTGTGACATACAGTCGCCATCTCGCTTGCCGAAGGGCACATTCCGGATGCGATCCGAAAGGTGGAGCGAGTGCGGTTCCCGCGGGCGGTCTCGCAAGCCGCTCCCGGGCGGTCCGGGCATCGTCCCCGCCGGCATTACGACCGGCGAGCCAGGTGCTTGGCTTAAGCGCGCTCAGTGGCTTGGGTAACGCCCGAGTCCTCCTGATCGTGCGAAGCGCGGCCTGGGCCGAGTCGTCAGTGTTCGCCCTGCGACAAGAGCCGCGACGGAGCGCCGAAAGGCGAGCGCG
>JASHRW010000063.1 GCA_030037065.1 Xanthobacteraceae bacterium
AGAATACGTCAACCTCGTTGAGGGCGTTGATCGCTTGTACTGTAACGTAATCAGGATTACCCGCGCCGATGCCGATAACGAAGACTTTTCTCATGGTTCATAGCCCACTCAAGTGCTCGACCGCATGCGACTTCCGCACTAGCTGACGTAGGCTCTCGGCGCCAGTCAAGCGCGACCCGCCCGAGTGCAATTCCGGCTTGCCGCCGAGGAGACATGAAAACGCTAATCGCGCGGGCTAAAGCTACGCAAGAGCTGAGCAGTACTAAGTCCACGAATCTGCACGCTTGCCTGTTGGCGTCGGGGGCGTCTATTCGCGCGCGTCCGCCAGAAGGTATTTCAGAATGAAAAGCACCTTCCGGCGTCGCGAGCGAGCCTCCGCGATGCAGGCAGCTTCGCAAACGGAGGCGTTTTCTCTATTATGCGGCGGAAGCTGCCCGTCGACGGTCAAATTCGACCCACACACCATCGTCGCCATCCCAGGTTCCGCGGCTCGTGCCCTTTGAGTATTCCGTGGCCCGCTGCTCAAAGAAATTCGCGTGCTCGACACCGTTGAGGATTTCAACCAGCCACGGCAGCGGATGCGGCTTCAATGGCCTGTAGCCGCCCTCGGTGGCTTCGAAGTAGCCGAATACAGGTAAAAGCCTAAGCTGGGTGAGACGCCAATCGGCAACATAGCGGACGTAGGCGCGAATCTCTCCCGGCTTCATGCCGTCAATTTCGCCAAGGCCAAAGGCCAAATCGACGAAGTTCTCCTCGAGCTTCACCATGGTTTGCGCCACGTCGGTAATATCGTCGCGGACCGCACGTGTCACCGCGCCAGTCTCGCGATTCCACTCGTGGAACAGCTTGATGACACCTTCGCAGTGCAGGCTTTCGTCGCGCACCGACCAACTCACGATCTGCCCCATGCCGTTCATTTTGTTGTGCCTGGGAAAGTTGAGCAGCATGGCGAAACTGGCAAACAGCGCCATGCCTTCGGTGAAAGCGCCGAACATGGCCAGCGTCCGCGCCACGTCGGCCACGGTCTCGACGCCGAACTGGTGCATGTAGTCTGCCTTGGCGCGCATCTCGGCATAATCGCGAAACGCCTCGAACTCTGTCTTGGGCATGCCGAGTGTCTTCAACAGCAGTGCATAGGCGTCGATATGCACCGTCTCCATATTGGTAAAGGCGGCCATCATCATCTGCACGGTCAATGGCTGGAAGATCGGGATATAACGCTTGAGATAATTGTCGCCGACCTCGATGTCCGACTGGGTGAAGAACCGAAAAATCTGCGTCAGCAGCGCGCGCTCGTTCGGCGTTATCCGATTGGAGGCCCAGTCTTTCAGATCGGGCCCAAGCGGGACCTCCTCGCCCATCCAATGAGTCTGTTGCTGGCGCTTCCAGAACTCATAAGCCCAGGCGTAGCGGTCGACGTCATAGCTGCCGGTCGAATCGAGAAGCCCGACGCGGCCCGTTCCGATCAGCGTTCGCGGATCGACGCTGGAGAGAGCGGTCACTGACATGCCAGACACTCCTCGTAATCGGTCCGCGCCAACGCCGCCTCCTGCGCCACTGGGCCCTCGCCTTGCGCCAGCTTTCCGGCGAAGCCCGCGCGTGAGATCGACTTGGAGCGGCAGTAGTAGAGGCTCTTGATGCCACGCTGCCACGCCGTCCAGTGCAGCATGTGTAGGTCCCACTTGTCGATGTCGGCCGGCAGGTAAAGATTGATCGACTGGCTCTGGCAGATGAACGGCGCACGATCGGCGGCAAGCTCGATGACCCAACGCTGATCAATCTCGAACGCGGTGCGAAACGTCGCCTTCTCCTGCTCCGACATCATGTCGAGATGCGCGACCGAGCCTTCATGCTCGATGATGGATTGCCACACCTCCGGCGTGTCGGCCCCTCTGGCGGCGAGCACCTTGACGAGATGCGGATTGCGCACCGGCACGGCGCCGGAGAGCGTCTTGTGCGTATAAATGTTTGCCGGAATCGGTTCGATGCAGGCGCTCGTGCCACCGCAGATGATGCTGATCGAGGCCGTGGGCGCGATCGAGAGTTTGTGGCTAAACCGCGCCATCACGCCGCGCTCCAGTGCGTCCGGGCACGGCCCTCGTTCCTGCGCCAGCGCCACCGATGCGGCATCCGCGTCGCGTCGGATTTTGCGGAACATAGTGAGATTGAAGGATTTGGCCAGCGCGCTTTCGAACGGGATGCCCTTGGATTGCAGCAGAGAATGGAAACCCATCACGCCCAAACCCACCGAGCGCTCCCTCAGCGCCGCGTAGCGGGCGCGCTTCATGCCATCAGGCGCGACGGTGATGAAGTACGTGAGCACATTATCGAGGAAGCGCAACACATCCTCGATGAAGCTGGGCTCGTCTTTCCACTGATCCCAGGTTTCGAAATTGAGCGAGGACAAGCAACATACCGCCGTCCGTTCTTCGTCGCGGTGATCGATGCCGGTGGTCAGCGTGATCTCGCTGCAGAGATTCGAGGTGGTGACCTTCAAACCCAAGTCGCGCTGATGCTTGGGCAGCGCGCGATTCACCGTATCGATGAACAAAAGATAAGGTTCACCGGTCTGCAGCCGCGTCTCCAGGACGCGCTGCCAGAGCCGGCGCGCGTCGATCTCGCGGATGACCTCGTTGTTCTTCGGACTGCGCAGCGCAAACATCCGCCCGCCCTTGACCGCGTGCATGAACTCGTCGGTAACGTTGATCCCATGATGCAGATTCAGGCTTTTGCGGTTGAAGTCTCCCGAGGATTTTCGGATTTCGAGGAACTCCTCGATCTCCGGATGGTGGATGTCGAGATAGACCGCGGCCGAGCCGCGCCGCAGCGATCCCTGGCTTATAGCGAGGGTCAAGCCGTCCATGACGTGAATGAAGGGAATGATGCCGGATGTTTCTCCGCCCTTCACTTTTTCGCCGATGGAGCGGACTTGGCCCCAATAGGTGCCGATGCCGCCACCGTTGGAGGCGAGCCACACGTTCTCGTTCCAGGTGCCGACAATGCCCTGAAGGGAATCGGACACCGAATTGAGGAAACATGAGATGGGAAGGCCGCGTGTCGTACCGCCGTTGGAGAGCACCGGCGTCGCCGGCATGAACCAGAGCCGGGACATGGCGTCGTAAAGACGTTGGGCGTGTGCAACATCGTCGGCAAAAGCGCACGACACGCGTGCAAATATATCCTGATGGCTCTCGCCGGGGAGCAAATAACGGTCGGACAGCGTCAGTTTGCCGAATGACGTCAGCAGGTCGTCACGCGAGCGATCAAGCTTGAGATCACCCGGCTTCGGCAGCGCCCCGAGCGGCGCGGGAAGAGGCGCAGCACGCGGGCGCGGCGCGGGGCGAACCAGGCGCAATTCGGATACCGGCGCTTTTCGTTCAGCTGGTACCGGAGCTGGATTTTTCGGCAGGACGAGATGACCATGTCGGTCGAAGTCGTAGGCAAAAGACATCGGCAACCCCGCGATGTTGGGGCTGAGGCCGGGCGGACGACTTGCGTAGGAACCGGCAGCGGATGCGCCAGCAGCAAGCGACCCGCCGGGACACCCCGCCCGAGGACGTTCGTTTCATCACGGCAGGTCTCCTGGCTCGCGGGTCGCTGCGGCTACCTAGCCTTCCCGGTGCATTGGCGCACCAGTGGCCGTAACTGGCAGTCGCTCGCCGCTCACAGTTGCGGGGGCAGCCCCGGCTTAGCCCTTCTCAGGTCTTCCGGGTTCCCTCTTAGCCTCGCGCGCCACAAGATGTAGCGGCAAAGACCGCGATGTGCGCACATATGGTGGCACAATTCGGGATTCGTCAATTCAATTCTGGCGCCTGTACCGGACGTTTTGGATAACTACCGGTAAACGCTCAATGATGTGGCGAAAAGCTGGTGCGCGAAGAGAGGGCTGCAATGAACAAACTTCCCAAACTCAAGGCATGTGCCGCGCATGTGGCCCCGGTCTTCCTCAATGCCGAGGCAACGGTGCAAAAGGCCTGTGCACTCATCGCCGAGGCCGCCAAAAATGGCGCGCAGCTTATCGCCTTTCCAGAGTCCTTCGTGCCCGGCTTTCCGCTTTGGGCCGCAGTTCAGGCGCCGATCAAGAACCACGAATACTTCAAGCACATGGTCACCAACTCTATCGCGGTACCGGGACCCGAAGTTGAATTGATAGCTGGGGCGGCGCGCGAACACTCCATCGTCGTGTCGATCGGGATCAGCGAGCTATCGCCGCTTTCGGTTGGCTGCCTTTGGAATACGAACTTGCTAATCGCCGACGACGGTACGCTCCTCAACCATCATCGCAAACTGGTGCCCACTTTCTACGAAAAGTTGATCTGGGCAGCCGGCGACGGTGCCGGCTTGCGGGTGAGCGACACCGCTATCGGCAAGATCGGCATGCTGATCTGCGGAGAGAACACCAACCCGCTTGCGCGCTACGCGCTGATCGCGCAGGGCGAGCAAATCCATATCTCGTCCTATCCGCCGGTGTGGCCGACACGGCCCTCTAACGAGCCCGGCCGTTACGATCTTGCCGCCGCCATCCGCATCCGCGCCGGCGCTCATTCATTCGAAGGCAAGGTCTTCAATGTCGTCGCATCGGCCTTTCTCGACAAGTCGACACTCGATGGATTACGAGACCTGGATCGCAGCGCCCACGAGGTGCTTGAGCAAAGTCCGCACGCCGTGTCGATGGTAATTGGCCCATCGGGTGAGGTGATCAGCGATACTCTGAGCGATGCCGAGGGGCTGCTTTATCAGGACATCGATATCACACAATGCGTCGAGCCGAAGCAGTTTCACGATATTGTCGGCTACTACAACCGCTTTGACGTGTTCGAGCTTACCGTCACTCGAAAGAGACTGACGCCCATTGCATTCTCGGACTTGAGCGAAGGGGCAATGAGCGCACGGTCGAGTGAGGCAGGCAAGCCGGCGAATCGGCGAGGAATTGAGAACGCGTGAGATCGGCAGCCTACTTGTGGTGCCGCCTTTTTGTGCACTGCGTCGGCCTGCCCCTCGCGTCAAAAAATCGTGGGCCAAAATGCGTCTTGCTGGCTCGCGACTATCGGATAGACTGCCCGCAGGTCGCCGCCTCGTTCACGAAGACGACCGCGCAATTCAAGGGAGAAATGTCAATGATTAAGCTGGCGAAGCGCACCGCCTACGCGGTGTGTGCAAGTTCCGCCGTGCTGGCAATGGCGTTCGCGACGCCGGGCTTTGCACAGTCGAAGGCCCCCATCAAAATCGGCGTCATCGCCGAAGCGCAGTCTGTGGCCGGCTCCTCGATACCACAGGCCGCGCAGCTTGCCGCCGACGAGATCAACGCCAAGGGCGGCGTCAACGGCCGCAAGATCGAGATCATCTCCTACGACGATCATTCGTCGGCGGCAGAAGCCGTGCGCGCATTTCAACGCGCCGCCACCGAGGATCACGTCAACGCGGTGATTGCCAGTTACATCAGCGAGGTAGTGCTGGCGCTCGAGCCGTGGACCGGCCGTCTGAAAACCGTGATGGTGACGCCGGGTGCGGCCTCCGACGTCATCACCCAGAACATCGCCAAGGACTACAACCATCTCAAATATACGTTTCATGGTTACCTGACCTCGACCAGCATCGCCGATGCCGTGTGTGCGCCGGCGAAGGATTTGCTGGTCAACGACCTGCACATGAAGACCGCGGTGGTGATGAGCGAGGACGCCGCCTGGACCACTCCGCTCGACGCCGAATATCTCAAATGCCTGCCGCAGATCGGGCTGAAAGTGCTCGACCACATCCGCTTCTCTCCGGATACGACGGATTTCACGCCG
>JASHRW010000064.1 GCA_030037065.1 Xanthobacteraceae bacterium
AGGATCGGCACCCCGAGGAACGAGTGATAGATTTCCTCGCCGGTTTCCGGCCGGTAGGAGAAGGCCGGATGCGCTTGCGCGTTGGACAAATTGATGGCGCTCGCCTGGCTGGCGACCAGGCCGACAAGCCCTTCGTCAGCGCCCAACACCGTTGAGTGCACGGCGTTTCGGTTGAGGCCCTCGGTGGCGTAGAGTTCGAGCGTGGCGTCGACCCTCAGCACATAGACGGAGCAGACCTCCGCAACCATGTTGGCGGCGATCAGCACCACAACCTTGTCGAGGCGTTCCTGCGCGCTGACCGGCTCCGCCATGACTTCGCGAAGCCGGCGCAACAACACGCGCGGACCACCGAGCGCGCCACGCATGGCGTGAGGTCCCTCGGGCTCTCTTGTGACCGGGGCGTCGCCCGCCTCGCGCCGGTCGGATCGAAGAGGAAATCGCCCGGGCCTTCAGCCCGCGGCGACCATCCCCAAGCCTATATCGAATGCGCCATGCAAACCGCAAGCCAAAGACATGCCGATGACGGGGCGGAAATTGTGCGCCGCAATGTGAAACCGTCAGGGAGCGGCCGCTCAAGCTGCCTTGTCGAGGCCGTACAGCGTGTGCAGGGTGCGCACTGCCAGCTCAGTGAATGCCGCGTCGATGAGGAGCGAAAATTTGATCTCCGAAGTGGTGATGGCACGAATATTGATCGCCCGCTCGGCCAGCGCATGGAACGCCTGGGCGGCGACGCCGGCGTGGCTGCGCATGCCGATGCCGATCACCGAAATCTTGGCCACGTCGGTGGCGCCGTCGAGCCGCGCATAACCGATCGCCGCCTTAGCCTTGGCGATGGTGTCGAGCGAGCGCTGATAATCCGCCGCCGGCACCGTGAAGGTCAAATCGGTGGTTCGACCGTCGGCCGAAACGTTCTGCACGATCATG
Source organism: Xanthobacteraceae bacterium (assembly GCA_030037065.1). Lineage (GTDB taxonomy): Bacteria > Pseudomonadota > Alphaproteobacteria > Rhizobiales > Xanthobacteraceae > BOG-931. The sequence continues at coordinate 925 of JASHRW010000064.1, forward strand.
TCGACGTTGATGTTCGCCTCGGCGAGCGGACCGAAAATAGCCGCCGCCACGCCGGGTTTGTCCTGCACCTGGCGAATCGAAATTTGCGCCTCGTCGCGGGAGAAGGCGATGCCGGTGACTGTTTGCTGCTCCATGATCTCCCCCTCGTCGCAGATAAGGGTGCCGGGTGGGTTGCCGTGCGGATCGATGCTGTCGGGCGAATCGAAGCTCGAGCGCACGAAAATGCGCACGTTGTGGACCATGCCGAGCTCGACCGAGCGCACCTGCATGACCTTGGCGCCGAGCGACGCGAGCTCCAGCATTTCCTCGAACGCGATCTTGTCGAGTCTTTGCGCGCGCGGAACGACGCGCGGGTCGGACGTGTAGACACCATCGACGTCGGTATAGATATCGCAGCGGTCGGCGCGGATGGCGGCCGCCACCGCCACTGCGGACGTGTCCGACCCGCCGCGGCCCAAAGTGGTGATGCGCCCGGTCTCCTTGTGCACGCCCTGGAAGCCGGCGATGACCGCGACCTCTTTGCGCTCCTTGAAGCGCCGGATCAATTCGTCGCCAGCGACATCGAGGATTCGCGCCGGGCCATGCGCGTTGGATGTCAGGATCGGCAGCTGCCAGCCCTGCCAGGAGCGCGCATTGATGTCGAAGTCCTGGAGCGCGATGGCCATGAGCCCGGCCGTCACCTCTTCCCCGGTGGCGACCACGGCATCGTATTCGCGCGCATCGAAAATGCGTCGCTCCTTGAGCGCCGCCTCGCACCAGGCCACGAGCTGATTGGTAACGCCCGCCATGGCCGAGACTACCACGGCAATTTCATGGCCGGCCTCGACCTCGCGCTTGACGTGCCGCGCGGCATTGCGGATCCGGTCGATATCCGCGACCGAAGTACCGCCAAATTTCATGACAAGACGGGACATGACGGTCGCTGGACTCTTCCGCGTTTGACGCGCCGCATCGCCAGACGGCGCAAAGGGCGCGTATAGATAACGGCGCGGTCCTGCTGCTGCAACCACATGTCCCAGGCGCGGCGCAATACGACGTGGTGCGCCGCAGACCGGGGACCTTTGCAGACTTGGCGTACAAACTTGGCGTGCAAAACGATCCTGGATCGGCGGTGCACCGCTATCACGCCTTTACGACGCCATGCGGAGTGTTTGGCCTTGCGATTGATCGTGACACAGCCAACCCGAATTGCAATACAAGATGCACATGGGCGGCCATGAAAGCTGAACAACCAATCGAGTGAGGGTGCGAAATGCCGGCTGTTGTCGATCCGGTGAGCGGGCTCCAACTTTACGAGCTCAGCCACCGCTGGGGCATGTATACGCCGATCTTTCCGGGTTACGAAGAAATCAAACTCGAGCGCATCACGCATCACGCCAAACAGGGCGTGATGACGCACAAGATTACGACGATCTTTCACACCTCCACGCATGTCAACGCACCGATCCACCTCGTTCCCGGCGCGGCGGCCGTTGGCGAACTTGCGCTCGATCGTTTCTTCGGAACTGGAGTCGTGCTGTCGATTCCGAAGAAAAAATGGCAGTTGATCGAAGCTTCCGACCTTGAGCGCGCCAAGCCGCAAATCAAGGCGGGCGACATCGTCCTCATCAATACCGGCTGGCATCGCAAATATTCCGACAGCAAGGACTATTTCGGTTACGCGCCGGGCTTGAGCAGACATGCCGCTGCGTGGTTGGTAAAAAAACGTGTCAAGATGGTCGGCGTCGACACCGCCTGCATCGATCATCCGCTCGCCACGTCGCTCGGGCCGCACCGCAACGGCCCGCAGATCAAATATTTGCTGCCGGAATACAAGGAAGCAACCGGACGCGAGGCGATCGCCGATTTTCCGGAATGGAATCCGGCGCATCGTGCGCTGCTTGAAGCCGGCATCCCGACGATCGAGAACGTCGGCGGCGATCTCGACGAACTTTCCGGCAAGCGCTGCACCTTTCAGGGTTTTCCGTGGAAGTGGCGCGAAGGCGACGCCTGCGTGATCCGCCTCGTCGCCATGTTGGACCCAAAGGGAAATGTTCGCCTGGACGCCGGTGTAGCGCGCAAGGCGGCAACGGCAGCTAACGCGCCGCGCGCCTCTGGGAAAGAGCGGCAGGCGGTGCAATTTTTCGATCTCTCGCATCCTTGGGGCCACGGCATGCCGCAATGGCCCTCGCGCGCCAATCTCAATGTGCGCGTCGTGGAATTTCATTCCAAGGACGGCCTGTTGGTGCAGCAGTTCGAAGGCATCATGCATCGCGGCACGCACATGGACGCCCCGATTCACGTGGCCGAGAATCAGCAGTCGCTGACCGGCTACCCACTGTGGCGGTTCTTCGGCACCGGGGTCGCGGTGTCGATCCCGAAAGGCAAATGGGGCGTGATCACGCCGAAGGATCTAGAGAAAGCCGAACCGAAAATACAGAAGAACGACATTGTGATGATCAATACCGGCAGCCACCGCAATTACGGCGACAATCCGGATTACTTCGCCTACTCGCCCGGTCTCTATAAGGACGCCGCCGAATGGCTGGTGGAACGCGGCGTCAAGTTGGTCGGCATCGACGTGCAGGCGCTCGATCATCCGCTCGGCACGTTTCTCGGGCCGCATGGACCGGGACCGGCGCAGCCGCATCTCGATGTCGAATACAAGGCGGCGACCGGGCGCCATATCATCGAGGACTTTCCCTATTGGGAACCGGCGCACAAGATCATGATGACCAACGGCATTCCCGGCATCGAGAATATCGGCGGCGACATCGACAAGATCACCGGCAAGCGCTGCACATTCTTCGCCTTTCCTTGGCGCTGGCCGGAAGGCGAAGGCTGCGCCCTGCGTGTCGTCGCGGTGCTTGATCCGCAGCAGGCGTTCCGCTTTGAGACGGGGCGGTAACTGTCATGCCCGCGAAGGCGGGCATCCAGTAAACTCAAACGCCGCGGTTATGAACGATTTGTTCTTCTTCCAAATTGAGCGATTACTGGATCGTCCGCCGACGCGGGCGATGACACCACGAGGAACCAAATGATCTCCGAGCCGCTGCGCAATCCGCTCTCGCTGTTCGACGTCAAGGACAAGGTCGCCATCGTCACCGGCGCCTCGGGCACGTTCGGCCGCGCCACTGCGCTGGCGCTCACCGCCCTTGGTGGCAAGGTGCTGCTCGCCTCCGGCAGCGAGCGCGAACTTGAGGAGGTGGCAAACGAGGTGCGCGAATTGGGCGGCAGTCCGGCGACTGTGGTGCGCCGGCCGGACAGCCAAGCCGACGCCGAGGCGATGCTCGATTCCGCGCTGGCCACGTTCGGCCGCGTCGATCAATTGGTGGTCGCCTCCGGCTACAACAAACCGGGTTTCATTCACGAACTCACCTATGAGGACTGGCAGGCGGTGATGGACGCCAATGTGCGCGGCATCTGGTTCATGGCCAAGGCCGTCGGCACGTACTGGATCGAGAAGAAGGTGCGCGGCAAGGTGGTGGTGATGTCTTCGGTGCGTGGCCGCCACGGCAATTATTCGGGCTATACCGGCTATTGCGCCTCGAAGGGCGCGACCGACTCGCTGACCCGCGTGCTGGCGACCGAATGGGCCAAATACGGCATCACCGTGAACGCGATCGCGCCCACCGTTTTCCGCTCCAAGCTAACCGCCTGGATGTACGGCGACAACGAGCTCGGCCAGCAGACGCGCGCCCGTTCGTTGTCGCGCATCCCGCTCGGACGTCTCGGCGAAGTGGAGGACCTGATCGGGATGGCGATTTATCTGTTGTCGCCGGCTTCAGATTTCTGCACCGGACAAGTGATGTATGTCGACGGCGGCTATACCGCCGGATGACGATCGCGATTGTTTGCGCGATGGTTTGACGATTTCACACGGACCACTCGGGGCTGTTCGGCCCAGCACGCTGCGTTACCCATCAA
>JASHRW010000065.1 GCA_030037065.1 Xanthobacteraceae bacterium
CCGCCCACCGAGGCGACAAATACGGATGCCTTTGTGGAAGTGGACGAGGTGACGTTGCAAGGTGAGATCAAACGGATCTTTACCGGCTGGATGTTCGCGTCCAGTCCCGGCCTGAACGCCGTCGAACACCCGATTTATGACGTTTGGCTGACCGGCTGCGAGTCGCCGATCGAGACCTCGCTCGCGGAGCCAACGCCGCAGCCTGCCGTGGTTGAGCACCATCCGCCGCCACGACAGCGTCCAACGCCGCATTCTGCGCTCAAACCGCAGCCACGCTGATCTGATTACTCAATGCCAAGGCAAGCGAGCGCCGCTTTTCCGCCAACCGGGCGGTCGAGTACCAGCGCGCCGAAGTTTCCTTCGCCGACAAGCGCGGCATCGAGCAGCTTGTGGTAGGCGGGTCGCGACACCTCGGTGGCCCCAAACGTTCGCAAATGGTCGGTGACAAACTGCGTGTCGAGCAGGCGGAAATGGCCGGCCTTGAGCCGCGCCACCAGGTGGACGAGCGCCACCTTCGAGGCATCGCGGGCTCGATGGAACATGCTCTCGCCGAAGAATGCCCGCCCGAGGCTGACCCCATAGAGGCCGCCGACCAACCGATCGTCGTCGTAGACCTCGACGGTATGACAGTCGCCGCGCTCGTAGAGCTTGCGGTAAAGGTTGTGAATGCGGCCGTTGATCCAAGTCCGCGTGCGGCCTGGCGCCGGCTGGGCGCAGCCGGCGATCACGGCATCGAAATCGTGGTCGACCACTACGGTGAAGCAATCGGAACGAACGGTGCGCGCCAGACGGTCGGAGACGTGGAACCTGTCGATTGGAATGATTCCGCGCCGCTCGGGTTCTATCCAGTAAAGCGCAGGATCGTCGGCGCTCTCCGCCATGGGAAAGATGCCGCAGGAATAGGCCTTGAGCAGAACCTCCGGTGTGATGTCGATGAGGGCGGATTCGCGGCTGGCCATGGCAAGGCGTTTAGCCGGCTCCGGGCGCGTGGTTCAAGTAGGCATCAAGCAACCAAAGCGGTGATTCGCGCGTGTAGTTCCGGGCTCTTGGTGCGTCAGGCGACCGCCGCGAAATCCTAAGCCGCGGCGGTAGCGATTAACCGGTCGCAAACCATAACTTACTAAGATTTTACGCGGCTTGAACGCTTTTCCTCGTCGGACGTTTCGGTGGCAAAGCTCTTAAGTGCGAATGCTGCGATGGAATCGAACGCGAAAAATTGCGAGAGTATTCGGGTCCTCCTGGTGGAGGACGAGATGTTGATCGCCGAATGGGTGGCGGAGAGTTTGTCTGAACAGGGCTTCATCGTACATACCGTGAGTAACGCCGGCGACGCGCTGCGGCATCTCGCTGCCGCGCCGGTCGATGTCCTGTTCACCGACATCAATCTGCCCGGCGGAATGGATGGCGCCGCGCTGGCACGCCAAGCCCGCGCTTTGCTGCCGGACCTTCCCATAATCTACGCCTCTGCCCGGGCACAAATTTCGGATCTGCAAGGGCGAGTAGCGGGCGTCGCTTTCCTGCGCAAACCTTATGAACCAGAGGAGGCGGGGCGGCTCATCTCGGACGCGCTGCAGACGAGAAAAATGCCTGCTTTTGCGTAGTCGCGGCCTACGCCTCGAGCCCACCGCGCGCCAAAAACTCCTCGAGCCAGTGGATGTGGTAATCGCCGTCGATGATGTCCTTCTCTTGCGCCAAGGCGCGGAACAGGGGCAGCGTCGTTTCGATGCCGTCGATCACGAATTCGTCGAGCGCGCGCTTTAATCGCATCAGGCATTCGCTCCGCGTCTTGCCGTGGACGATGAGCTTGCCGACGAGCGAATCGTAGAACGGGGGAATCGCATAGCCGTGATAAACGGCGGAATCGACCCGCACACCGAGCCCGCCGGGCGGATGGTAGTGGATGATTTTGCCCGGCGACGGACGGAATGACACGGCATTTTCGGCGTTGATGCGACACTCGATGGCGTGGCCGTGGAACTTCACGTTGCTTTGGTTGAGCGCCAGATCGCTGCCATCGGCGACGCGGATCTGTTCGAGAATGAGGTCGATGTCGGTGATCATCTCAGTCACCGGGTGTTCGACCTGAATGCGCGTATTCATCTCGATGAAATGGAATTCGCCGTCGTCGTAAAGGAATTCGACCGTGCCAACGCCAAGATATTTGATCTCCTGCATCGCCGTAGCGACGGTTTGACCGATTGCATCGCGCGCCGCCGTGTTCAGCGCCGGGGAAGGACCTTCTTCCCACACTTTCTGGTGTCGCCGTTGCAGCGAACAGTCGCGCTCGCCGAGATGGATGACGCGACCTTTGCCGTCGCCGAGCACCTGAATCTCGATGTGACGCGGCCGCTCGAGGTATTTTTCCAGATAGAGAGTATCATCACCGAATGCCGCTTTCGCCTCCGCGCGAGCCATGGCAAGCGCCGGAACAAGCTCGGCTTCCGTGCGGATCACCTTCATGCCGCGTCCGCCGCCGCCGGATGCGGCTTTCACCATGACCGGGAGGCCGATGTCGCGGGCCAGCCGTCGCGCTTCGTCGTCGCTGCCGACATCGCCGTCGGAACCGGGTACGATCGGAATGCCGAGGCTTTTGGCGGCGCGCTTGGCCGCTATCTTATCGCCCATAAGACGGATGTGCTCCGGTCGCGGACCGATGAAGTGCACGTTGTGATCGGCGAGAATCTCGGCAAACCGCGCATTCTCGGAAAGGAAACCGTAACCGGGATGCACAGCGTCGGCGCCGGTGATCTCGCAGGCGGCCAGTATTGCCGGAATATTGAGGTAGCTATCCTTGGCCGGAGGCGGGCCGATGCAGACGCTTTCGTCGGCGAGCCGTACGTGCATTGCGTCCTCGTCCGCGGTCGAGTGCACGGCGACCGTCGCGATGCCGAGCTCCTTGCACGCGCGCAACACGCGGAGTGCGATTTCGCCGCGGTTGGCTATGAGGATTTTATCGAACATTACCGGCCTTCGAAGCGAGTGGTGAGTAGCCAATGGCGAGTACGGAAGGTCGCTTCACGTCCTCATTCGCTACTCACCATTCGCTATTCGCTCTTATTCGATGATCATCAGCGGTTCGCCGTACTCGACCGGCTGACCGTCCTCGACCAAAATCTGGATCACCGTGCCGGATCGCGGCGCCGGTATCTGATTCATTGTTTTCATCGCCTCGATAATGATCAGCGTTTCGCCGGTCTTCACCTGGCTGCCGACTTCGACAAAGGGCTGTGCTCCGGGCTGTGCAGCGCGATAGGCCGTGCCAACCATCGGCGAGGCAACCACTCCCGGATGCTGCGTCGGGTCTGGCGGGGCAGGCGCGGCAACCACATTTTGCAATGCGGCCGGCAACTCGGCTTGCTGCGTCCGTCCGACGTTGGCGGTAAAATTCCGTGCCACGCGAATCGAGACGCCGTCCTGTTCGATGGCAATTTCGCTGAGCCCGGTTTCGTCGAGCAACCTCGCCAGCTCACGGATCGCTTCATGATCGATGACCGGACTCTTTGGCGGGCTTTTGGACATCGGGCTTCCCGGCTTGCGCGCCACGATCACTCCTTGGCGCCGATCATGGCGGCGACGCCGGCGATCGCTAGCGCGTAACCTTCGACGCCGAAACCGCAGATCACCCCGCGCGCGACACGCGACACGTAGGAATGCCGGCGAAACGGTTCGCGGGCATGAATGTTGGTAATGTGCACCTCGACGATGGGCGCTGCGATGGTGTGCAGCGCATCGAGAATCGCGACGGACGTCGTCGTGTACCCAGCGGGATTGATGATAAGTCCCGCGGTGCTCTCGGCCCGCGCTTGATGGATCCAATCGACAATTTCGCCCTCGTGATTGGATTGCCTGAATTCCATGCCAAGCCTGAACCGCTGTGCGGTTGTGCGGCATAGTTTCTCGACGTCGGCCAGCGTGGCGCGGCCGTAGAGATCAGGCTCGCGGGTGCCGAGCAGATTGAGGTTCGGTCCATTGAGGACGAAAATGGTGTTCGGCATGCGCGCGTCCGGGCGGTCAATGGCGCCGCACGGGCGATTACCCGCCGCGCCGCGCCCGTTATAGGGAACGGCTTCGCAAAGGGAAAGCCGCACGCTTAGTCCCAAAGAACAGCCCTTCTCCGGGGCCGGAGAAGGGCTGGTGGTGCCGAATCTTGCCGGCAACGATTGCTGGTGCGCCTATTTCTGCGCTGCGACAATCTTCTGCTGCAAGTCCTTGAACCCGATCGCTCCAACGATAAGCTGATCGCCGATGACATAGGCTGGCGTGCCGTCGACCCCGATTGCATCGGCCAACTTCATATCCTCGTCGATTGTCGTCTTCACTTCGGGACTGGTCATATCCTTGTCGATCCGGCCCATATCGCACCCGACATCCTTGGCGGCTGCGAGGGCGCGCGCTTGATCGACCATACCACGGCCACTGAACAGCTTCTCGTGAAAAGCGAGGTACTTCGCTCCCGTAGGATCCTGCATGCGTACGGCAACCGCAACATGAGCCGCGTCGACTGAACCCTGCGCCAGAATGGGAAATTCCTTGAGGACGAACTTCAAGTCGTGATCGGTTTTCAACAAATCAAGCATGTCGGATACGGCATCCTTGCAGTGCGGGCAATTGTAATCGAAAAACTCGACCATCGTGACCTTGCCATTGGGATTCCCAAGCACGACCTGATGCGGAGAGTTGAAGAGGGTTGCGCTGTCCTTCTTGATCGCCGTTCGCGCCTTCTGGGCCTCGGCTTCCTGCTGACGCTTGTCCAACGCGGCCTGAGCATCCTGTAGTACCTCGGGATGCGCAATGAGGTAATCCCTAACGATAGTCTCGATTTCGTGGCGCTGGTCGGGGGAGAATGATTGTGCCGATGCCGCAACCGGCGACGCAATCAGCATTGCGGCAGCGAGTGAAACTGCTATGCGCGGAAGAAAATTCATCTGTGTTGTTCCTTTTGTTTTCAATGACCGATCGCGAGCGGGTTTTTGCTCACATTCTTGTTGAAGGCGACGATGTCGTCGGCGCGGACCCAACCGGGCGACCCGATGGGAAATCGCTGCTTGGCTCGTTCAGCCAGTTCATGCGCCATCTTGTTGTCGCCACGCGCGAACGCGGCCTGCGCCGAGGCGAGGTCGGCGTCGGCAAGGTCGTTCTTGCGCCCGTACGCCATCGCGAGCTGGGTGTAGGCGTCCTCCGATTCGGGTTCTTTGATGAGAGCAGTGCGCAACAGCGGTATCGCCGAGTCCGAGAGCTTGGGGTTGTGGGTGGCGATCAGCGCCTGCGCGAGCGTGATCTGAATGAGGGCCGGATCGGGCGCAAGCTGAACCGCGCGCTGCAAGGGCGGGATCGCTTCAGCCGGATGTCCGGCTTCAAGCAATGCCTGCCCCTTGAGCTCGTAAAAATAGGGGAAGTTGGGCATCGAGCGAATCAAACCGTCGATTTGCGCGATAGCGTCGCGCAAATCACCGTAACGGTAGGTGGAAATGGCGCGGGCATAGCGCGCCGGCATACTGGTGTTGGATGGTGGATACAGCCGCAGCACCTCGTTGGGCGGATCCATAAAGCCGTAGAGCTTGGCTCGCATCATGTCGTGGCGGAATTGCAGCTCGGGCGGGTCCTTTTTGTCCCAATATTGATTATGCACCAGATTCGCCAGCTCCTCCATGCGTTCCTCGGGCATGGGGTGATCGAGCGCGTAGGGATCGATGTATCTCGATTCGAACATCGTCTCGTTGGCAAAGCGCTTGAAGGTATCGTACATGCCCTTCGCCGACTGTCCGGTCTCGGTCAGAAATCGTACGCCTGCGCGGTCGGCGTATTCCTCTTGGGCACGCCGGTAAGCGAGTAATGAATGCTCAATGTACGATTGCGGCGCCTGGATGAGTGCGCCGCCGATATTGCCGACATCCGCATTGCCGGAACGAGCGCCCGCCACCAGTGCGCCTGCACCCAGCAGCATGGCGACGATGGCGGCGGACTGCGCGTTAGCCAGCTCCTGACGCATCTTGGAAAGATGTCCGCCGACGATGTGTCCCGTCTCATGGGCAAGGACGCCGATGACTTGGTTGGGCGTCGTCGATTCCATGAGCGCCCCGGCATTGATGAAGACGTGGTGCGCATCCATTACGAAAGCGTTGAACGATCTGCTGTTGATAATCACGACATGAATGTTTTGGTCACCCAGCCCAGCGACCTTGAAAATTGGCTTTGTGTAATCGCGCAGCAACTGCTCGATCTCGGCGTCGCGAATGATCGGCAGGCCAGCCTGCGGCGGGGACTCCTGCGCTCGTACGGGAACGCTGGCTAAAACGATAGCGGTCGCCGCAGCAAACGCCACGGCGCACGAAGCTGGTTTCGCGCGCCGCGCCTTGCTAGGAGGGTTGGCGGAGGTCATCTCGCGCAAAATGCGATCCCTCGGTTCGGGACCAAGCGGCCCGAATTCTAACATTCGCATTCCGTTTCGGCACGCCATCATGCGAATGCTAAAATCAAAGGACCACCAGCAACTATAAGCAGCAACTATAAGTGCTAGTGGAGCTTTTGGATTTGACATCCGCTATCGTAGCTCCCGGCTGGGCGGGTAGCGAATGTCAAATCCACTCCATCAGGGTATGAACGGAGCCGGTCGCGGTCAACACGGGGCCGGCGCGTTCGCTGCAGCCAAGCGGGCGCCACGAAACCCGGCGAATACGGCAGCACAGGGGCGGCGCGCAGCCGTCGCTGCATGACTGCCGATGAGTTCTCGAAAGCTATTTGATGGTCGAAAAAGCAAACAGCCTGTTGCAACCGTCGGCTCGCAGCGCGGTGCCGCCGTTCATGGTCATGGACGTGATGGCCGCGGCGGCCCGCCTGGAGGCGCTGGGACGCCGGATTATCCACATGGAGGTCGGCCAGCCGGCCGTGGGAGCGCCGACGGCGGCTCTCGACGCGGTGCGCGCAGCACTGTCGAATGGCGCGCTCGGCTACACCGAAACCCTTGGCATCGCATCGCTGCGGGGCCGCATCGCGCGCTCCTACCGAGAATATCACGGTCTCGATATCGATCCGCAGCGCATCGTGATCACGACCGGTTCGTCGGCCGGGTTTATCCTGGCGTTCCTCGCCGCTTTCGAGAAAGGCGATCGCGTTGCGGTGGCGCTCCCGGGTTACCCGCCTTATCGCCATATCCTTACGGCGCTCGGCTGTGAACCGGTGGGCATCGAGACCACTGCGCAGACGCGGTGGTCGATCACGAGCGAAAGCCTTCTCGCCCAACACCGTGCTCGCCCGCTCAAGGGATTGGTAGTGGCGTCTCCGGCCAATCCGACGGGAACGATGATGGACGCGTCGTCACTCGCTGCGTTGATCCACTGCGCCGAAGCTGCCGGCATCGCGGTCATCTCCGACGAGATTTACCACGGCCTCGACTATGCCTTTCCGGCAGAGAGCGCCGCGCGAATTTCGCCCGACGCGATCATCATCAACTCGTTCTCCAAATATTTCTGCATGACCGGATGGCGAATCGGCTGGATGGTGGTACCGCCGCCACTGGTGCGGGCGGTCGAGCGGCTGCAGCAGAACCTTGCAATCTCTGTGCCCACCCTCTCGCAGATTGCGGCTGAGGCCGCTTTTGACGGCCGCCCGGAGCTCGAAGACATCAAGCGCGGGTACCAGGAGAACCGCCGCATCCTGCTCGATGGCTTGCCGCGGGTAGGGGTCGACGCCTTCCTGCCTGCCGACGGCGCGTTCTATCTGTATGCCGATGTGTCGCCCCTTTCGAACGACAGTTTCGCTTTCGCCTCGCGCATGCTGGAGGAAGCGGGTGTGGCGGTCACTCCAGGGATCGATTTCGATCCGGTGCGCGGCAGCCGGTTCGTACGGTTATGTTACGCTGGCGCGCACCAGGATATGCACGAGGCGGTCGAGCGGATCGGCGCGTGGCTGAACGGATAAGCAGCGATTCAATCGTTTAAGATCGGGGCAAACATGAGCAATGCGGCGTTCGAGGTGCTGCGTAAGGTCACTACCGCGACCATCACCACGATGTTGTTGAAGAAGGGCATTCGGCGCTGCTGGATGAACGGTCCGAAGCCGCTTCTTGCCAACGGCGAGCGCGTCATCGGGTCGGCGTTCACCTTGCGCTTCGTGCCGGTGCGGGAAGATCTGGCGACGCCGGAAAGCTGGACGCATCCGATCTCAACGCGCGCCGCGATCGAGGAAATGCCCGAGGGCGTGATCGCGGTGGCCGATGCCATGGGCGTGCCGAGCGCCGGAATTTTCGGCGATATTCTTTGCGCGCGGATGAAAAAGCGAAATGTTGCCGCGCTGGTGACCGACGGCGTGCTGCGCGATCGCGCCGGCGTACTGATGAGCGCGCTGCCGGTCTGGTGTGCGGGCGTCGCCGCCCCCGCCTCGGTGAACGGCTTGACCTTCGTCGGCTGGCAGCAGCCGATCGGTTGTGGTGGCTGCGCCATCTTTCCCGGTGACGTGATCGTCGCCGATGACGACGGCGCCGTCGTCATTCCGCAGAACATGGTGGATTTTGTCGCTCACGAAGGTGCCGAGCATGAACTCTACGAGAGCTGGGTGTTCGGCGAGGTAGAAAAAGGCGTGAAGCTGCCGGGACTCTACCCGCCAAACGAAGACGCCAAGGCGCGTTACGCGGCGTGGCGCAAATCCCGCTCGTGACCGTGGAATGTTCTTTGCCCTGACAAAAGTTCTCGGCTTCTTCGCGCTGCCGTCCAACCTGCTGATATCGATTGGTGTTGTTGGGGTCTTGCTGCTTTGTACGCGCTTCAGGCGGCTGGCGAGCTGGCTCGTGGTCACGAGCGTCGTGCTCATCGCCGTGGCCGGCCTGTCGCCGCTCGGCAACATCCTGATATTCCCGTTGGAGCAGCGGTTTCCTCCCTGGGACCCGTCACGGGGGCCGCCGACCGGTATCGTCGTGCTCGGTGGCGCGATCACACCGGATGTTTCGGCGGCGCGCGGCGTGGTAGCGCTTACCCAGGCCGCCGAACGAATCACGGTGACCGCGGAACTCGCGCACCGCTACCCGGACGCACGCATCATCTACGCCGGCGGCAGCAATGCTTTGCTGTTCGACCGGATTGCCGAGGCGCCCTTCGCCGTCCGCGAACTGGAGGCTCTCGGCGTTTCGCACGATCGCATCACGGCGGAAGAGCAGTCGCGCAATACAATCGAAAATGCCGTGTTCTCTCGCCTGATCGCACAGCCAAAGCCGGGCGAGGTCTGGCTCTTGGTGACGTCGGCTTTTCATATGCCGCGCGCCGTCGCCGCATTCCGCGCCGCCGGCTTTCCCGTTGAGGCGTACCCGGTCGATTGGCGCACGCGCGGTCCGATCGATGCGACCCGGCCTTTTGGCACGCTCAGCGAAGGATTGGGCAGGACCGATATCGCCGTCCACGAGTGGGTCGGCCTTCTGGCCTATCGGCTGGCCGGCAAGACCACGGAACTGTTCCCGGCACCAAGCGACGGCCGCAAATGACTAATCGGCGATTGCGGATTTCGCCGCGGAGCAATTCGCGTTACACAGGCTCATGCCGCTCCATCTGATAATAGGCAACAAGAACTACTCGTCGTGGTCGTTGCGGCCGTGGCTCGCGATGAAAGCCGTGGGCATAGCGTTCAGCGAAACTGTCATCCCGCTCGACATGCCGGACTTCAAGACGAAAATATCGGCACTAACGGGTGACGGCGCTGCTGGCGGCGCGGGCAGGGTGCCAGTGCTGATCGACGGTGACGTTCGGGTTTGGGAATCGCTGGCGATCCTCGAATATTTGGCGGAGAAATTCCCGCAGGCCGCCCTGTGGCCGGCTCAGGACGCCGCGCGGGCGCACGCGCGGGCGGTCGCCGCCGAAATGCATTCGGGATTTCAGCCGCTGCGGCGTCATCTGCCGATGAATGTGCGGCGCCCGGTAGCCCCGCGCGCACGCGACGATGCGGTGCGGGCTGACGTCGCGCGCATCGATGCGATCTGGAACGAGGCGCGCGCACGGTTTGGCGCCGGCGGACCGTTTCTCTACGGCGCGTTCGGTGCGGCCGACGCTATGTACGCGCCGGTCGTCTGGCGTTTTCATACCTATGCGGTCGAGGTCAGCGCGAGCGGGCGCGCCTATATGCATGCCGTCATGGCGCTGCCGGCCTCTGTCGAATGGCGTGAGGCTGCGCGGCGCGAGCCATGGGTGCTTGCGCATGACGAGGTGGATTGGCCGAACGTGTTCCGGGAGTGACTGAGCCTAGTCCGTGCGGTGCTCAAGTTCTTGCAGCAGCGGGAGCTGGTAGCTGAGAATTTTATTTCTGGCGATCGGGAGGGTGAAATAGCCGAGGCGATCAATCTCGGGAAAGCTTACGCGCCGTCCCGATTTAGGCGGCCATTCCATTTCGAACGTGTTACTGGCAAACGACTTCAGATCGAAATCGGCTTCGAACGCCCAGGCATGGACGATTTTGCCGCCTTTTTGCGTGACCGGCGACAGAACGATGAAATTGCCCGTATAGGCAGCGGCCGAAAAATTGGTTTCCTCGGTAAATTCACGTAGCGCCGTGGCCAGAAGATCGTCGCCAGGCGCCGCAAGACCCTTAGGGATCGTCCATACGCCATCGTCTTTTTTCGCCCAGAACGGACCGCCCGGATGGGCGAGCAGGACTTCAAGCCCGCCGCCGCGGCGAAATGCCAAAAGTCCGGCGCTGATGCTGCTTTTGCCGATCATGCGCGAGAGTCTAGCGGGGATTTGGTGGTGCGAAGTCCACAACCGGCTTCAGTTCGCACTCGGAACCTGGATTGGGCAATTCGATGCCGGCTATGGCTATGCTGCGGCGCATGCGCGCAGTCGATGGCAAAGCTGCGGCTCTCTACCGCAGGTCTTGCCAAAACAGCCCATCTTTGCATGATTTTGTCACGATTACACCGCCTATGCCGGTCTCCTCGCTGGCGCTCGATTGAGCGCGGCCCAAGAGGGGTGTACCCAGCTTTTTCTTTGCACGGGAGCAAACGTCAATGCGATATGGATTTATCGCCGCTGTTGCCGCTTTTGCGGCCGTTTTCGCGGCGGCGGCTAACGCCCAGGATGCGCCGAAGGACGTCAAGGGCCTTTATCTGACGGCCGACTATCCGGCGGTCACGGTACGGCCCGGAGAGACCTCCACCGTCAACTTGCAGCTACGAAATTACGATGTGGCGCCCGAGCGCTTGACGCTGTCCGTATCCGGCGTGCCCAAGGGCTGGACGGCCACGTTGATGGGTGGCGGCCAGCCCATTGGTGCAATTATGCCGGCCAGCGATTCCAGCGTTTCGCTTGAATTGCGGCTGGACGTGCCGAAGGATGCCGCCATTGGAACGCAGCACCTCGTCGTCACCGCAGCGGGAGGCGCAACATCATTGCAGCTGCCAGTCGACGTGACGTTGGCCAAGGATCTGCCGGCTAAGCTGAGCGTGACGCCAGAGCTTCCAGAATTGCGCGGCACCTCCAAGTCGAGCTTCGAGTACACGCTTGCGATCAAGAACGACAGCGGCAAGAAGCTGACCGTGAGTTTGGCCGCACAGGCCCCGCGAAATTTCGACGCCTCGTTCACCGAGGAATACGGTACGCAGGAAGTCAATGCCGTGCCGATCAACGCCGGCCAGAGCAAGAACGTCAAGCTCAAGGTGGCGCCGCCGAATACGGCCGCCGCCGGCGACTATAAGGTCACCGCACGCGTGAGCGCGGAGGATACGTCGGCCACCGCCGATCTCGGCCTCGATATCACCGGCCAGCCGAAACTCGACGTGAGCGGGCGCGAGGGCCTTGTTTCCACACGCGCGTCCGCCGGTAAGCAGACGACCGTACCGGTCGTCATCACCAATACGGGCACGGCGCCGGCGGAGGATGTCGAACTCAGCGGTTCGGCGCCGAGCGGCTGGAAGGTTACCTTTAATCCAGCGTCGGTCGACCGCATTGCGCCCAACCAGAACAAGGAAGTGCAGGCACTCATCACGCCGACCGACAAGGCGATCGCCGGCGATTACGTGACGACGATCACCGCCGCCGCCCGCGGCGAGACGGCATCGACCGACTTCCGCGTCACCGTGACGACCTCCACGATGTGGGGCATTGCCGGTGTCGGTATCATCGGCGTGGCGCTTCTTGTCATGGTCGGCGCGGTCGCCAGGTTTGGCCGCCGATGAGCACCGATGTTGTCATCGAGGCCAAAGGCCTCACCAAGACCTACGGGCGTGCGGTCGCCGTCGACCACATCTCGTTCGCTGTCGGGCGCGGGGAGATTTTCGGTCTGCTCGGCCCCAATGGGGCGGGCAAGACGACGACCATCCTGATGCTGCTCGGGCTGACCGACATTTCGGGCGGCGAGATCAGCGTGCTCGGCTTCAACCCGGCGCGCGAGCCTCTCTCGGTCAAACGCCGGGTCGGCTATCTGCCCGATACGGTGGGCTTCTACGACCAGCTCACAGCCGCCGACAATCTGCGCTACACCGCGCGCCTGATCGGATTCCGGTTCAACGAGCGTGAGAAGCGCATTGCCGAGGCGCTCGATCGCGTCGGTCTTATCGAGTTCGCCGAGCATCGTGTCGGCACATTCTCGCGCGGCATGCGTCAGCGGCTCGGGCTCGCCGAAATCCTGATGAAGGGCGCGCAGATCGCCATCCTCGACGAGCCGACGTCGGGCCTTGATCCGCACGCCACGTCCGAACTGCTCGCCAT
>JASHRW010000437.1 GCA_030037065.1 Xanthobacteraceae bacterium
CCGTCCACGCTTAACCGCATCCTGGTGTGGGGCCTATTCGGACTCGGCTTCGACATCCTGTTCGGCTTCACCGGTCTGCTCTCCTTCGGCCAGTCGGCTTTTTTCGGCAGCGGCGGCATGGTCGCGGCCTACCTGCTCACGGTGCTCAATTATCCGGACGTGATTACCTCGGTGTTCGTCGGCGCGATCGCGGCCGGCGTTATCGGATATCTGGTCGGACTGATCGCGCTGCGACGCACCGGCATCTATTTCGCCATGATCACGGTGGCGATCGCGGAAGTGTTTTTTTTCGTCGAGTTCAATCCGCTCTCGGCCTATACCGGCGGAGAAAACGGCCTACCGGGCGTGCCGACGCCGGTTCTCAACCTCGGTTTCAGCACTCTGCAATTCAACACCGATTCGTCGCTCTACATGTTTCTGGCGTTCTGGTATTTTGTCGGCGTCGTTCTCGCGTTGCGTATCGTGCGGTCTCCGGTCGGAGCTGTGCTGCGCGCGATTCGCGACAATCCGCTGCGCGCCGCCGCCGTCGGCCATAACATTCACGGCTACAAGTTAACCGCCTTCGTCGTGGCCGCCGTTTATGCCGGCTTTGCCGGCGGCCTGCTCGGCGTCATGCAAGGGTTTATGCCGCCTGACGCGTTCACTTTCGACACCTCGGGACAATTGGTGATCCAGACGGCCATTGGCGGCGCCGGCACGCTGTTCGGGCCGCTGGTCGGGGCTGCGGTCTGGCTTTATCTCAGCGATTTCCTGCAGACCACGTTGCACCTCGGCGCTACCTGGAAGCTCGTGCTCGGCGTCGTGTTCGTGCTGCTGGTCTGTTTCCTGCGCCATGGCTTGATCGGTGGTTTCAAGGATCTGTACGAGCTCGTAACCACACAGCGCGGGCGGAAACCCAAGGTCGTGGAGGCGAGGACGGCCATCCCCAGCGGCGGGGTGGCAATGCAACGCGCCGCACAGCCTTTGCCCGAGGCGGCTGCGCCGGCCTCGCCGTCAAACGCCGGCGCCGCCGTTTCGTCCGGCACGACGATCCTCTCGGCAACCGGTCTGACCAAGCGCTACGGCGGTCTCCTTGCCAACAGCAACATCGATTTCTCTGTGCGCCGAGGTGAACGTCACGGCATTATCGGCCCGAACGGCGCCGGCAAAACCACTTTTTTCAAGATGCTGACCCGTGAAATCGAGCCGACCGCCGGCCGCATCGTGTTCGAAGGCCGCGACATCACCGCGATGAGCGTGACCGATGCGTGCCAGCTCGGACTAACCAAGAGCTATCAGGTCAATCAATTGTTCACGCGGCTCACCGTGCGCGAGAATGTCACGATCGCGGCGCTTGCCGAAATCCGCGGAAAGTTTCGCTTCGACATGTTCCGCCGGCTGTCGAAAATTGCAGGGCTCGCCGAACAGGTCGAGCACACGCTGGCGCTGGTCAATCTCGCCGACCGCGCCGACCGCCAGGTGGCGGCGCTCGCCTACGGCGAGAAGCGCCGCCTCGAGGTGGGCTTGGCGCTGGCAAGCTCGCCGAGCCTGCTTTTGCTCGACGAGCCGCTCGCCGGCATGAGCCCGCGCGAGCGCGTCGAGATGGTCCAGCTGCTCAAATCGATCGGCGAGGGCCGGACAATGATCATCATCGACCACGACATGGATTCGCTGTTCGAGCTGGTTGAGCGCGTCACCGTGCTGCAGGAAGGCCGCGTGCTGGTCGAGGGCACGCCCGAAGAGATCAAGGGCAACAAGGCGGTGCAGGAAGCCTATCTGGGCGGGGTAGTCGCGGCATGAGCCTGCTCGAAGTCAACGCGCTGAACTCCTATTATGGGGATTCCCACATCCTCTTCGATGTCTCGCTGAAGGTGGAGCGCAACGAGGTGGTGGCGCTGCTTGGCCGCAACGGCGCCGGCAAGAGCACCACGCTCAAGAGCCTGATGGGCGTGGTAACGCCGCGCACCGGCTCGATCATGTTTGACGGCGTCGAAATCGCCGGCCTCAAGAGCCACGCCATCGCGCAAGCCGGCATGCAGCTCGTGCACGAGGACCGCCGCATCTTCGGCAGCCTGAACGTCGAAGACAATATCGTCCTCGCCGGGCTTACGGCGGCGGACCGCTGGCCGCTGGAGCGCGTCTATGCCACGTTTCCACGGCTCAAGGAACGCCGCGGCAGCCGCGGCACCGATCTCTCCGGCGGCGAGCAACAAATGCTGGCCATCGCGCGCGCGCTTGTGCGGCAGCCCAAAATTTTGCTGCTCGACGAGCCGTTCGAAGGCTTGGCGCCGATCATCGTGCGCGACCTGCTGGCGACGTGTCGGGCGCTGGCCGATGCCGGTCAGACTATTTTGATCGTGGAGCAAAACATTTCCGCCGCGATGATGCTGGCCAACCGCGTGTACGTGCTTAACAACGGCATTATCGTCGAACAGCTCACCGCGCGGGCGGTGCGCGAGCGCCCTGACGTGCTGCACCGGCATTTGGGAGTGTAGAGCGCCGGGCAAACGCACGCTTCGTAGGGGCTCCCTTTGTGGGCGCCCAGCTGCGGCAAGGGCGGGCACAAGGCACGCCCCTACGAAGCGCACTCCTCACGCCGTCTTCTGAATCTTCAGCCCGAGTTCGGCGATCATGCGATCGCGCATGATGTATTTCTGGATTTTGCCGGTGACCGTCATCGGAAACTCGTCGACGAATTTGACATAGCGCGGCACCTTGTAATGGGCGATCTGATCGCGGCAGAATGCCTTAATCTCCTCTTCGTTGGCGCTCATTCCGGGCCGCAGCCTAACCCAGGCGCAAATTTCCTCGCCATAACGGTCGTCGGGCACGCCGATAACCTGCACGTCCTGAATTTTCGGATGACGGTAGAGGAACTCCTCGATCTCGCGCGGATAGACATTCTCGCCGCCGCGGATCACCATGTCCTTGATGCGGCCGACAATGTTGCAATAGCCCTCTGCATCGATGGTGGCGAGATCGCCGGTATGCATCCAGCGCGCCGCGTCGACCGCCTCGCGCGTGCGCTCCTCATCGCCCCAATAGCCGAGCATCACCGCATAGCCGCGGGTGAGCAGCTCGCCGGGAGTGCCGGGCGGCACGATCCGTCCTTGCATGTCGACAATCTTGACTTCGAGATGCGGCTGGATGCGGCCGACCGTCGACACGCGGCGCTCGAGCGGATCGTCGGTCGAACTCTGAAAGCTCACCGGGCTCGTCTCCGTCATGCCGTAGGCGATGGTGATCTCGTCAAGGTGCATTTTGTCGACCGCCCGCTTCATGACTTCGATCGGGCAAGGCGAGCCGGCCATGATGCCGGTGCGCAGCGACGACAGGTCAAAGCGGGTGAACTCCGGATGATCGAGTTGCGCGATGAACATGGTCGGAACGCCATGCAGTGCGGTGCAGCGCTCCTGCGCCACAGTTTCCAGCGTGACGAGCGGGTCGAACCCTTCACCGGGAAAGACCATGCATGCGCCATGCGTCAGGGCGGCGAGATTGCCCAAGACCATCCCGAAGCAGTGATAGAGCGGCACTGGAATGCACAGCCGATCGTCCGGGGTGAGCCGCATCGCCTCGCCGATGAAGAAGCCGTTGTTGAGGATGTTGTGATGCGACAACGTGGCACCCTTGGGAAAGCCCGTGGTGCCGGAGGTGAATTGAATATTGATCGCCTCGTCGAATTGCAGGATCGGCGCCAGCGCGGCAAGGCGCTTTGCTTCGCCTGCATCGCCGCGGGCGAGAATATCCGGGAAGCGGAAGCAGCCTTCGTGCTTGGCCTCGCCCAGCACGACGACCGCGCGCAGCGCCGGCAGCCGCGCCGATTCAAGTTTTCCGGGCGTGGCGCGGGCAAGCTCCGGGGCGAGCTCGCGCAGCATGCCGACATAGTCAGAGGTCTTGAAGCGCTCGGCAAGAATCAATGCCTTGCAGCCGACCTTGTTGAGCGCGTATTCAAGTTCGGTTGTCCGGTAGGACGGATTGATGTTGACAAGAATGAGACCCGCCTTGGCGGTGGCGAATTGAGTCAAAACCCATTCGCTGTTGTTGGGCGACCAGATGCCGATGCGATCGCCCGGATTAAGCCCGAGCGTCAACAATCCGGCGGCGAGCTTGTCGACGGCCTCCTTGAGTGCGCCATAGCTCATCCGCACCTGTTGATGGCGCACCATGAGAGCGGGCCGTGCCGCCCATTCGGCGCAGGCGGCATCGAAGAACCGGCCGATGGTCTCGCCGAGGAGAGGCTTGTCGCTCGCCCCATGAACGTAGCTCTGCGTCAGCGCCGCCATGATGTCTTCTCCTCCGCTTTTTGCGCAGCATTATACAGCTATACAGCAAATTCCGCCTATTTCTTCCGCCTCCGCACCCGGCGCACCAGGTATTCGAAATTGACCGCAAACTGCTCTTTCTGGCCGATTTCACCTTTCAGTTTGGCGATGTCGTCGGGTGAAAATTCCGGCGCCGTGTCGCCGGCGGCCTCGACGGCGAGCTGAATCATCGCCGCGTTTTCCAGCATGATGGCGCCGACCACGGCTTCGGCAATGTCCCTTCCGGTCACCACTGGCCCGTGATTTTTCAGGAGCACCGCGCGGTGCGGGCCGAGCGCTTTAGCGACACCGGCGCCCATGACGCGGCTGCGAATGAGCGCGATCGTGTCGGTGTAAAGGCCTATCTCCCCGCAAAACAGTGCGCCGGGCTGACTGAAGGCGCGCATCGGCCGGCCGGTTCCCGACAGCGCGACCGCATACGGCGAGTGCGTGTGGATCACGCAGTTCAGATCCGGCCTAGCTTTCAGGATTTCCGAATGGATAAAGACCTCGCTGTGACGGCGCGCCGAACCGGCGACGACGTTGCCTTCCAGATCAATCGTCAGGATGTTTTGCAGAGTGATCTCGTCGAGCCCCATGCTGTGCGGCTTCATGAAAAACAGGCCCGGATCGTCGGGCAGGCGCATCGAGATGTGGCCGCGGGTGAAATCGTCGTGTCCCTCGGCGACCAGTACCTTGCCAGCCATCACCATTTGCTGCTTGATATCTCGATGGATCTTTCGCGTCTTTTTCGCCATTTCCCTTGTCCGCAATTTCCGACTTCGCCGCCCCATCCGGCCGGCTGCATGATGATGCCTGGCACGTTTCGCCGCAATAGAATCACGGCGTGAAGCGTGATAGCCGTAGCATTTCGCGTCGTCGTCCCAGTCTTTAGTCTCCACCCGCCATGAGCAAACGAGCCAATTTCATCGAAAAGCATGGCTTGTGGTCCGATGATCAACGGCGGCGTGCGGACGACATCAAGCGCCAAGTCGAAGCCGAGAAGCTCCATTACGTGCGGCTCGCCTGGGGCGACACCCACGGCTATTCGCGGGCGAAAACGCTGACTGTGCCGGCTTTCGTTTCGGCGCTCGACGCCGGCTACAATATCGGCGTCGCCACCACCACGCTCGATTCCGCGGGCGCCCGCGTGTTCGCCTCGTTCACCCGCGGCGGCGGCATGGGGCTTCCCGAGATGACCGGCTCGCCCAATCTCACCGTGGTGGCCGATCCGCAAACCTTCCGCATGCTGCCGTGGGCGCCCGGCACGGCGTGGATTCTATGTGATGAATATTTCAACGACGGGCGGCCGTTTCATTTCTCGCCGCGGCAATTGCTGCGCAAAGCGCTGCAAAAGCTCAACCGTCACGGCTATGCCAGCGTCGTTGGCACGGAGATCGAGTGGTATTTGCTGCGCGTCGCCGACGATCATCTGAGCAACGACAATATCGGCGCGCCCGGTACGCGCGGGCGGCCGATCCGCACCTTCCCAGCGGAGCCCGGCTATCACTACCATTCCGAATCCAACATGGATTTGATGCAGCCGGTGTTCGATGCGCTGGGCGATGCGTTCGAAAGCCTCGGGCTTGGGCTGCGCTCGATCGAAAACGAGTGGGGCCCCGGCCAGGTCGAGTGCACCTTTGCGCCACGGTCGGCGCTGGAGGCCGCCGACGACGTGCTGCTGTTTCGCACCGCGACCCGGCAGATTTGCCGCCGGCTCGGCTATTTCGCCACCTTCATGTGCCGGCCGGCGCTCAAGGGTTTTTACGCCAGCGGCTGGCATCTGCATCAGTCGCTTGTTGACGCGGCGAGCGGCAGAAACCTGTTCATGCCGGAGAAAGCCGGTGAGTACTTGTCGGCGCTCGGGCTATCGTATCTCGGCGGCATTCTTCATTACGCCGTGCCCGCCACCGTCTTTGCCACGCCGACCGTCAACGGCTACCGGCGTTACCGCCCCAATTCGCTGGCGCCCGACCGCGCCGGCTGGGCCTACGATAATCGCGGCGCCATGATCCGCGCACTCGGCGGGCCGGGTGATCCGGCAACCCGCCTGGAAAATCGAATGGGCGAACCAGCGGCCAATCCCTATCTCTATATTCTGTCGCAGGTCGTAACGGGACTCGCCGGCATCGAGGGCAAGCTCGCACCGCCACCGCCCGACGACGCTCCTTACGCGGCCGAGCGGCCGCTTTTGCCCAAGAGTCTGCCGCAAGCGCTCGACGCGCTCGACAAGGAGCCGTTGTTCCGCCGCGAACTCGGCGATATTTTCATCGACTATTTCGTCAAGCTAAAGCGAACCGAGGCCGGCAGGTACCAGCAGTCGCTCGGGCAAGATGCCGGCGCGCAGCAAAGCGACGAAGTGAGCGACTGGGAGCAGAATGAATATTTCGATTTTTTCTGAGATGTTCCCCTCCCCCTTGTGGGGGAGGGGAACGCGTAAGGAGCGCCTCATGACAGCTCTCGAAAAGATCACTCCGCCACACGGCCGGCTCGGCGGCACCGCGCTGTACGATTGGGACTATCTGGTGCAAGAGGACCGCGCCCACCGGCTCATTTACACCGATCCGGCGATCTTCGAAGCGGAGATGACGCGGATCTTTGGCGGCACCTGGACCTATCTGGCGCACGAAAGCGAAATCCCCAACGACAACGATTTCATCACTCGCCGCCTCGGCCTGCGCCCACTCATCATCGTGCGCGATGGCGGCGGAAAAATTCGCGCGCTCTATAATCGCTGCACTCATCGCGGCACCACGTTGTGCCGCTGGGACAAGGGCAACGCCAAATCGTTCCAGTGCCCCTATCACGGCTGGAACTTTCTAAACACCGGCAAGCTGCGCGGCGTGCCTTGGCCCGACGGCTACGCCGATGACATGCGCGATCCGAAATATAATCTCGCCCAGGTACCGCGCGTCGAATCCTATCGCGGCTTCATCTTCGGCACGCTCAGTCTCGATGCCCTGCCGCTTGCCGAGCATCTCGGGCCCATCGCCAAGATCATCGACGAGTGGCTCGACCGCAATCCCGGCGGCAAGGTCGTGGTGTGCGAGGCCAATCGCTTCCTCTTCAAAGGCAACTGGAAGCTCGCTTACGACAATTCCTGCGACGGCTATCACGTCGCCTATTCGCACCGCTCGCTGCTGGAGACCGAGAACCGTTTTGCCGGCGAGAACGCCAAGGGTATGGCCTATTACCGCAACTCGCCCGATACCCAGCCGATGTACATGCGCTACACCGGCCACGGCAATCATTTCAAGGACAAGCGGCCGAATCTGGAAAAGCGGCCAGGCGGACTATGGGCGCTGGAGGGGGCACATCCCGGCATGGAGCATTACGAGGCCGAGTTTCTTCGCCGCTATGGCGAGCGCGCCCTTTTGTTGCTCGACCTTGCCGGCTCCGAGCCGGTCAACATCAACGTGTTTCCGAACTTTTCGCTGCTCGGCAACCATATCCAGGTGTTCGAGCCGATCAGTGTCGGCGAGACCAACGCGATCTGGTACGGCACCATGATCGTCGCCGACGACAGCGTGCCGAGCGATGCGGCCACCGATATCAACGCGCTGCGCATGCGTACGCAGGAAGGATTCCCGAATTTCGGCGAGGTCGACGACATCGCCAATTTCGAGCAGATCCAGCGCGGGCTGATGGCCGTCGAGGACGAGTGGGTCTATATGCATCGCGGCTTGGGCATTCCCGATCGCGTCAAACAAAACGTCGACGGCACGATCACCGCGCCAGCGACCGACGAGGCGTTCATGCGCGAGCATTTCAAGGAATGGAAGCGGCTGATGAAGTCGCCGCAAAATCTCGCCATCACGCGGGAGCCGTGACTTGAACGCGCCGCTGAAAGGAGACGATCCGTCGCGCAGCTCGTACTACGTCAACGATGCGTTCTATCGCGAGTTGATCGCGAATTTTTCCAATTGGCAGGATGACGCGCGCGCGGTCACCGATGTCGCGATGCGCGATGAATTCCGCCGCCTGCTCGAACGCGAAGCGCGGCTCCTCGACCAGCTACTTTACGATGAATGGCTGAAAATGTATGCGGCGGAATGCGTTTATTGGGTGCCGTCGACGCCGAAAGCCGGTGATCCGCGCCGGGAAATATCCGTCATGTTCGACGACCGGCGCCGCCTCGAAGACCGCATCTACCGGCTGCGCACCGGCTTTGCCTGGTCGCAGGCGCCGGCGTCGCGCACGGTACGGCTTATCACCAACGTCGAGGTATTCGCAGCCGCCCGCGACGACTCCCGCATGCTGCGCTCGAATTTTCTGATCAGCGAGTTCTGGGGCAATGAGACGCGCGTGCTCACCGGCTGGGCTGGCCACCGAATCTTGCGCGACGGCGCCGAGTGGAAGATCCAGGCCAAACAAGTCAACCTGATCGACTGCGACCAGTGCATCCGCAATCCGAGTATCATTCTGTGACACGGCCTCATCCTTCGAGGCTCGCCTTGCTCGCACTGCAGGCTGACGGAACTTACCCATGCCCAACCTGAAGCTCACGCTCGCTTGTGGCCGCTACGACCGCACTCAGCCGTTGATCGACGGCCGTGCCACACCGCAAGGCGTCGACCTTACGTTCCTGCCGCTCAATCCCGGCGAAACGTTTTTCCGCATGATCAATTACGGCGAGTTCGACGTTTCCGAAATGTCGCTGTCGTCCTATACGATCCTGCGCTCGGAGGGCGACACCCGTTTTGTCGCCATTCCGGTCTTTCCATCGCGCGTCTTCCGCCACAATGCGGTCTATCTGCGCGCGGATTCCAAAATCGAAAGGCCGGAAGAACTTCAAGGCAAGCGCATCGGCGTCGGCGACTATCAGATGACGGCTGCCGTGTGGGTGCGCGGTTTTCTCATGCACGAGTACGGCGTCCATCCCGAGGACGTCACCTGGATCAGCGGCCGTCCGGTCCGCGCCATCAAGCCGCCCGAGGGCGTGCGCATCGAGCCGCTGCCGGCCGGCACAACTCTGGAGGCGATGCTCGAGCGCGGCGAGATCGACGCGCTCGCAACCGTCGTCATCCCCGCCGGCCTGGGCAAGACCATGCGCCGGCTGTTTCGCGACTTCCGCAAAGTGGAGACCGAGTACTTCTGGAAGACCGGCATTTTTCCGATCATGCACACATTCGTGCTGAAAAGGCAGCTCTATGAGCAAAATCCGTGGCTGGCGGTAAGTTTCTACCGCGCCTTCTGCAAGGCGCGCGACCTGGCCTATCAGATCACCTATGACACCAACGCTTTGACTGTCAGCCTGCCGTGGATCGTCGACGAGGTCGAACAGACGCACAAAATCTTCGGCCCGCAAATCTGGGATTATTCGATCGAAGGCAGCCGGCCGACGCTGGAGGCGCTGGTGACCTATCTCGACGAGCAAGGCCTCACGCGGCGCAAAATGAGCGTGGACGAGTTGTTCGCGCCCAATATCGGCCCGGACCTCGCCGATTATCTGCGCGCGACCGGCGAGGATTAGTGCACACCTTTAATCCGGCGGCGGATGCCGCACGGCGGCCACTCCTCGCCATTGCGGGGCCGGCTTCCGCCATCCATGTATGGCGTTGACGCTTGACGATCGACCAGGCACCACCAGCCCACAGGTTTCCTAAATGTCCCCCGCCGTCGATACGACCGAACGCACCAAGCGCATCCCGCTCCGCGATTTCTTCCGTAACCCGGAAAAATCCACCTTCCAGATTTCGCCTGACGGCAACAGCATCTCGTTCCTGCAGCCTTACCGGAACCGCAGGAACGTCTTCGTGCAGCCGCGCGCGGGCGGTCCCGCGGTGCGCGTGACCGGGGAGACCGAACGAGATGTAACCGGCTATTTCTGGAAGGGATCGCGCCGCATCGTCTATCTGAAGGACTTCAAGGGCGACGAAAATTACCATGTGGTCTCGGTCGACGCCGACGGCGGCAACCTTGTCGATCTGACGCCGTTCGCCAAGGTGCGGGCCGAAATCGTCGACGATCTTTACGATCGCGACGATGAAATGATCATTGCCCTGAACAAGCGCAATCCGGAAGTCTTCGACGTTTACCGGGTCGATATCAACAGCAGGGAGCTCACGCTCATTGCCGAGAATCCCGGCAACGTGACCGATTGGGTCACCGATCACGCCGGCCGCATTCGCCTCGCGGTTACAACCGACGGCGTAAACACGAGTATTCTGCATCGACCCGATGAGAGTTCTCCGTTCAGCACGGTGATCACGACCAATTTCAAGCAAAAGATTTCGCCGCTGTTCTTCGATTTCGACGACAAGCTGTTATTCGCCGCCTCCAATATCAAGCGCGACAAGACGGCCATCGTACGCCTCGACCCGGCGACCGCCGAGGAGAAGAACGTCATTTTCCAGCATCCCGAGGTCGATGCAGGCGGGCTGGCCTGGTCGCGCAAACGCAAGGTCTGCACCGCAGCTTACTTCGTGACCTGGAAGCGCGAGCGCAAATTCTTCGACGCCGTGACGCAAGCGATCTTCGACGATCTGGAGCGGCAATTGCCCGGCTACGAGATCGATCTGCAGAGTACCAACAAGGACGAAGATATCTTCGTCGTGGCGGCATGGAGCGATCGCACGCAGGGCATCCGCTACCTTTACGAGACGGCTACCCAAAAGCTGACCAAACTCGCCGAAATCGCGCCATGGCTTGATGAAAACCAGCTGGCCGAAATGAAGCCGATTACCTATCAGGCCCGCGACGGCTTTACCATTCACGGCTATCTCACGCTGCCGCGCCGCGGCGGCAGAAATCTGCCGCTGATAGTCCATCCGCACGGCGGGCCGTGGGCCCGCGACATGTGGATCTACGACCCCGAGGTGCAGTTCCTCGCCAACCGCGGCTACGCGGTCCTGCAGATGAACTTCCGCGGTTCAACCGGTTACGGGCGCGAATTCTGGCAGGCAAGCTTCAAGCAATGGGGCAAGAAGATGCAGGACGATGTCACCGACGGTGTAGAATATGCTATCGAGCAGGGCATCGCCGATCCGAAGCGCGTCTGCATCTACGGCGGCAGCTATGGCGGTTACGTTACGCTTGCCGGGCTTGCCTTTACGCCGGAACTGTACGCCTGCGGCGTCGACTACGTCGGCGTGTCAAATCTTTTCACGTTCATGAAGACCATTCCGCCGTATTGGAAGCCGCTGCTCGACATGTTTTACGAGATGGTCGGCAATCCGGAAACCGATAGGGCGCTGCTGGCGGAGGCATCGCCTGCGCTGCATGCCGAGAAAATTCGTGCGCCGCTCCTGATCGCGCAGGGCGCGCAGGACCCGCGCGTCAATATCGAAGAATCCAATCAAATGGTGGCGGCGCTGCAGAAGCACGGCGTCGCGGTCGAATATCTTGTCAAGGAAAACGAGGGTCACGGCTTCCAGAACGAAGAAAACCGCTTCGAATTTTACGAAGCGATGGAACGATTTTTGGAAAAGCACCTGCGCTGACATTAAACTTCGGCAATTCCCTTGATTGTTCCGCCGAGCGCGATCTTTCATCGTTTTCCGGGGAAAGGGGCCCTCCCATGACGCCATCAACGTCATCCATCCCTACAAACATCACGGTCTGTGGGTATTCGACGATCGACGCGTCGGCCTCGTGGCGGAACCGTTCATTGCCGGCGCGGATGCCATGATCGACCGCGTGGTTGCGGATATTTCCGATGCCGAACACGGCTTCACGCTAATCTTCGCCAGCGTGCCATTATGCCGCGATGGAACGGCGCGTCGCTGCGACACACCGCATGCCAGAAATGCCGCATGAAATGCCGCCCGGTGTGCTCGGCCGCGTCGTCGCAAGAGCGGGTTCGGCGGCGTTGATCGAAGAATCTGCCGGGCGAGCACGCGAAGACGGTTCGACAATCGTCATTGCGCGGTCCTGCCAGCGGATGTCCTGGCAATATAGCACTTCGGCATTGGCGGCCGCTGCGGCGGCGGCAGGTAGGATGTTGCACTCAAGCGCGCTTCTTTCTACAAATATCCGAGACGGATACCTGATTAAGGCGGAGGATAGAATGCGTGTATTCATCAAACCATGGCTGTTGGGCACGACGGCATTGGCGCTGTTGGCAGCACCTGCGGCCGTGCCGGCCACGGCGCAGCAAAAGACCATCAAGATCGGCTTCATCTCGACCTTCAGCGGCCCGGCCGCTGCGATCGGCAACGACATGCGCAACTCCTTCGAGCTGGGGCTCGACCACGTCGGGCGCAAGCTCGGCGGCCTGCCGGTCGAAGTCATCTATGAGGACGATCAGATCAAGCCCGACGTCGGCGTGCAGAAGACCAAAAAGCTCATCGAATCCGATCACGTCGATTTCGTCGTCGGCTATATCTGGTCGAACGTGATGGTGGCATCCCTCAAACCGTTGGTCGACTCCAAGACCATGACAGTGGTGACCAACGCCGGCGCCTCGGAACTCGCTGGTCCGATGTGCTCGCCTTATGTGTTCTCCACGTCATGGCAGAACGACCAGACGCCGGCCGCAATCGGCACCTACATGAATCAAAAGGGCGTCAAGACCGCCTTCCTGATGGGGCCGAACTACATCGCCGGCAAAGACATGCTGCACGGCGTGCAATCCACCTTCAAAGGCAAGATCGTCGGCCAGGAGCTGACCCGCTGGCCCGACCAGCTCGACTTTTCCGCCGAGCTATCCAAAGCGCGCGAAGCCAAGCCTGACGCCATCTTCGCCTTCTACCCCGGCGGCGCCGGCATTCAGTTCGTCACCCAATACGCGCAAAGCGGGCTCAAGGGGCAGATTCCGCTCTACACTGCGTTCACTATCGACGATCTGTCGTTGCCGCGGCTGAAGGACCTCGCTATCGGCGTGCCCGGCGCGCAGAACTGGGTGAACGACTTGCCGAACGCGACCAACAGGAAATTCGTCGCCGACTATCACGCCAAGTACCATTCATCACCCTCATTCTACGGCGCGGACACTTACGATGCGGTGGCGCTGATCAACAGTGCCGTCACCGCCGTCCACGGCGACCTCACCAACAAAGAGGGCATGCGCAAGGAAATGGAGAAAGCCGACATCCAATCGGTGCGCGGCCATTTCACGTTCGGCAACAATCACATCCCGATCCAGAATTTCTATCTGCAGGATGCGGGAAAAAACGCCGACGGCTCCTACTCGCTGCATACCGTCTCCCTCATCGTCGCCAACGATCAGGACAAGTTCCACACGCAATGCCCGATGAAGTAAACGATTCGTCGTCAGGTTGACTACATCCATCATCCTCATGGCGGGCTTGTCCCGGTCATCCACCTCTT
>JASHRW010000438.1 GCA_030037065.1 Xanthobacteraceae bacterium
CGCCTGCGGTCCTCAAGGAGGCCGTGGCGAATGGCGGCAATCATCCGTTACGCCTGGGCGATCCCGAACAGATTCCATTCCTCAAAAACCAGACGCGGCTTACGTTTGCCCGCTGCGGCATCGTCGATCCGCGCTCGTTGGACGATTACCGCGCCCATGGCGGTTACCAGGGCCTCGCGCGCGCCTTGCAGATGCAGGCCGCCGCCGTGGTGGAAGAGGTCACGCAATCGGGCCTGCGCGGCCGCGGCGGCGCGGGTTTTCCGACCGGCATCAAGTGGAAGACCGTCGCCGATACGGCGGCCGAGCAGAAATACGTCGTTTGCAACGCCGACGAGGGCGACAGCGGCACCTTCGCCGATCGGATGATCATGGAAGGCGATCCCTTCGTGCTGATCGAGGGCATGACCATTGCCGGCATCGCGGTCGGGGCGACGCAAGGCTATGTCTACATCCGTTCCGAATATCCGCACGCCGTCGCCGTGTTCAACGACGCCATCGTTGCCGCCCGCAAGGGCGGAATGCTGGGCAAAAGCGTTGCCGGCTCGCTGCACGCCTTCGATCTCGAGGTGCGGGTCGGCGCCGGCGCCTATGTGTGCGGCGAGGAGACCTCGCTGCTCGACAGCCTCGAAGGCAAGCGCGGCGTGGTCCGCGCCAAGCCGCCGCTGCCGGCGCATAAGGGCCTGTTCGGCAAGCCGACCGTCATCAACAACGTGCTGTCGCTCGCCACCGTGCCGATCATCCTGGAGAAGGGTGCCGCGTTCTACCGAGACTTCGGTATGGGCAAGTCGCGCGGCACCATGCCGATCCAGCTTGCCGGCAACATCAAATATCCGGGACTTTACGAGACGGCGTTCGGCGTCACGCTCGGCGAACTGGTCGACGGTATCGGCGGCGGCACGGCGACCGGGCGTCCGGTGCGCGCCGTGCAGGTCGGCGGTCCGCTCGGCGCCTACTTTCCGCGCGCGCTGTTCAACCTGCCGTTCGACTACGAAGCGTTCGCCAAGGCCGACGGCCTGATCGGCCATGGCGGCATCGTCGTGTTCGACGACACCGTCGACATGGCGCGGCAGGCACGCTTTGCGATGGAGTTCTGTGCCATCGAATCCTGCGGCAAGTGCACGCCCTGCCGCGTCGGATCGACCCGCGGCGTCGAGGTGATTGACCGCATCATCGCTAATCGCGACCGAGCAGCGAACACGGCGCTGCTCGAAGATCTCTGCAATACCATGAAGTTCGGCTCGCTCTGCGCGCTCGGCGGATTCACGCCGTACCCGGTGATGAGCGCGCTTACGCATTTCCCCGAAGATTTTGGCGCGCCGCCGCGCCTGCAAGCCGCCGAATAGGAGAACTGTCATGTCGTTTGTCCATGAGATCGACTACGGCACGCCGCAATCGAAGGCCGAGAAGACCGTCACCGTCACCATCGACGGTAAACAGGTGACGGTGCCCGAGGGCACGTCGATCATGCGCGCGGCGATGGAGGCAGGCACCGAGATTCCGAAACTCTGCGCCACCGACATGCTGGAGGCGTTCGGCTCCTGCCGGCTCTGCCTGGTCGAGATCGAGGGGCGGGCGGGCACGCCCGCCTCCTGCACCACGCCGGTTGCGCCGGGTATCGTGGTCCATACCAAGACAGAGCGGCTCGACCGCATCCGCAAGGGCGTGATGGAGCTTTATGCGTCCGACCATTCGGTCACCTCGCTCGACCGCAGCGCCAAGGAAAACAAATTCGTCGACCTGCTCGATGTCGCGGAGGACGTCGGTCTCAAAGACGTGCGCTACGGCTTCGATGGCGCGCGCCATCCCAATTCCGGCGTCGACGCCTCCAATCCGTATTTCGTTTACGACCCGGCCAAATGCATCGTCTGCTCGCGCTGCGTGCGCGCCTGCGAGGAGGTGCAGGGCACCTTCGCGCTGACCATTTCGGGCCGCGGCTTCGAGTCCATCGTATCGGCCGGGATGAACGAGCCGTTCCTGGAATCCGAATGCGTGTCCTGCGGCGCCTGCGTGCAGGCTTGCCCGACCGGCTCGCTGATCGAGAAAAGCGTGCTTGCCGCTCAAGCGATCGAGAAGCCTGCGGATCATTCGATACTAACGACCTGCGCTTATTGCGGCGTCGGCTGCTCGTTCAAGGCCGAGATGCGTGGCGAAGAGGTCGTGCGCATGGTGCCGTACAAAGACGGCAAGGCCAACCGCGGCCATTCCTGCGTCAAGGGCCGTTTCGCCTGGGGCTACGCCAACCACCAAGACCGTATCCTCAAGCCGATGCTGCGCGAAAAGATCACCGAACCCTGGCGCGAAGTGTCGTGGGACGAGGCAATCGCCCGCGTCGCCTCCGAGTTCAAACGCATCCAGCAGAAACACGGCAAGGGCGCGATCGGCGGCATCACATCGTCGCGCTGCACCGACGAAGAAACCTTCCTCGTTCAGAAACTCGTACGCGCCGGCTTCGGCGTCAACAATGTCGACACCTGCGCGCGCGTGTGCCATTCGCCGACCGGCTACGGCCTCGCCAACACGTTCGGCACTTCGGCCGGCACCCAGGATTTCGACTCGGTCGAGCAGACCGACATCATCATCCTGATCGGCGCCAACCCGACCGATGCGCACCCGGTCTTTGCCTCGCGCATGAAGAAGCGACTGCGCCAGGGCGCCAAGCTCATTGTCATCGACCCGCGCGCCATCGATCTCGTGCGCACGGCGCATATCGAGGCGGCCTATCATCTGCCGCTGCTGCCGGGCACCAACGTCGCGATGCTGACGGCCCTGGCCCATGTCATCGTCACCGAGGGTCTGGTAAACGAGACGTTCGTTCGCGAGCGATGTGAGATCGACGCCTTCGAGCATTGGCGGGAATTCGTCGCCGATCCGAAAAACAGTCCGGAAACCGTCGCCAAAATCACCGGCGTTCCGGCGCAGGCGATCCGCGCAGCGGCGCGGCTCTATGCCACCGGCGGTAACGGCGCGATCTATTACGGGCTGGGCGTCACCGAGCACAGCCAGGGCTCGACCGCGGTGATGGGCCTCGCCAACCTCGCGATGGCGACCGGCAATATCGGCCGCCCCGGCGTCGGCGTGAATCCGCTGCGCGGCCAGAACAACGTGCAGGGCTCATGCGACATGGGTTCGTTCCCGCACGAGCTGTCTGGCTATCGGCATATCGCGATCGATTCCGTCCGCGGGATGTTCGAGATCGATTGGGGCGTGACGCTCGACAAGGAGCCGGGCCTGCGCATCAACAACATGCTCGATGCCGCGGTCGACGGCACCTTCAAGGGCATCTACATCCAGGGCGAAGACATCCTGCAATCGGACCCCGACACCAGGCACGTTGCCGCCGGCCTCGCCGCGATGGAATGCGTCGTGGTGCAGGATTTGTTCCTCAACGAGACCGCCAACTACGCCCACGTCTTCCTGCCGGGCTCCACGTTCCTGGAGAAGAACGGCACCTTCATCAACGCCGAGCGGCGCATCCAGCTCGTGCGCAAGGTGATGGAGCCGAAGAACGGCTACGAGGATTGGGAGATCACCTGCTTGATCAGCAACGCCATGGGTTATCCGATGCACTACGACCACCCGTCGGAGATCATGGACGAGATCGCGCGGTTGACGCCGACCTTCGCCGGCGTGTCGTTTGAGCTTCTTGAAAAGGTCGGTTCGGTGCAGTGGCCCTGCAACGAAAAAGCGCCGATGGGCACGCCGGTCATGCATATCGGCGAGTTCGTGCGCGGCAAGGGCCGCTTCCTGGTGACTGAATATGTCGCGACCGACGAAAAGGTCGGGCCGCGTTTTCCGCTTTTGCTCACCACCGGCCGCATCCTCACCCAGTACAATGTCGGAGCGCAGACGCGGCGCACCGATAACGTCATCTGGCATGAAGAGGATCGCCTCGAAATTCACCCGCACGATGCGGAGCAACGCGGCGTGCGCGACGGCGATTGGGTCAGGCTCAAGAGCCGCGCCGGCGAGACGACATTGCGGGCGCTCATCACCGAGCGCGTGGCGCCGGGCGTCGTCTACACGACGTTCCATCATCCGAACACCCAGGCCAACGTGGTCACCACCGACTACTCCGACTGGGCGACCAATTGCCCCGAATACAAGGTGACCGCGGTGCAGGTGTCGCCGTCGAACGGCCCGTCGCAATGGCAGGAGGACTACAACTCTCTCTCTCGCCGGAGCCGCCGGATCGCGCCTGCCGAGGCCGCGGAGTAGGCCTTGCTCGGCCCTACCCGCCGCGTCGAACGCATAGCTTGGCGCGTCGGTGGACGCGCCGGCGGCGAGCGCACGATCCCGGAAGAGACGGCTGTGGCCTTCACCTATAACGGTTCGTCCTACGCGGTGATGATGGCGACGCCGCAGGATTTTGAAGACTTCGCGATGGGCTTCAGCCTGACCGAGGGCATCATTCAATCGCCTGCCGAAATCGAGACGCTAGAGATCATTGAGGAGCCGATCGGTGTCGAGCTGCGGATGCGCTTGACCGAGCCGCATGCCACCGCGTTCCGCGAACGGCGCCGCTATCTTGCGGGTCCGACCGGTTGCGGCCTCTGCGGCATCGAAACGCTGAGCGAAGCCATGCGGGCGCTCAACGCTGTCGCCGACGACGCGATTTTCTCGCCTCAAGAGATCATGACGGCGCTCGACGCGCTCCGCGGCCTGCAAGCCATCAACGAGATGACGCACGCCGTGCACGGCGCCGCGTTCTACCGCCAAGGCGAGGGGCTTGTGGCGTTGCGTGAAGACGTCGGCCGCCACAATGCCCTTGACAAGCTCGCGGGGGCGCTGGCGCGGAACGGCGTCTCCGGCCGCGGCGGCGCGTGCATTCTCACCAGCCGGCTGTCGGTCGAGCTTGTTCAAAAGGCGGCGGTAGTCGGTATTCCGGTTCTCGTCGCCGTATCGGCGCCGA
>JASHRW010000439.1 GCA_030037065.1 Xanthobacteraceae bacterium
ATCGAAGCCGTCCCGCGCCAGCACCGCGCGAAAGGAGGCCGGCACTGATACCCGCCCCTTGGCGTCCAGACGGAGCATGTAATGGGACACAAACAGGTCCATCTCGTCCCTCGCCGAACGGCAATTCGCTCGGAAGACCAGTGGCGCCTTCTCTCGGTCCCAGGCGCTTGTTTCTCTGTGGGAAGATGTGGGTTATCATGGGGCAAGATGGGCGTCAACGTGCCGGTGACGCTGAATATGCGGCTTTGCTCGGAGTCGATTAGCGAGCGGCAAGCTTAAGGAATGGTTGAGAAATAGCCGCGGACTGAATTCGCTTTCGCCGCCTCAGGCGGGAAGGCGCCGCCAGGACACTGCGGAAGCGCAAAAAATCCTACCGCGCGACTTGAAGGCCATTGGTTCTGGCCAAAGCGTTGCTCCAGCGCAACGGTTGTTGCCTTTTTCGATAAGCGGCCCCTCCGAACCCTAAATCGGCTTGTATGCAACACGTGTTGCCCTAATGTCGCGACATGGCGCGCGGGGCGTTCTTTCCGGATTCATGCGTCGTGGCCGATGTCGTGCCTTCGCCCAATCATGGCGAGCGCAAAGACGGGCGACGCCCGGATATGATTCTGCTGCACTACACCGGAATGCAGAATGCCCAGGCCGCCCTTGCCCATCTGACGAAGAGTGGCAGCGAGGTCTCCGCCCATTATTTCGTCTTCGAGGATGGCCGCATCGTTCAGATGGTCGAGGAAAGCCGCCGCGCCTGGCATGCCGGCGCTGCATCCTGGGGCGGTGAGACCGATATCAATTCCTGCTCGATCGGGATCGAGATCGCTAATCCGGGCCACGAATTCGGCTATCCAAATTTTTCCACCCGACAGATCGCGGCGGTGACCGCGCTGTGCCGCAGCATCTTTACGCGTTTCACGATCCCCGCGGTGCGGGTGCTTGCCCATTCCGACGTGGCGCCGTCGCGCAAGCAGGATCCGGGCGAGAAATTTCCCTGGCGGGTCTTGCACGATTCGGGTGTGGGCCATTGGGTGAAGCCGCTGCCGGTCACCGAGGAAGGGCATTCACTTGTGCCGGGCGATCGCGGCGATGCCGTCGAGGCGATGCAAAAATCGCTCGCCGAATACGGCTACGGGATCACGGCCAACGGCGCCTACGATCCCACTACGACCGATGTCGTGACGGCGTTCCAACGCCATTTCCGTCCTCAGCGGGTTGACGGCATTGCCGATGCCTCGACGCAAAGGACCCTGCAGGACCTTCTCGTGCATCGCGCCCGGCCGAGAAATATTGCCGCCCGCGCGCGCGCTTTCGAGCGTCTCGCCGCCCCTGCCCCTTGACGCCAACGGCCGCTGTCCCCATCCCTCTCTTGTCAGTTGGCCGGACGGCCGCCGCGGCAATGGTCGAAAGGCCGCCGGGGAGGAAAGTCCGGGCTCCATG
The DNA here is from genome assembly GCA_030037065.1 of Xanthobacteraceae bacterium. Lineage (GTDB taxonomy): Bacteria > Pseudomonadota > Alphaproteobacteria > Rhizobiales > Xanthobacteraceae > BOG-931. Next base: position 1,432 of record JASHRW010000439.1, read on the forward strand.
GACAAGCGGTGCCGGATAACATCCGGCGGGCGCAAGCCTAGGGACAGTGCCACAGAGAACAGACCGCCGCGGCGCGTTGCGTAAATGACCGCGGTAAGGGTGAAACGGTGCGGTAAGAGCGCACCGCGCCGGCGGCGACGCCGGCGGCACGGCAAACCCCACCGGGAGCAAGACCGAATAGGGACGGCGCGAACATTCTCGCGCGCAAGCACGAGAATGCATCGGGGTCGATGTCCAGACCCTGCCGTCCGGGTTGGTTGCTGGAGGCGCCGGGCAACCGGCGTCCTAGAGGAATGGCCGTCACGTATGCGGGTAATTCGCCGCATGCCATCCAGAACCCGGCTTATAGGCTGACTGGCTTTTGACGACCTAAGGGCGCCCGGCGGAATCCCCGTCGGGCGCCCGCCAAATTCTTAAGTCCAGCCCCGCGTCACAGAACCCTAGCGCATTCTCCAGCCGGGACCGCTGCTGAAGCTTTTGGCGTTCGGTGCAGCAGTCCGCGCCACAGCAGCCACCAGCGACAGGAATAATCACGCAAAATCAAAGCCCTGCGCGTGGCACGCGATTTGCTGCTCCGCAACATGAATGATCATGGCTTGCGGTGCGCCGTATCAAGGCGGCGCCCCCGAGCACACTAACGGAGTGAAGAAATGGATTACGTGAAGCCCGCCGACGTCGCCGCGAACATGGTCAATGCCGGGCGCAGCAAATTCACCCTGTCCCCGGAGGATCTGATCATCCGCGGCGGCCTTGCCGGCGCTATCCTGGCCGCCGCCACCAGTCTCGCCCTTACAGCCATGGTGCAAACCAACCAGCCGCTGGTCGGCGCGCTCGTCTTTCCGGTCGGCCTCATCCTCATCGTGCTGCTTGGCCTCGATCTCGTCACCGGCAGCTTCGGCTTGCTGCCGCTGCCGTGGATGGAAAACGAAGTCGGCGCCGGGCGCATGATCGGCAACTGGTGCTACGTCTTTCTCGGCAACCTGCTCGGCAGCGTGGCGTACGGCGCGCTGTTGGCGATCGCGCTGACCAATTTCGGCACCGCGGCACCGGTTGGCGTTGCCGCCAAGATCATCACCATCGCCCAAGCCAAAACCACCGCCTACGAGGCGCTCGGCTATGCCGGCCAGATCACGGTCTTCGTCAAGGCGGTGCTGTGCAATTGGATGGTCTGCCTCGGCATCGTCGCCGCCATGACCACGACCTCGACGATCGGCAAGATCGCCTGCGCCTACATGCCCATCCTGATCTTCTTCGCCCAGGGTTTCGAGCACTCGGTAGTGAATATGTTCATCATCCCGACCGGCATGATGATGGGCGCCAAGATCAGCATCGCCGAATGGTGGCTGTGGAATCAGATACCGGTGACCCTCGGCAATCTGGTCGGCGGCTTCGTTTTCACCGGGCTTGCGCTCTACGTGACGCACAGGCCCCGCCTCGCGGTGCCGCTCGCCGCACCGTCAGCAGTGCCGGCAGAATGACCGACGCCGACCTCAAGCGCGGCGTCGATCAAACCGGCGATTTCAATTCCGAGCAGAAGCGCTATCTGGAAGGATTCGTCGCCGGGGTGCAGATTGCCAAAGCGGCGAAAAATGTCGCCGGCGGCGCTGCACCTCTTTCGCCTGAGCCGACCGGGCCGGATGCCGCGGCGTTGAAAGCGCAGAACCGCGTCCTCGCCGCCGGCGGCAAGCTGTCCGATCCGGAAAAATTCAAGCGCGAACAGCACCCGTTCGATAGCTACGAGCGGCTCAAACAGCACGCCGCCAACGGCGAATATCCGAAACCGCCGGATAATTTCCGGTGGCGGTTCTTCGGTCTGTTCTACGTTGCGCCGAATCAGAATTCGTACATGTGCCGGTTGCGCATTCCCAACGGGATCATCAAGGCGGCGCAATTCGCAGGCCTTGCCGGTCTCGCCGCGCGCTACGGCGGCGGCTATGCGCACGTGACCACGCGCGCCAATCTGCAGATCCGCGAGGTCGAAGCCAAGAACGCTGTCGCCATGGTCGAGGCGATCCAGGATTTGGGGCTGTGCTCGCGCGGTTCCGGGGCCGACAACATCCGCAACGTCACCGGCACGCCGACGGCAGGCATCGACCCGCAGGAGCTGATCGACACGCGCGCTTACGCGCGCGAATGGCATTTCCACATCCTCAACGATCGCTCGCTCTACGGCCTGCCGCGCAAGTTCAACGTCGCCTTCGACGGCGCCGGCATCATTCCGGTCCTTGAAGACACAAACGACATCGGCTTCCAGGCGGTGCGGGTGAACGAAGGCTTCGGGCCGGAGCCGGGAGTGTGGTTCAGGCTTTGTCTCGGCGGGCTCACCGGGCACCATGATTTCGCCCGCGAAACCGGCATGCTGGTGCGGCCGCACGATGCCTGCATGGTGGCGGATGCGGTGGTGCGTGTGTTTATCGATAACGGCAACCGCACCGACCGCACCAAGGCGCGGCTCAAATATGTGCTCGACGCGCTCGGCGTCGAAAAATTCCTCGGGCTGGTGGAAGAAAAATTCGGCCGCAAGCTCGACCGCGCGGTGCCGGGCGCCGTCGCGCCACGCCCGGCATTCGACCGTACCGCTCATATCGGCGTCCATGCACAGAAGCAGGAGGGCCTCAACTGGATCGGTGTCGTCGTGCCGGTCGGACGCCTCTCGGTCGAGCAGATGCACGGCCTTGCCGGGATCGCCCGGGAACTCGGCGATGGCGATCTGCGGCTCACGGTCTGGCAGAATCTGCTCATCTCTGGCGTGCCGGCCGGTAAGCTTGCCGCCGCACAGGAGCGCATCGAGGCGCTCGGGCTCGCGATCAATACCAACGCCATCCGCTCCGGCCTGGTCGCCTGCACCGGCAATACCGGCTGCAAGTTCGCCGCCTCCGACACCAAGCGCCACGCCGAGGAGATCGCGCGCTGGTGCGAGACGCGCGTTCCCCTCGACGTGCCGGTCAACATTCATCTCACCGGCTGCCACCATTCGTGCGCGCAGCATTTCATTTCGGAGATCGGCTTGCTCGCTTGCAAGGTTCAGGCGAACGAGGATGCCGATCCGGTCGAGGGCTATCACATTCTGGTCGGCGGCGGTTTCGGCCCGCACGCGGCGCTCGGGCGCGAGCTTTATCGCGACGTCCCGGCCACAGCCACGCCGCGCACCGTCGAACGCATCCTCAAGGCCTATCTGGCGCACCGGAATTCGCGCGACGAGAATTTCCTCGCCTTTGCGCGGCGCCACGATCTCGACGCCTTGAAGGCGATGACGGAGCTGGAGGCCCCCGCATGAGCATGACGCCGCGGCCGCCGATTCCGTCTTTCATTCCCGAATCGGCGCCGTTCACGGCCGAGCAGCGTACTTGGCTCAATGGACTGTTCGCCGGATTGTTCGGGCTTGAAGACTCGGCCACGCCGCTGTCCTCAAGCGAGGCCGCGAAACTCCTCGGAGACCTTCTTCCCGGCACTGCTTCCCCTGCGCCGGTCGACGCTGAAACGGACGACGGCACGGATGATGAGGCCCCTTGGCACGATCCGGCGATGCCGCTGCCGGAGCGCATGAACCTTGCCGAGGGCAAAGCACTGCCGCGGCGACTGATGGCGGCGATGGGCCAACAGGATTGCGGTCAGTGCGGCTACAATTGCAAAGACTATGCGGATGCGCTGTTTGCCAAATCGGAGAAGCGGCTCAATCTCTGCGTTCCGGGCGGCAAAGAAACCGCCCGCATGCTCAAACAGCTCTATCAGGAACTGGAAGATCCACCGGCACCGACCGCGGCTCCGCCAACAGCAGTCCCTGCGAGACCTATCGCGCCGCCGCGAATCGCACCAGCGCCGCGCGCGGAGCCCGGCCGCTCGCGCGAAAAGCCCGTTACTGCAACGTTTCTTTCGCGCCGGCGGCTCAACCGGGAGGGCTCGCAGAAGGAAACCTGGCACATCGATATCGATCTTGCCGGCAGCGATCTCGACTACACCGTCGGCGATTCATTCGGGATTTTTCCCGCCAACGATCCCGAACTGGTCGACGCCGTGCTTGCCGCCGTCGACATGCCGGCGGATTTTCCGATCGGCGACCGCACGCTGCGCCAAGAGCTGACCGACGGCGTGTCGCTGTCGCTCGCGCCCGACATGCTGTTCGAACTGATTTCGCACATGACCGGAGGCGAGCGGAAGCAGAAGGCAAAAAAACTCGCCGCCGGCCAGGATCCCGACGGCGATGCCGCCACCCTCGACGTGCTCGCGGCGCTGCACAAATTCCCGCGCATCAGACCCGATCCCGAGGCGTTCATCGAAGCGCTCGATCCGCTGCAGCCTCGGCTTTATTCGATCGCGTCATCGCCGAAGACGAGCCCCGGCCGGGTTTCGCTGACTGTCGACGCCGTGCGCTACGAGATCGGCGCCCGCGTGCGCCACGGCGTCTGCTCGACCTTTCTCGGCGGCCGTATCGAGCCGGGCGATAAGATGAAAGTCTACGTCCAGCGGGCGCAACATTTCGCCCTGCCCGCCGACCCGGCAACGCCGATCATCATGATCGGACCCGGCACCGGCGTCGCGCCGTTTCGCGCCTTCCTGCATGAGCGGCAGGCTATCGGCGCTATCGGGCGCAATTGGTTGTTCTTCGGCCACCAGCGCAGCCGGCACGATTTCTTCTACGAGGACGAACTGAGCGCAATGCACGCGGCCGGCTTTTTGACTCGTCTGTCGCTTGCCTGGTCGCGCGCCGGCAAAGAGAAAGTCTACGTGCAGCACCGCATGCGCGAGGCCGGCCGCGAGCTGTGGACGTGGCTTGAGGACGGCGCCCATATTTACGTCTGCGGCGACGCCTTGCGCATGGCCAAGGATGTCGAAGCGGCGCTTCTCGATATCGTCGCCGAACATGGCGGCCGCACGCCGCCCGAAGCTTCGCAATTTCTCACTGAACTGAAAACGCGCGACCGCTATCAGACCGATGTTTATTAGGAAACCTCGTATGACGACCACCGACCGCTCGCTCCGCAGCGTCGTGACACCGCGCATCGGTCAGCTGGCGGCGCTGCCGGTGTTCTTCGCGCTCGATAACAAGCGCGCCGTCGTTGGCGGCGGGACGGCCGCGGCCGCATGGAAAGCCGAATTGCTCTCAGCCGCCGGCGCGCGCGTCGAGATTTACGCCGTAGCCCCGGAACGAGAGATGCAGGCCCTCGCCGGCGCACCGCCGAACGGCCCCATCACGATTCATAAGCGCGCCTGGACGGGCGACGATTTCATCAGCGCGGCCATCGCCGTTGCCGACTGCACCGACGATGACGAAGCCGAAGCATTTGCCGTCGCCGCGCGCACCGCCGGTGTGCCGGTCAACGTCATTGACCGCCAGGCATTCTGCGATTTTTCCTTCGGCGCCATCGTCAATCGATCGCCGCTCGTCATCGGCATCTCGACCGGCGGCGCCGCGCCGGTGTTCGGCCAGGCCATTCGCGCCAGGATCGAAGCGCTGATCCCAAAGGGCTTTGCGCGGTGGGCGCAAGCCGCGTGCAATTGGCGCCCGCGCGTGCAGGCGCTCGCATTGCCGTTCCGTCGTCGCCGCAATTTCTGGGAGCGATTTACCCGATGCGCACTTGCCGCGCCCGATGCAGCGCCGACCAAAGCCGACCTCGATGCGTTGCTCGCGACGCCGGATGAACCGGCGGCCGGTTCGGTCATTCTCGTCGGCGCCGGTCCCGGCGATCCTGAATTGCTCACGCTGCGCGCCGTGCGCGCGCTACAATCGGCCGATGTAATCCTGTTCGACGATCTCGTTTCAATAGACATTCTCGATTTCGCGCGCCGCGAGGCGAAAAAAATGCTGGTCGGCAAAACCGGTCACGCGCCGTCATGCAAGCAAGACGACATCAACGCGCTGATGATTTCGCTCGCCAAGACCGGGCGGCGCGTGGTGCGGTTGAAGGTCGGCGACCCGATGATTTTCGGCCGCGCCGACGACGAGATTGCCGCCTGCCGCGCCGCCGGCATCGCGGTCGAAGTGGTGTCCGGCATCACCACGGCGCAGGACACCGCCAGCGGCGGAACGCCGCCAAGGCCGCGCCTGACGCGCGGCGTCCATTTCCTGAACGTGGACATGCCCGACCGGATAGCAGCCGACGAAACCGAAGTGCGTGCAGTCGGAACTTTTCGTCTCCCGGCTCATTAAGTATCGCGGG
>JASHRW010000440.1 GCA_030037065.1 Xanthobacteraceae bacterium
CGGCTGATCGGATTGCGCCACAACGCCGGGCTAGTGTCCCGATTCCGAAGTTCGCATCATTGGGCGGCAAGCTCGTTTGCGAACTTCGGAATCGAAGGACACTAGCAACTTATTGATCTGGTGTGGCTTTGGTTCAGAAGTCCGCATAACGAGTTCGCGGCAACAATGATGCGGACTTCTGAACCGCCACACTGGGCGCGATGTCCCTTAACGTATATGTCCGCTCCCCGTCATAAAACCGCCCAGGCTGTCGTTGACGGTCCGGCGCTTCGGAGTCGGGCCTGGGCCATACCTTTGGCTCACGGCCCGGCCGTGCTATTTTTCAATCGGGCGGCATCGCATAACCGCCATTTTGGCAGTCTGGCGCAACGGATGGACGCTCCAAGGACGCAAGACATGGGCGAAACAAACGATCGGTGCGGGGAAAAGCACCCCGACCGTCGGCGATTTTTGCGCCGGATGGCCGGTGCAGCGACCTTTGCCGTAGCGGGCGCGGCGGCGCGGCGGGCCGCCGCAGATTCCTCTGATCCGGCCGCCAACCCGCTTGCTGCCCTGATGGACGACAGCCAGCATGACGATTTTGGGCAAACCTTCGACCAAGCCTCCCGCACAATCCGCATGCCCAAGCCGACGGCGCCCACGCTGTCGCCGCAGACCGCGGAAATCACCCAGCAAGCCGTCAAGGCCTACGACGATATCGTTGCGCGCGGCGGCTGGCCGCAAGTGCCGCGGGTCGACGAACTGCATCTCGGCATGCGTCATCCCGGCGTCGTCGATCTGCGCCAGCGGTTATTGGTTTCCGGCGATCTCGATCCGAATGCAGTCGGCAACGATATCTACGACTCCTACGTGGAGGCGGCGGTGCGCCGGTTCCAAGTGCGCCACGGGCTCGCTCCCGACGGCATTCTGCGCGCGGCAACGCTCGATGCCATGAACGTGCCGGCTGCGACGCGGCGCGATCAACTCAAGCTCAACATTTCGCGGCTGAAGACGCTGACCACCAACCTTGGACCGCGTTACGTGGTCGTGAACATCCCGGCGGCGCGCGTCGAAGCGATCGAACACGATCTCGCGGTGTCGCGCCATACCGCGGTGGTGGGCAGGCCGTCCCGGCCGTCGCCCGACGTCAACAGCAAGATCATCGAGATCAACTTCAATCCCTATTGGACCGTGCCGGTATCGATCATCCGCAAGGATTTGATTCCGATCATGGAGAAGGAGCCGGATTATCTGACCAAAAATCACATCCGCATCTACGATGTGCACCATAACGAGCTGCAGCCCTCGCAGATCAATTGGTATTCGGAAGACGCGGTCCATTACACGTTCAGGCAGGATCCGGGGGATTTCAACTCGTTAGGCCATATCCGTATCTATTTTCCCAGCCCCTACGGAGTGTATATGCATGATACCCCGGAAAAGGATTTATTCGGCGGAGATTACCGCTGGGATTCGTCCGGTTGTTGCCGCGTGCAGAACGTGCGGCAACTGGTTTATTGGCTGCTTGACGAGACCAAAGGTTGGCCGCCGGAAGCGATCGACCAGGCGATCGAATCGGGCAACCAGGTCAACGCGCGGCTGGCGAAGCCGGTGCCGCTGCACTGGGTCTATGTCACGGCCTGGTCCGCCTCCAACGGCGTGGTTCAGTTCCGTGAAGACATCTACAACCGCGACGGCCTCGGCGAGCCGGTAACCCAGCAGACGACCAAGCTTTAACTGGCGATCACGCCTCGTACCGCAATTTCTTCCGTAGCTGGCTGCTGCGGCTGGCCGGTGTGCTTGCCGTTGCTGCCGTGGATTTTCACGGAAGTTCCGCCGCGTACCGTGTGATAAATCGATCTTTCGCCCAGAGCATGATCCGGAAAAGTGGAAACCGGTTTTCCGAAAAGATCATGCTCCACCAGTATGCCAGAGCGTCAATCGATTCAATATGAAGCGATTACGCTCTAGCGATGCGCAGCGGGGCGTAGCCTCAGCGCCAGATAGTTTCCGGAGCCGAACAAGTCCGCCCACAGCGCGCGCAAGCGTCCGCTCCGCCTGGCGAGGTAGATGTCGGTTCGCTGTCCCGGCGCGGCTTCAATCAACAGCGGACGACTTCCGCCGCGATCGGCTCTTGCCTCTATGACAAGCTCGCCATGCGGCACTTCAAAATCGACCACGCTGTCGTGCGGAACGATCCCGGCGCGTATGCCATTGACGAAAATTTCATACGGCCTGAATCGGTCGAAATATCCGGACATGCGGATGATGCGAATGGTGCAATCGGCAGGAAGGTCTTCGAATTCCGGCGCGGCACCCGGAGGAAATTCGACCCCGGCGAGCGCACGCGGATTGGGCGGCAAAGCCATCACCAATAGACCGGCGATCAGCGGCGTGACGAACAGTGAAATGAGCAGCCAGCGCCACCAGCTGCGGCGGCGCAAAGTTGCAATCATCGCGACGAGAATTGCCAATACAAAATAGAGGTATATGAGTGACATATCGTTCCTTTGCCGCGGCGGACCGGTGCATGGCGCCAACTAAAGCTTCCAGGTGCCGCACCAGAAAGTCAATCCGATTCGCAATGGGGTTAGAGAGTCTCCATGCCGTTTGCCCTTAATTTCTACCACGACCAGATCGGCGTCGACGGCGCGACGGCGTCGGCCCTGCCGCCTGCGCATCGCCTGCTCTACGTGCGGCATGGCCGCGTCGCCATCAACAATCAATTGATGAGCGCCGACGAGGCGGCCTATTGCGACACGCCGCTTGCGCTGAAATCGGCCGGCGGCTGGAGCGAGCTGTGGCGCTGGGAATTGGCGCCGCCCAATGGGCCGCCGCGCCTGCACGAGGGCACGGGCGTTCTGTCGCGCCTTCGCATGTCGCGGATCATCACCAGCCTCGCGCTGTCTGAGGGCACGCGTTGGCTGTTCCGGCTCGATCGCATCGTCAGCGCCGCCGGCCGCATCGCCGACCGCCATCAGCATCCGGGGCCCGGCATCCGTTGCCTCCTTGAGGGTACGTTCAACGTCCAGCAGGACATCGAGTCGGCGCGCGATCTTTGTCCCGGCGACACCTGGTGGGAGACCGGGTCGGACACAGTGATCGCCTGGAGCGCGCCGCAGATGGCGGCGAAATTCCTGCGCGGCATGGTTCTGCCCGTCGAATGGGAGGGCAGGGTGACCGGCACCTGGCTCTCCGGGCACCAGCCGCCACCGGGCAACTGGAAGCTCTACGTCGATCGC
>JASHRW010000441.1 GCA_030037065.1 Xanthobacteraceae bacterium
TCTGGATCGATCGCGGCGGCACCTTTACCGACGTGATCGGGCGGCGGCCCGATGGCGCGCTGCTTACTCACAAGCTCTTGTCGGAAAACCCCGAGGCCTACCGCGACGCCGCGGTGGCGGGCATTCGCCATCTTCTCGGTCTCGAGCCGGGTGCGCCGATTCCGAGCGAACGCATCGGCGCCGTGAAGATGGGCACCACCGTCGCCACCAATGCGCTGCTCGAACGCAAGGGCGAGCGTACGCTTCTGCTGATCACAAAGGGCTTTCGCGACGCGCTGCGCATCGGCTATCAGGCGCGGCCGAAGATTTTCGCCAAGCACATCATCAAGCCGGACATGCTGTACGAGCGCGTCATCGAGGTCGACGAGCGCGTGCGCGCCGACGGCACCGTGGAGCGGGCGCTTGAACTCGGCCCCGTGCGCGGCGAGCTTGAGCGCGCCAAGGCCGACGGCATCGGCGCCGTCGCCGTCGTGTTTATGCACGCTTATCGTTACAGCGATCACGAGAAACGCGTCGCCGCCTCGGCGCGCGAACTCGGCTTTGCGCAAGTGTCCGCCAGCCACGAAGTCTCGCCGTTGATCAAGCTCATCGGCCGCGGCGATACCACGGTGGTGGACTCCTACCTCTCGCCAATTTTGCACAGGTATGTGGAGCAAGTGGCGGGGGATTTGCGTGGAAATCACCTCACCCCGCAAGCGGGGAGAGGGACAAAGCTGATGTTCATGATGTCGTCGGGCGGGCTCACGGCGGCGGAATTGTTTCGCGGCAAAGATGCGATCTTGTCGGGACCGGCGGCCGGCGTCGTCGGCATGGGCGAGACTGGACGCGCGGCTGGGTTTTCCCGGCTGATCGGTTTCGATATGGGCGGCACTTCGACCGACGTGTCGCATTACGCCGGCGATTATGAACGCGCCTTCGAAACCGAAGTTGCCGGCGTGCGCATGCGCGCGCCGATGATGCTCATTCACACCGTGGCCGCCGGCGGCGGTTCGATCCTGCATTTCGACGGCGCGCGCTTTCGCGTCGGGCCGGATTCGGCCGGCGCCAATCCGGGCCCCAAATGCTATCGCCGCGGCGGCCCGCTCGCCGTGACCGACGCCAATGTCATGGTCGGCAAGCTCATTGCCGATTTCTTTCCGAAAATTTTCGGACCGCAGCAAAACCAGCCGCTCGACGCCGACGACGTGCGTGCGGCCTTCGCGGACATGGCAAAGGCGATCGGCGACGGACGCAGCGCCGAACAGGTCGCCGACGGGTTCATCAAGATCGCGGTCGAGAATATGGCGAACGCGATCAAAAAGATCTCGGTGCAACGTGGTTATGACGTCACCCGCTATGCGCTCAATTGCTTCGGCGGCGCCGGCGGACAACACGCCTGCCTGGTCGCCGACGCGCTCGGTATGACGAGCGTATTGATCCATCCGCTGTCGTCTTTGCTGTCGGCCTACGGCATGGGGCTTGCCGACATCCGCAGCGTGCGGCAGCAGGCGATCGAAGAGCTTTTCGGCGAAAAAGCGCGGATGACGCTTGCGAAGGTCGCCGGCGAACTAGCGAAGGATGCGATCGTCGAAGTCGAGAGCCAGGGCATCGCGCCGAACAAGATCAAGCTCTTCGTGCGCGCACTCATCCGCTACGCCGGCACCGACACGCCGCTGATTGTTGAAGCGGGTGGGCTTCCCACTCACCTTCCCCTGGAGGGGGAGGGTCGACGCGTCGCCAGAGCGACGCGTCGGGGTGGGGTGAAAAGCCAAGCCGCTGCATCACCCCCTCCCGCCGACCTGCGGCCGGCGACCTCCCCCTTCCAGAGGGAAGTGAAACTCGTGCCTCTCGAAAAAATGAAATCCGCCTTCGAGCGTGCCCACAAGGCGCAGTTCGGCTTCGTCGATCGCAGCAAAGAAATGGTGATCGAGGCGGTGTCGGTCGAGGCGGTCGGCGGCGGAGCGACATTTAGGGAAAAGGCGCGCAAGACGACGCGGAGCAAGCTTCCGGCGCCAGCGCGTCGCACGCGCTTTTTCTCCAACGGCCAATGGCAGCGCGCGCTCGTCTATACGCGCCAGACGCTGTCACCCGGTCATAAAGTAAAGGGGCCGGCGATCATCATCGAGCCGCATCAAACAGTCGTCATCGAGCACGGCTGGCAGGCCGAGCTGACAGCGAAGAATCACCTCGTGCTGCGCCGGGTGAAAAAGCTCAAGCGCGTCCGCGCCATCGGCACCCGCGCCGATCCGGTGATGCTGGAAGTGTTCAACAACCTGTTCATGTCGATCGCCGAGCAGATGGGCGTGGCGCTGCAGAACACCGCGTATTCGGTGAACATCAAGGAGCGACTCGATTTTTCCTGCGCCGTGTTCGATCCGAATGGTTCGCTGGTCGCCAACGCCCCACACATGCCGGTGCATCTCGGCTCGATGGATCGGGCGGTGGAAACCATCATCCGCGAGAACCGGGGCAGGATAAAACCCGGCGATTCCTATCTGATCAACGCGCCGTACAATGGCGGCACCCACATTCCCGATCTTACCGTCTGCACGCCGGTCTTTGCTTCGCGGACGACAGATGCCGGACGACGGACGACGGATAAGCGCGCCGCCCGTCCGTCCTCCGTCGTCCGTTCTCCGTCATCTATCTTGTTCTGGGTCGCCTCGCGCGGCCATCACGCCGACATCGGCGGTATTGCGCCGGGATCGATGTCGCCGATCGCCACTACCATCGACGAGGAAGGCATCTACATCGACAATTTCAAGCTGGTTGATCGCGGCAAATTCCGCGAAGCCGCGCTTTATGACCTGCTCACCAAGGCCAAATATCCGGCGCGCAACCCGGTGCAGAACATCAACGACCTCAAAGCGCAGATTGCGGCATGCGAAAAGGGCGCGCATGAAATGCGCAAGATGGTCGCCGAATTCGGTTTGCCCGTTGTGCACGCCTACATGCGGCACGTGCAAGACAATGCCGATGAGAGCGTGCGCCGGGTGATCGACCGGCTGCATGACAGCGCGTTCAAATACGAGGCGGATCAGGGCAACGTGGTCGCCGTGCGGATTACGGTCGACAAGAAAGAACGCGAGGCGACGGTGGATTTCACCGGCACCTCGCCGCAGCAGGGCACCAATTTCAACGCGCCGGAGCCGGTGACGCGCGCCGCGGTGCTCTATGTCTTCCGTGTCATGGTCGACGACGACATCCCGATGAATGCCGGCTGCTTGCGGCCGATCCACATCGTCATCCCGGAGAATTCTATGCTGGCGCCGCGCTATCCGGCGGCGGTGGTCGCCGGCAACGTCGAGGTGTCGCAAATGGTCACCGACACGCTGTTCGGCGCGCTCGGCACCATGGCAGCGGCGCAAGGCACGATGAACAACGTCAATTTCGGTAACGACCAATATCAATACTACGAGACGATCTGCTCCGGCTCGCCAGCCGGTCCCGGCTTCCCGGGCACTGACGCCGTGCACACGCACATGACCAACACGCGGCTGACCGATCCGGAGATTCTGGAATTCCGCTACCCGGTGGTGCTGGAGGATTTCCACATCCGCAAGGGCTCCGGCGGGCGCGGCCAATGGAGTGCCGGCGATGGCGTCATCCGCACCATCCGGTTTCTGCAGAAGATGGAATACACTATCCTCTCTGGCCATCGCCGCGTGCGGCCGTTCGGCCTTGCCGGCGGCGAGCACGGCCAGATCGGCGAAAATTGGGTACGCCGTAAGGACGGCCGGATGGACCGGCTCAAGGGCGCCGACGCCACAATGGTGGACGCCGGCGAAGCCATCATCATCCAGACGCCGACGGCGGGCGGATACGGCAAGCCCGACGCGCGTTAACGCGCAATCGTCAGCTTAACTTCTTGGGACGCAGCCCACAAAGCCCGCTGCCTTGTCACTCTTACCGCGGTACGCGATACTGCGGAACCAACAAGAAATGCCGAGGGAGAAGAAACAGATGAGGCGGTGTCGTGTCACGCGCTTGGTCGCGAGTCTGACGATTGGGACTATGGCAGCATTGGCCGCCGCAAGGGTTCAGGCTGCACCGCCCTATAACATAACCGTCCTCGAATCGACTCCGGGCTTCTTTGATCTTCCGCTGCGCAACGCCGTTGCCGACTTCGCGCCCAAGCTGAATCTGAATGTCAAGATTGTCACCGTCACCGGCGGCGGCGGATTGGCTACCGAGTTCGAAGGCGGCACCGGCGACATCGCCATGGTCGGCGCCGATACGCCATTGCGTCTGGCGCAAGCCAATGCCGTTCCCGGCGGAGTGACGATCATCGGCACCAACATGACGAACATGCTGTACGCACTCGTCGCCAAGCAGGGATCCTCTTATCACGCGTTGAACGACCTGAAGGGCACGAATGTCGCAATTACCGGCGCCGGCGCGGCCAGCGAGGTGGTGCTGAAGTGGGCGCTCAAGACCAAGGCCCACATGGATCTGAGCGCCGTGCGCCTGGTGCCGCTAGGCCCGCCGCCGACCATTCTGCAGGGTATTATACGCGGCGCCGTGGCGGCCGGAACGGTGTTCAGCCCGGCGCTCGATCAAGGCCTCAGCCAGCATTCAGTGCAGATGGTGTTCGATTTTCGCGACTATCGCTACGCGCAGAACGTATTCATGGTGCGCACGAACGAAGTAAAGAAAGACCCCGAGCCGCTCCGGCTGTTCATGCAGGCTTACAACGAGGCCGTTCAGCGCATGTACGCGGATCCGGATTATACGCTGTCCGCGGCGGTGAAATTCTGGGGTCAAGGCACGTCGCAAGACGTCCTAAAATCCGAGTTGGATTTCTACATGAAGGATGAATGGAAGGAGACGCGGTTTACGCGCGAGCTCTATGACGCCTGCAAGGACGTGTTGTTGAATTCGGGCGACTTCCCGACCGGCAATTTCCCGAGTTACGAGTCGCTGACGCAAAACGCTCCCCACGCGTAGACGCTCGCACCGAAAACGGCCGTGGATGCGAGCCGCAGCAGCTTGGCCGTGACCGGCGTCTCGGTGCGCTACCGACAGCGCGGCGCGCGACAGCAATCCGGCGTGCCGGCGGTGAGCGATGTCAGCTTTTCGGTGGCGCCGGGCGAGTTCGTCGCGATCGTCGGCCCCAGCGGCTGCGGCAAGTCGACCCTGCTCAAGGCGATCGCCGGATTGGTGCCGTTGACGTCCGGCCACGTGACGTTCGGCAGCGGTCCTGAAACGCGCGTCGGCTTCGTCTTCCAGACCGACGCGCTGCTGCCCTGGAGCACCGCCAGCGGCAATATCGAGCTCGCGCTCCGGCTCGCCGGTGCATCCGTCACCGCTGCGCGCAAGCGGGCGCGGACTTTGCTCGCCCATGTTGGTTTGGAAAATGCCGCCGAGCTGTTTCCCGGGCAACTATCCGGCGGCATGCGAAAGCGTGTCGCCATCGCTCGCGCGCTTGCTTACGATCCGGCGCTCTTCCTCATGGACGAATCCTTCAGCGCGCTGGATGCACAGACCCGTATCCATGTCGGCAACTTCTTTCTCAGCCTGCTTGCGGAATCTCAGCAAACGGTGGTGTTCGTGACCCACGACATCGAGGAAGCTGTCGCTCTGGCGGACCGCGTGCTCGTCATGTCCCATGGTCCCGGACGAATCGAATGTGAAATCGCGGTTCCGCTGCCGCGCCCGCGCGACTATCATGCCAGCCGCTTTGCCGTCGGCTTCGATGATCTGCAACGCCGCGTCTGGAAGGCGCTGCCGGCGCCGCGGGAGGTGGACCAGTGAGCGAAGAAGCCGTGTCCGGCCAGGGAAAAACCGCGGGACGCCCAAGCGTCGCTCCCCGTCTCGCATCGTGGCTTCTTGCGCTTGCCCTGATCGTGAGCTGGCAGATCGTGGCAAGCACCATCCCCGGGATGAGCGCGCTCGCCAGTTCGCCGCTGCTCGTGGTCGAGCGGTTGATCGCAATCGCGGGCAACGGCGACCTTTGGCAAAATCTATTGCCGACCCTGGAAGAAACCTTCGGTGGCCTATTGCTTGGGCTGGCGGTCGGGATTTGCGGCGGCGTACTGATGGCGCGCTCGCGCTTTGCCGCTTCCATGCTTGACCCCTACGTCATCGGCATCAACGGCCTGCCGCGTGTGGCGCTGGGGCCGTTCTTTGTCGTCTGGTTCGGCATCGGTATTCTGTCGAAAGTTCTGCTCGCCGTCTCGATTGTCTTTGTCGTCGTGCTGTTCAACACCCGTGAAGGGATCGAAAGCATCGATCCCGACCTTGTCGATGCATTGCGCAGCATGCGCGCGAGCCGATGGCAGATGCTGCGCCATGTCACGATCCCGTCGCTGATTCCATGGCTGCTCGCCGCCACCAAGATCGGGATCGGTCTGGCGCTGACCGGCGCGGTGGTGGGAGAACTGGTCGGCGCGAGCGCCGGCCTCGGCTGGTATATCACCAATTCGCTGAACGTCATCGATATGACGGGCGCGGTCACGGCACTTCTCGTCATGGCGATCATCGCGATGGTGATGTACTACGCCGTTCTGCTCATCGAGCGACGGCTGCTGGTGTGGCGCCCACAGGAGCGGGCGCGCTGAGCACGATCGTTCGTGGCGCCGCCATGCGGCGATCACGGGATGTCGATCCGCCTCGCCAAGGCTTCGATGAACTCGAACGCTGCAAAAGCGATCAGGCCGAGGCCGGCGACGGCAAGCAGGACATTGCCATAGGGTTGATGCTGGAGTGCGACGAGCGCGCCGGACAGACCGACCGCCTCTCTCGAGTTGGCGTCATAGGCCGCAAAGCCGAGAAACGCGCCGATCATCAGAAACACCACCGCGCGGGTGAGGAGCCCGAAGCTGGCGAACGTCTCGGCAAAGGACAACGGCACCTTGCTTGGATCAATGCGCCGCCGATACGGCTGGCGGAAAACCTTCACGACAATTCCGATAGCGGTGGCGACGAACCCGGCAGCAATCAGAGCGACGGCGGCGCGGCCGAGCGGCTTTGCCATCAGCCATGCCGTCCAGTCGCGCGCCGCCTCGTTTTCACGGACTCTGCGGACCTCAACAGTGATGCTTGCCGTCGCCACCGCAAGTCCGAGGTAGAACGCGCCATTGCAGACGAGCGCGGCACGGCGCGCCAGACCATAAAGGCTGTCGCCGTGGCGGTCGGCGTCAAAAATGCCTTGCAGAAAACGCCAGCCGGCAAAGCAAGCGAGCCCGAGCGCGAGAACCCAAAGCAGGAGCCCGCCGAACCGATGTTCGAAGATTCTTTGCAGGACATCGCGTACGCCCTGCGGCCGATCGTTGGCACCCCCCGCGGCGAGCAGAGCGAATACACCGATCATCAGAAACACCAATCCGCGGGCCGAGTAGCCGACACGCGCCATCCACGCGAGCGGCCTGGCTGGAGTGAGCTTCTTGGCGATGCGAGCTAAAGCTGGGCGATCCACGGAACATCAAGATGGAAATCGGACGCGAGTTCCATTGGGTCGAGCAATCAACCCTTCGCCGCCTCGCGACGGACCGTATAGTGCATGTTGACCTTACTGCCCTGCCAATAAAATGTGTAGTCGGCGACAACATTGGCGCCATCCGGCAGCGGCATGACCGCGTTGCAAACCACTCTCTCCTTGCTCGACGAAATCGTCTTGATCGGCGCGTAGCGCACCGGCTCGAGTTTCAGCTCCTTGAGCACCTTCGATAGGGTCTGTTTGGCGCGACCTGAATCGCACGCCGGCAACACGAAATGTGCTTCCAGGCCGCGATAGAAAATGACGCCGGCTACCGCGAGCACCGGGATGCCCAGGATACGGAAGATCAGGCGGTAGGGGCCGGTCGGCGATGAAGTTGGCGGGGACCAGCGGCTGGCGCGCCGCGGGGCAGCCGTTTTTTGGGGCGGAGTATTCTCCGAACTCATCCGCGGCGGCCCTCACACGGCCTTGGCGATCTCTTCCGTCATTTTCTTGGCATCGCCCAAAAGCATCATGGTGTTGTCGCGATAGAACAGCGGATTGTCGATGCCGGCATAGCCGGAGGCGAGCGAGCGCTTGTTGAACATCACCGTGCCGGCCTTCCACACCTGCAGTACCGGCATGCCGTAGATCGGCGACGTCTTGTCTTCCTCGGCGGCCGGATTGGTCACGTCATTGGCGCCGATCACATAGGCGACGTCGGCCTGGGAAAATTCGGAATTGATGTTTTCCAGCTCGAAGACTTCGTCATAGGGCACGTTGGCCTCGGCAAGCAGTACGTTCATGTGCCCCGGCATGCGCCCGGCCACCGGATGAATCGCGTATTTGACCTCGACACCCTCAGCCTTGAGCTTGTCGGTCATCTCGCGCAGCGCGTGCTGGGCCTGCGCCACCGCCATGCCGTAGCCGGGCACGATGATGACCTTCGACGAATTTTTCAGAATGTAGGCGGCGTCCTCCGCCGAGCCGAGTTTCACCGGCCGCTGTTCGGCGCCGCCGGCGGGACCCGCCACCTCGCCGCCGAAGCCGCCGAGGATGACCGCGATGAACGAGCGGTTCATGCCCTTGCACATGATGTAGGACAGGATAGCGCCCGAGGAGCCGACCAGCGCGCCGGTGATGATCAGCGCGGTGTTTTCCAGCGTGAAGCCGATGCCCGCCGCGGCCCAGCCCGAATAGGAGTTGAGCATCGAGATCACGACCGGCATGTCGGCGCCGCCGATCGGGATGATGATGAGCACGCCGAGCAGGAACGATATGCCGGCAATCGCCCAGAAGCCGATATGCTCCTGTGTTTCGAAGAACCAGACGATGAGAGCGACAAGGCCGATAGCGAGCGCGATGTTGATGACGTGGCGGATCGGCAGCACGATCGGCTTGCCGCTCATGCGGCCCGAGAGCTTTAAGAACGCGATCACCGAGCCGGTAAACGTGATGGCGCCGATGGCCACCCCGAGCGACATTTCGATCAGGCTCTGGCCGCGGATGGCGCCGACCGTGCCGATGCCGAACGCGGTGGGCGCATAGAGCGCGCCGGCCGCCACCAGCACCGCCGCTATACCGACCAGCGAGTGGAAGGCGGCGACCAGTTCGGGCATCGACGTCATCGGCACACGCCGGGCAATCACCGCGCCAGCGCCGCCGCCGATCGCCATGCCGACCACCACCAGGACCCAGGCGGAAAACGAGGCCGGCGGATGCGAGGCGAGCGTGGTCACGATCGCAATCGCCATGCCGATCATGCCGAGCAGATTGCCGCGCCGGCTGGTCTCCGGATTGGACAGGCCGCGCAGCGCCAGAATGAACAGAACGCCGGCGACGAGATAACAGAGAGCAGTGATGTCGGCGTTCATCGCTTCTCTTTCCTGTGGAACATGCCGAGCATGCGCTGCGTCACCAGAAAGCCGCCGAAAATATTGACCGAGGCGAAGGTAAGCGCGACGAGACCGAAGGCGCGGGCCCAGATCGGTCCGGTATCGCTTCCCACCAGCCCCACGCCGACCGCAAGCAGCGCGCCGACCACGATCACCGAGGAGATGGCGTTGGTCACCGACATCAGCGGCGTATGCAGTGCCGGCGTCACCGACCAGACCACGTAATAGCCGACGAACACGGCGAGCACGAAGATCGAAAGGCGGAACACGAAAGGATTGACGATCTCGCCTCCCGCCGCCGGCGCGCCGGACGTTGCGGCTGCCAAGGTGTTGACCTGTGCGAGGATCGAGAGAGTGACCATGAGAGTCTCCGTTCTGTCGTTCCCCTCCCCCTTGTGGGGAGGGGTTAGGGGTGGGGGTCAGCGGGTTATGCCTCAACGCAGAGACTCTGCGTCACCACCCCCCTCCCAACCCTCCCCCACAAGGGGGAGGGAACAAGGTGTTACGCCGCGTTCTTAGGCGCAAAGCTCGGATGCACGATCGCGCCGTCGCGGGTAAGCGCCGTGGCCTTGATGATCTCGTCGTCCCAATTGACGGCGAGCGCCTTCGTTTTCTTGTCGATCAGGATTTCGAGGAACGCGTACAGATTCTTGGCGTACAGGCCCGAGGCAGTAGCGGCGAGCCGGCCCGGCACGTTGCTATAGCCGACGATCTTGACCCCGTTATCGTCAGCGACCGCATCCGGCTCGACGCCTTCGACGTTGCCGCCGCGCTCGACCGCGAGATCGACGATCACCGAGCCGGGGCGCATCGATTCCACCATCTCCCTAGAGACGAGCCGCGGCGCCGGCCGCCCGGGAATGAGCGCCGTCGTGATCACGATATCCTGCTTCTTGATGTGTTCCGCGACCAAAGCCTTTTGCTTGGCCTGATACTCTTTCGACATTTCCTTGGCGTAGCCCGTGGCGGTTTCAGCAGCCTTGAATTCCTCGTCCTCCACCGCGATGAACTTGGCGCCAAGGCTTTCAACCTGCTCCTTGGCGGCCGGTCGCACGTCGGTGGCGGTGACGATGGCGCCAAGCCGCCGCGCGGTGGCAATCGCCTGCAGGCCGGCGACGCCTGCGCCCATCACGAAGACCTTGGTGGCCGGCACCGTGCCGGCCGCGGTCATCATCATCGGCAGCGCGCGGCCGAACTCTGCGGCCGCGTCGATCACGGCGCGGTAGCCGGCGAGGTTGGCTTGGCTCGACAGCACGTCCATGCCCTGGGCGCGGGTGATGCGCGGCAACAGCTCCATGGCAAAGCCGACGATTCCGGCCTCGGCCATGGCGCGCAGCGCATCGTCGTGGCCGTATGGGTCCATGATGGCGACGACCAGCGCGCCTCGCTTTATTCGGGACAACGTGGCGCCCTCGGGCCGCCGCACCATCAGCACGATATCGGCGCCGTCGACTGCTTCGGGCGCGAGATTGGCGCCGGCGTCTTTGTAATCGGAGTCAAGGATGCCGGATCTGTTGCCGGCGCCGGGCTCGACGGACACTTCGGCGCCGAGTCCGATCATCTTCTTGACAGTCTCGGGGGTTGCCGCCAC
>JASHRW010000442.1 GCA_030037065.1 Xanthobacteraceae bacterium
GCGTCGGTGAAGGCGGCGATATCGACGCCGATACCGCGCGGTCGCAATGCGTCCTGCGTCAGATCGAGCGGAAAGCCATAAGTATCGTACAGCGTGAACGCGGTGACGCCGTCGAACATGTCGCCTTTTTTGAGCGAGTTGCTCGCCTCGTCGAGGATGGCAAGACCGCGCTCCAGCGTGCGGCGAAACCGCATCTCTTCAAGCTTGAGCGTTTCGGTAATCAAGGCCTCGGCACGGTGCAGTTCCGGATAGGCTTGCCCCATCTCGCGCACCAAGACCGGCACGAGCTTCCACATCAGAGGCTCTTTGGCGCCGAGCAGCTCGGCGTGGCGCATGCCGCGGCGCATGATGCGGCGGAGCACATAGCCGCGGCCCTCGTTCGACGGCAGCACGCCGTCGGCAATCAGAAAAGCGCTTGCGCGTAAATGGTCGGCGATGACCCGATGTGAAGCCTTGCGCTCGCCTTCCGGATCGACGTGGGTGAGATCGGCGATGGCCTCGATCAGCGCGCCGAACAGATCGATCTTGTAATTGTCATGGGTGCCTTGCAGCACCGCCGCCATGCGTTCGAGACCCATGCCGGTGTCGATCGACGGCCGCGGCAGATCGAGGCGCTTGCCGCCGGCAAGCTGCTCGTACTGCATGAAGACGAGATTCCAGATTTCGACGAAGCGATCGCCCTCGGCGTCAGGGCTGCCGGGTGGGCCTCCCGGAATGTGCGGGCCGTGATCGTAAAAGATCTCCGCGCAAGGTCCGCACGGCCCAGTCTCGCCCATGCTCCAGAAGTTGTCCGCGCCGGCGATGCGCAATATTCGCCTCTCGGGCAGTCCGGAAATTTTTTTCCACAGCCGATACGCTTCATCATCGTCGATATAGACAGTGGCGAGCAGCTTCTCCGCCGGCAAGCCAAATTCTTTGGTCAGCAGATTCCAGGCCAGCTCGATGGCGCGCTCCTTGAAGTAATCGCCGAACGAAAAGTTGCCGAGCATTTCGAAGAAGGTATGGTGGCGGGCGGTGTAGCCGACATTGTCGAGATCGTTGTGCTTGCCGCCGGCGCGGACGCATTTCTGCGCGGTGGTGGCGCGCACATAGGGGCGCTTTTCCAGGCCGGTGAAGACGTTCTTGAACTGCACCATGCCGGCATTGGTGAACATGAGCGTGGGATCGTTGCGCGGCACGAGCGACGACGAGGGCACGATCTCGTGCCCCTCGCGGGCGAAATAGGCGAGGAAATTCGCGCGGATGTCGTTGACGCCGCTCATTGCGTGCAACTCTCTATAGACACAGTGCTTTCCTGTCCAGGAAAGGCGGTAATTGCAGGCCTGCCGGAAACCATATAAGCGCTGTGCGCCCGCCGCGCCTCCGCACCCACCGAGTCCCGTCCATGAACGATCGAAGCAGCTCCGGCCCGACCACATTCGAGGAGCGTTTGCGTGGCGGAAAATTCGTGATGACGGCCGAGATTGCTCCGCCGGTCTCCTGCGATGCGGACGATCTACGGCGCAAGGCGGAGAGGCTGGTCGGCCTCGCCGACGCGGTGAACGTGACCGACGGCGCCGGTGCTCGCGCCAGCATGAGCGCGCTTGCGGCAGCCGGCATCCTCACCGGCATGGGTATCGAGCCTATTCTGCAGCTCGCCTGCCGCGACAAGAACCGGATCGCACTGCAGGGCGAGTTGATGGGCGCGGCCGCGCTCGGCATCCGCAATCTGCTGCTGCTGACCGGCGATGATCCGAAGGCCGGCGATCAGCCCGACACCAAGCCGGTGTTCGACATCGACTCGAAGGCGCTGCTTGAGACTGCGCGCCGCATGCGCGACGAAGGCACGTTGCCGACCGGCCGCAAGGTCGGCGGCAAGGCCGCATTCTTTCTCGGCGCCGCCGACGTGCCGATCGATCCGCCCGCCGACTGGCAGCCAACCGCGCTCGCCGGGAAGGCCAAGGCCGGCGCGCAATTCGTGCAGACGCAATTCTGCATGGATGCCGGAATCGTGCGCCGCTACGTCGGCCGTCTCGCGCAGGCCGGGCTCGCCCAAAAGCTCGCTATCCTCATCGGCGTCAATCCGTTTCGCTCGGCGAAGTCGGCGGCCTGGATGAAGAAGCACTTGTTCGGCACCATCATTGCCGATGCCTACATCAAACGCATCGAGGCGGCCGCCGATCCCGCGCGCGAGGGCGTGCGCCTGTGCGCGGAATATATCGAGGAGCTGTCCACGATCCCCGGCGTCGCCGGTGCGCATATCATGGCGCCCGGCAACGACGCGGCGATTGCGGACGTCATCGCCGCGGTGCGGAGATAGTTCCTTCCTCCACTGTCCGAATATCGATCTCCGATTCCAACGTGCGATGCACCGGACATTTGTCGGCGATTTCCAGAAGTCGCGCCCGCTGCTCGGCGTCGAGATCGCCTTCGAGCGTAATTGCGCGCTCGATGCGATCGATCATTCCCTCCTTGGTCTCGCAATCGGCACAATCGGCGGCGTGGATTTTGTCGTGGCGCAGCCGGACGATCGTGCGTTGCAACGGCAACTGCTTGCGATCGGCATAGAGCCGCAGCGTCATCGACGTGCAGGCGCCGAGCCCGGCGAGCAGGTAATCGTAAGGACCAGGACCTGAATCCATACCGCCCGACGACACCGGCTCGTCGGCGAGGAGGCGATGCGATCCGACGATGACTTCCTGCTGGAATTTTCCGCGTCGCGTCTCGCGTACCAAAACGGTGCCATCCGCGGTGTCGTCCATCGGCTGCGAGTCGGCTGCCATATCGAGATAGCGCTCGGCCCAGGCGGCGATCACGCCGGCAACGTAGGCGGCATCGCTCGATCGGCTGATGAGATGATCTGCGCCAGCGAGCGAGATGAAACTTTTGGGATGCTTCGCGGCGAAAAAAATATGGCTGGCATTATCGATGCCGACCGTATCGTCGGTCGGCGAATGGAACACCAGGAGCGCCTTGTGCAAATTTGCGATGCGCGCGGTGAGCTTCTGTTCGGCGATATCGTCGAGGAAGGCGCGACGGACGCGGAACTTTCGGCCGCCGAGCGTGACTTCAGCTTCGCCGTGCAACTCGATATCGGCGACTTGATCCTTGAGCAGCCCGGTCACATGCGTCGGATCGGCCGGCGCATTGATCGTCACCACGGC
>JASHRW010000443.1 GCA_030037065.1 Xanthobacteraceae bacterium
GTCTCCGGCGTTCTCAATCTTTCTCACGGCGCGCTGATGGTCGCTGCGGTGGTCGCCGCCTGGGCCGCCGGCGACAGCTTGCACGCCGGACCTTATACGGGCGCTGCGCTCGGCGTTGCGGTCGGCCTTGCCATCACGCTTGTCACCTATTTCGTCGTCGTGCGGCCGCTGCAGAGCACGCGCAAGATCCGTGAGGAGGAAAAGGAGATCTTCATCCTCACCGCGACGCTGCTCTGGGGCATCATGATCCAGGAGCTGATCGCGTACCTCTTTACCAACAATGCGAAGACCGTGGCGCCGATCGTAGAAGGCGTCGTCTCGATCGTGGGCGTGCGCACGCCGACCAACGAAATATTCACCGCCGTCGTGTGCTGGCTGGTGATCGCGCTGCTCTGGCTCCTGGTCAACCGCACGCGCGCCGGCAAAGCGGTACTCGCCGCCTCGATGAATCCGCTCGGCATCACGCTGCTCGGCGTGGAGCTGTCGCGGGTCTACATCGCGGTGTGGGCGATCTACGGCGTCCTGGTCGGCGTCGCCGGCGTGCTGCTCGGCATGTTTCTCGGCGTCTCCTCCTATAGCGTCGGTCCGCTGACCGCGAGCGCATTCACTATCGTCGTGCTTGGCGGGCTAGGCAGCGTCTCCGGCGCGCTGATCGCGGCCTATGTCGTGGGCTATTTGGAGACCATCACCGCCTATCTGATCTCGCCGGCGTATCGCACCATTCCGGCGCTCTTGCTGCTTGTCGCGGTGATGTATGTGCGCCCGCGCGGGCTATTGGGGCGGCGATAGATGCGGTCGTTGTCGATCACACGCGTGCTGCTCGCCGGCCTCATCGTTGTTGCCGCCGCCTCGTTTTTGCCGCTGTGGGCGACCGGCTACATTCTCGGCCTGTTGACGCTTGCCTATTATTTCGGCGTGTTCGCGATGGCCTGGGACCTCCTGTTCGGCTTCGCCGGCGAGGTCAATTTCGGTCCGACCTTTCTGGTCGGCACCGGCGCCTATACGGCGGGCATCCTCGATAATCTCTACCAACCGCCGATCTGGCTCTGTCTTGCCGCCGGCGCGTTCGCCGCCGTGATCGGCGGGGTGGTGCTGGCGCTGCCGGCGTTGCGGCTTCGCGGACCCTATTTCGGGCTCACCACATTGGTTGCCGTGCTGATTCTGCAAAATTTCGTCGTGGTCGACGCCCACCTCACCGGCGGCGAGATCGGGCTCACCGTCCCCGACGTGATTTCGATCAGCGACGGCACCAATTACGAGATCGCGCTGTGGTTCATGGCCGTGAGCGGCGCCGTCCTGTTCTCGCTGTCGCGTTCGCCGGTCGGCCTCATCCTGCAAGCGAGCGGCCAGGACGCCGTGCAGGCGGGCGCGCTCGGCTTCAATGTCACCAAGCACAAGCTGACGGCCTTCATCATCAGCGCTTTCTTCTCCGGCCTCGCCGGCGCGCTGATGGTATTTTATCTCGGCTCGGCTTCGGTCGGCACCTTCATCGATATTACGGTGAGCGCCCAGATCATCATCGCCGCGGTCGTCGGCGGACGGCGCACTATTCTCGGCTCCGTGCTCGGCGCCATCTTCCTGATCGCCATGAGCGAGGCGCTGCGTCCGCTCGGCGACCTTTCGAATTTCGTCGTATTCACCATTGCGCTGATCGTGGTGCTGCTGTTTCCCGGCGGCTTTTTCGGCCTGCTCACGCGCGGGCGGGAAGACGCCTGAACATGGCCGAGCCCGCCCACCTCGACGTGTCCGGCCTCACCAAGCGCTTCGGCGGCTTGGTCGCCGTCAAGGAGATGACGCTTGCCGTCAGCGCTGGAAAAATTCTCGGCCTGATCGGACCGAATGGCTCCGGCAAGTCGACGGTGATGAAGCTCATCATGGGCATCGAACGCCCCGACGCGGGTTCGGTGCGCATCAACGGCGTCGAGGTCGCCGGCTGGCCGTCGCACAAGATCGCGCGCATGGGCGCCGGCATCGTGTTCCAGCATTCCCGCCCGCTGCACCGGCAAACTGTTCTGGAAAACATTAAGCTCGCGCTTTTGCCCGACAGGCTCACCCGCCTGTTTGCAGACCCGCAGACCGACGCGCGCGCCCGCGCCATCGCCGCGCGGGTAGGCTTGAGTGACGTGCTCGACCGGCGGCCGGGTACGCTGCCGTTTGCCGATCTGCGCAAGATCGAGATTGCCAAAGCGATCGCGCGCGACCCGCAGGTTCTGTTGATCGACGAGCCGTTCGCCGGGCTCACCGCCAAGGAAACCGCGGCGTTCTCCGATCTGATCTGCGAGCTGCGCGACGACGGCCGCGCTCTTCTCCTGGTCGATCACAACGTCAAAAGCGTCGCGCGCCTTGTCGACCGCGTCATCGCCATGTATGTCGGCGAGCGCATCGCCGAAGGCTCGGCCGACGAGGTGATGCGCAACGAGACCGTGCGCCGCGTCTATCTCGGCGGCAGCATCGAGACCGCCGCGCGCCCGGAATCCTCGTTCCGCGACACCGCCACGCCGTTTCTGGAGGTCGATCGGGTCAGCGTGCAATACGGCAAGGCGCAGGCGCTGCAGGACGTCTCGATCCACGTGCATGAGCGCGAATTCGTCGCGGTCGTGGGCTTGAACGGCGCCGGCAAGACCACGCTCTTCAATACCATTTCCGGCCTCCTCCCCTACTCGGGCAACATCCGCCGCCAGGGCTCAGCGCTGCGCGGCCACTCGGCGGCGTCGATCGCCCGCGGCGGCATCGTGCAATGCCCCGAAGGCCGCGAGCTGTTCACCGAGATGAGCGTGCGCGAAAATCTCGACCTCGGCGGCCAGCACTTGCCGCCCGCCGAAAATGCCGAGCAGATCGATTGGCTGTTCGATCTTTTCCCGATCTTGCGCGACCGGCAGCGGCAGGCGGCCGGCACGCTGTCCGGCGGCGAGCAGCAAATGCTCACCATTGCGCGGGCGCTGATGATGAAGCCGAAGCTATTGATGTTGGATGAGCCGACGCTGGGGCTCGCGCCGGTGATCCTCGAGCAAATATCCAAGGCGCTGGAAAAGCTGCGGCATTCCACCGCCATCACCGTCTTGCTCGCCGAGCAAAACGTCACCTTCGCGCTGCCGCACGCCGACCGCGTCTACGTGCTCGAGCACGCCCGTATCGTCTGGGAAGGCGAGCCGACGAGATTCGCGGCCGAGATGGGCACGGGATACTTGTAGGACCCGAACAGCGCTCTTTGATCCAGATCAAAGCCGGCTCGCCTCCTTGCAGCCATCATGGCTGCGAAAGGGAGCGAGCCATGCCGATTACCGATATCATCGTCGTTTCCGTCATCACTTTGGCCTTTGTCGTCTTCGCCGCGGTGTTGGCCTGGGGCGATTACCAGACGAGTGAAATCGCCAGCGCCAGCCGCGCCCATGCGCTGAGCGGCGGCGCCACAGCGTCACAGAATGCCGGCGCCGCAAGCGCAGTTCGCAAAGCTGGAGAGAAAGCCCCGGCGTAGGCGCAGCCGCGAACTTTCGTTCGATTCAGGCGTCTTTGCTTAGATCGATCACGGGCCGCTGGCGCGCGCGGAAGACGACGAAGTGCGAGAGCGAGAAGTTAACCACGAAACTCGCCAAGATAGCCACCGCCTTCGCCAACCAGATCGGAAGCAGGAGAATCTGCGCAGCAAATACCAGCGCCGTCGTGTTGGCGAGCCAGCCGACGATGCCCGAGGCAAGGAACATCGTGTAGGAGCGCCAGCGCAACTTGCGGCCCGACTCGGCGGCAAAGGTGATCGACGAGTTGAGCACGTATGAGCCGCTGACGGCGACGGTCCACGACATCATGTTGGCGGCGATCAACCCGATCGTCGTGGCGCTCGCGCAACGGCAGGAGGTGGCAGTCGACGCGAACAGCGACACGGCCGCCGGAGATCGGGCCAGCGCGGCCCGGGCGATGAGGAAGACGCAGTAGTCGACGAGCGAATTGACGACGCCGACGAGGGCGAACGAAATGGCCTTCAGGCTGAGCGCGCGGTTGCGCCAGGCGTCCAGCAGCCAAAAGCGCAGAGAGTGCAGGCGTCCGACGAGGCTCATTGGCCCCGCATATCACGTTCGCCGGCCTTCGCCACCCCGAGGACCGCCCGTTTTTGCCATTTTAAGGATTTTCCTTGCTTCGGCAGAGCCTTATGCGCGACAGGACGGGCCGGCCGCGCTAAAATCGAGCGCGGCAGGGACCGAGCCTATGAGTAGCGGAAGCGAGTCCGGGCAGGCGACGGCGTTGCGCGAGGCGATGCCGGCGCGGCGCAGTGCGCCGGAGCCGTCAAGCGCCGCGGCAGCGAGCGCGGGGCTGTCGATCGTGGTGCCGCTCTACAACGAAGCCGCCGGGCTTGCCCGGCTCCATGCCCGCCTCACCGAGGTCGCCCACCAGCTTAAAAAAAGCCGCGCGCTAACCTGCGAGGTGGTCTACGTCGACGATGGTAGCCGCGACGACACGCTTGCCATCGCCCGCGCCTTGCCGGCGAGCGGTCTCGACGTCCAGGTCGTCTCTTTTTCGCGCAATTTCGGCAAAGAGGCGGCGCTGCTTGCCGGCCTCGATCATGCCCGCCTCGGCGCTGTGGTGTTCATCGATGGTGACGGGCAGCATCCGCCGCAGCTCATCGAGACGCTGGTGGCGCACTGGCTCGATGACGGTTACGACGTGGTCTATACCGCCAAGGCGCATCGCTCAAACGAATCCGTGACCCGGCGCATCGCCGTGAAGGCGTTTTACGTCCTGCTGAATTGGGGCGTGCGCTCAAAGATCCCGGAGGATGCCGGCGACTTCCGGCTGTTGTCGCCGCGCGCGGCGAGCGCCCTCCGCCAGCTACCGGAGCGCAACCGTTTCTTCAAGGGATTGGCGAGCTGGATCGGCTTTCGCCAGATGCGTATCGATTACGAGCCGGAGGTGCGCGCCGGCGGCCGCAGCAATTGGAACATGCGCGCGCTGATCGGGCTGTCGCTCAACGGACTGACGTCATTCTCGGTGGCGCCGCTGCGGGTTGCCACTCTGCTCGGGCTCCTGCTCGCCGTCGTGGCGCTGCTTTACGGCGCCGGGATCGCCTATGAGACTTTTGCCTATGGGGAGAGCGTACCCGGCTATCCCTCGGTGTTCGTCGGCGTCATGGTGCTCGGCGGCGTGCAGCTCATCATGCTCGGCGTGCTCGGCGAATATATCGGCAAGATCCTCTACGAGATCAAAGCGCGGCCGGTCTATTTCGTCGCCGAGCATGATATCAAACAGGACGTCAAAGCACGCGAGCACGGCGACGTGCCCGCGTCCGGCACCCGCACTGCCGCCGAATGAACGCATCGACGCGCCGATACATCATTCTCTGCGCCGACGATTACGGCATCTCGCCCGCGGTCAGCGGCGCGATCCGCGATCTCATCGCGCGGCGGCGTATCAATGCCACCTCGGTCATGGTGATCACGCCGACTTTTTCGCCTGCGGAAGCCGCTTCTTTGCGCGACGCCGCCGGCAGTCACGCTGCAATCGGTCTGCACTTGACGCTGACCGCGCCGTTTCGGCCACACCTAAGCGGCTTTGCGCCGCTCCGCCACGGCGCATTTCCACCACTCGCGTCGATGGCGCGCCGCGCGCTTTCGCGAACGCTCAAGCCGGCGCTGCTCGAAGCCGAGATCGCCGGCCAGTTCGCGGCCTTTCGCGCCGCGTTCGGCCGCGCGCCGGACTACGTCGACGGCCATCAGCACATCCACGTGTTTCCGCAGGTGAGCGAAGCCCTGTTGCGCGTCGCCAAGCGCGCCGCTCCGCAAGCGTGGCTTCGCCAATGCGGCCGCGCCATCCGCAAGAATCCCGAGCCGAAGGGACTCATTCTCGATGCCCTGAGCCGGCGATTTCGCCGGCTCGCCGCCGCACATGGATTGCGCACCAATCCGGCGTTTGCCGGGACCTATGCGTTCCGCGCGGGCGCCAATTACGCAAAACTCTTTCCACGATTTCTCGACGGCTTGCCGGACGGCAGCGTCGTCATGTGCCACCCGGGCAAGGTCGATGCCGAACTCGTTCGATTAGACCCGCTCACCGACCTGCGCGAGCGTGAATACGCGTTTTTTCTCGACGAAGATTTTCCGCACCTGCTCGCGGCGCACGGCGTGACGTTGGTTGGAAATGATGCGTAGGGGCGGGCCCTCACATCACCACGACCTTGGTGCCGACCTTGACGCGATTATAGAGATCGATCACGTCGGCATTGCGCAGCCGGATGCAGCCCGAGGACACGTTGTGGCCGATGGTCCAAGGTTCGTTGGAGCCGTGGATGCGATAGTCGGTGGAGCCGAGATACATGGCGCGGGCGCCGAGCGGATTTTGCGGGCCGCCGGCCATGAAGCGCGGCAGTTCGGGCTGGCGCTTGAGCATGGCTTCCGGCGGCCGCCAATCCGGCCACTCCCGTTTCGCGGTGATCGTCTTGATGCCGGACCAGGTGAAGCCCGGCCGGCCGACGCCGATGCCGTAGCGCAACGCCTTGCCGCCGTCCTCGACCAGATAAAGGAACTTGTCCTCGGTATCGATGACGATCGTGCCCGGCGGTTCTTTGGTTTCATAGGCGACGACCTGACGATCGTATTTCGGATCGACCGGCGGATAGCCGTATTCGTCGGTCTCGACGGATGCTGCGTCCGGATTGGTCGCCAGCGCGTTGCCCTGCGACGACGGTGCCACGCTGCTTGGCGC
Source organism: Xanthobacteraceae bacterium (assembly GCA_030037065.1). Classification (GTDB taxonomy): domain Bacteria; phylum Pseudomonadota; class Alphaproteobacteria; order Rhizobiales; family Xanthobacteraceae; genus BOG-931. The sequence continues at coordinate 6,691 of JASHRW010000443.1, forward strand.
CGGTTCCGATGCGTCGGGCGTCCCGCCGCCGAACAGAAATTGGATAAAGCCGCCGCCGAGATTGGACTGCGCGGTCGCGACCTGAACGGGCGCAACAGCCGGCGGTACTGATCGCTCGGAGGCGCCAGGCGCCGGTTCCGCACTCATCGCATTCGGAATAATCGCCAACGGATCGGCCAAAGCCGGAACACAAAGCGCGCCCAGGAGGAGCGCGGATACGCAGATACGCCGCATTGCTGAACTCTGTACTCTCTTGACATCGCGCGAACGGTCATTCCGCGCGTCAGCGAGTACAGGCTCAAACCTCGACTGTTTGGTAAATTTTTTCCAGCACCGCCTGCGTGCGGGCGTCTTCGTACATCGTTCATCAAATTACAGTTTATTTTGCGTGAACGCGCCGACCTTATGGTTAAGCGGGGCTTGCCGCCGCCGCTTCGGCATGAACGGCGTATTAAGCCGGCCAACGCTAATCTGGTGCGGGGCATTGGTCGGTGACGAAGCAGTTGGTGAGCGTATGACCGCGCCGCGCAAGGTCTTCCGCATCGAACGGACCGCTGCCGCACGCCTTGAAGAGGCCGAAGCGACCGCTCAGGCCGAACTGCGTTCCGCCGAAATCCTGCGTGAAATGCGCGCGCTGCGCGCCGCGCTCATGGCTTTGGCGCCGAGCGGGTCGCGCGCCGCCGCGGCCGAGCACGGCGAGGTCGCGCGCTTGACTTCGGAGCTCAATAAGATCGCCGGCGCGATAGCGGGCGACGATGCCGGCGGCGCCGCGGCCCATGGCGGCAACAGCGAGAACGCGGGCCCGCCATTATCGCGCATCGAGAACGAACTGAACGCCGTCGTGAGCGGCAGCGAGCAAGCGACGCAAAAGATTCTCGCCGCGGCCGAGGAAATCGACGCGGTGGCCAACAACCTGTCGGCGGCGCTCGCCGGCAGGATCGAGCAGGAAGCGGCCCAGGACATCCAGGACCTCGTCATCAAGATCTTCGAGGCCTGTAATTTTCAGGATCTGATCGGCCAGCGCATCGCCAAGGTCTCGGCGGCGCTGAAGTTCGTCGAGGATCACATCGCGCGCGTGCTCGAGGAGATAAAGACCGCATCGGCATCCACGCGACGCGATGACGGCCACGCGCTTTACGGCCCGCAACTCGACGGCGATCGCGGCCACGCCTCGCAGAACGATATCGACGCCATGTTCGGCGGGCGGCGTTAGCTCTCGGTCAAGCCGGCCGCCGGATCGGCGCGAAACAACTATTGCGCCGGCGGCGGCGGTGGCCGCCGCCGCGGAGCAACGCGCGTCGTGCCTTCGGGGGCGCAACGCACATAGACGCCGGTGCCGTAACGACCGTCGACCTCCGGGTCCATCCACTTGAGCACCATGGTGCGGCCGTCGAAGGACACGATCTGCCGATCCTCCATTCCGCCGGGTGGCCCGGGTGGTCCGATGTAGTTCTGCCCGCTCTGACTGCCCTTGAGCTGCAGTTCCTGCAATTGGGCATTGTCGGCGAGATACATCATGACGCCGCCGTTCGGTCCGCGATTGATCACCACGGGTTCGCTGCAGGCGGCGCGCGCCGCAGCTTCCGTGCGCAATAAATCCTCCGGGCGGTGATAGGAGCCATAGCCCCAGCGGCCGACCACTTCCTCCGGCCGGATCGACGACGGAATTTCCGGGGCAAGCGCCGGCGCGGGAGCCGGCGTCTCGACCGGGGGCGTGTTGGTGCTGCAGCCGCCAAGCGCCAATGCCCACAGCCCGACCGCAACTGCAAACAAACCGAACTCGCGCCGCCGTACGCTCATGAATTTTCTCCTCGAAGACGCTTCCCGGGCGGCAGCAGGTCGCCCAAGCTTATCGTGTCGGTTTGTCCGCAAGACCCCACGAAGACCCCTCGCCCGCCATTCTGCCGGCAGATTTGGCCACCACTTTGGCCGATTCTGCGCCGCGCGTCAGAACCGTCCGTTTTCAATCGCGTTTTACTTCCTCGTCCTTTCCACTTTGTTAGCCATGAAGGCTCCCGGCCTTGACAGCGGAGGAGCGAAACCTTATCTCCGCTGCGGCTTTTGGCACTCATCGATACTGAGTGCTAAGTAGCTGGAAGACAAACGGAAAACCTATTCTCCAACACGCAGGCCGCGTCCCGCAGAAGCGGCCACAGAGGGTGATCATGGCAAAACTGAAGTTCCGCCCGTTGCATGACCGGGTGGTCGTCAAGCGCGTCAATGCCGAGGAGAAGACCAAGGGTGGGATCATCATCCCGGACACCGCCAAGGAAAAACCGCAGGAAGGCGAAGTTGTCGCCGTCGGCCCCGGCGGCCGCGACGAGAACGGCAAGCTGATCGCCATGGACCTCAAAGCCGGCGACCGCGTGCTGTTCGGCAAATGGTCGGGAACCGAGGTCAAGCTCGACGGCGACGAGCTCTTGATCATGAAGGAGTCCGACATCATGGGCGTGATCGCCTGAAGCGGAGGACGGAAGACAGAGGACGGACGACGGAAATGCTTGCTCGTCCTTTCTTCGTCTGTCGTCCGTCGTCTGTCGTCCGTCATCCCAACTCCGACATCCGACATTGAGAGGAATCAAAGCAATGGCTGCTAAAGACGTAAGATTTTCCACCGAGGCACGCGACCGCATGCTGCACGGCGTGGAAATACTGGCGAACGCCGTGAAGGTGACGCTCGGCCCGAAGGGCCGCAATGTCGTGCTCGACAAGAGCTACGGCGCCCCCCGCATCACCAAGGACGGCGTCACCGTCGCCAAGGAGATCGAGCTTGACGACAAGTTCGAGAACATGGGCGCGCAGATGGTGCGCGAGGTGGCGCAGAAGACCAACGACCA
>JASHRW010000444.1 GCA_030037065.1 Xanthobacteraceae bacterium
AACAGATAGCCGACCGGAATATGGAACCAGATCCAATTATCGCGACCGCCGGCTTCGAGCACGAGCACGCGGCTGTTCGGGTCGGCCGAAAGCCGGTTGGCCAAGAGACAGCCGGCCGAACCCGCGCCAACAATCACGTAGTCAAATTCGCCTTCGATCGGATTTGCCTCGGTCATTCCTCCGCTCGCTCCTTGCCAACGGTGCCGCGATGATAGCACGCCGCGGCTTGAAGAGGTCACTGCGCCGCCGGCGACCGGACTTCGGGTCCGGCGAAGCCTGACATGAATAATCGCGTGTTGTCCTGCAGAAGCGCCGCGGACTATGGTTCGCGATGGACTCTTCACCGCCGCAGATCAAACATGCAACCGCGTGGGGAGTGGCCTGCGGCGCCGGCTCCGCTTTGTTCTGGGCCTTCGGTTTTGTCGCTGCGCGGCACGGCGTGCTGATCGGCATGTCGCCGCTGGTACTGGCGCTGCACCGCTTCGTCTGGCCCGGTCTTGCGCTCCTTCCGGTCGTCGCCGCAAGCGGCTTCGGCGATCTCGGTGGCTTGAGTTGGCGCCGCGGCATTGCGCTCACGCTCGTCGGCGGGTTGCCGCTCGCGCTGTGGAGCTATACCGGCTACGTCTACGTGCCACTCGGCCACGGCAGCATCATCCAACCCTCGTGCGCTGCGGTCGGCGGCCTCATTCTGGCGCGGCTCATTCTCAAGGAAAAACTGCCGCCGCGCCGCATCGCCGGCGCGCTGACCATCGTTCTCGGCCTCGCCGTGATCGGCACCGAGGCACTGCGGACCATGGGCTCGCAAGGAGTCCTGGGCGATCTCTTGTTCGTCGCCGCCGGAAGCTCATTTGCGATTTTCGGTATGCTGTTGCGGCTGTGGCGAATTCCGCCGATGCATGCCGCCGCAATCACCAGCGTGTTGTCGCTCGTCGGGTTGCCGATACTATTCTTCGCCTATGCCAACCTTCTTGCCGCCGGCTTTTACGAGAATCTTTTGCAGGCGGTGGTGCAGGGAGTATTCGCCGGTCCCGGCGGGATCTATCTGTTCACCCGCGCCGTGATCTTGCTCGGCGCGGGACGCGCGGCACTTTATCCGTCGCTGGTGCCGCCGTTCTCACTGCTGATCGGATTTCTCGCGCTCGGCGAAGTGCCGAGCGTCTCGCAGCTCATCGGCCTTGCCATCGTCGTCGCAGGCTTTCGGCTGACGCAGACGGCCTAATTCTCGGGTCCCGCATACTTGCCTGCCGTATGCGGAAACATCGATTTGACGATCTTGAAGCGCGAAATATCGACGGTCGCGTCCATATGCAGAAAAATCGCGGCGTCGCGGAAAATCTTCTCTACGCCGAAATCGAGCATGACGCCGTTGCCGCCGTGCAGTTCGAGAGCGTGCTGCGCCACTTTGAGGATTTCCTCAGAAGCAAAAACCTTGGCCATGTTGCACAGCGTGTCGGCGTCCGGCGCATTGTCGTCGACGGCCTTTGATGCGCGCTCAAGCAGCGCACGCACCGCCTCAATCCGCGTTGCCATGTCGGCAAGCCGCAGCGCCACCGCCTGATGCTTGATGAGGATGCGCCCGCCCTGCACGTAATTTTGCACGTAGTCGGAGGTCACCTCGAAGGCGCGCACGCCGACGCCGAGATTCTTCGCCGCCTGGATGATCTTGCCCGGCCGGAAATAGACCGCAGCTTTGCCGAGCGCGTCACCCTCGACCAACAGATGGTCCGCCGGCACATGCATGTTCTCGAACACCAGCTCGCCATTGTTCATGAAGCGGCAGCCGACGGTTTCGTTGCAGCGTGCGACGGTCAGGCCCGGCGTGTCGCGCGGCACCAGAAAACTCGAGGTGCCCTGCAGCATGCCGACAGCCGGATTGGTGTTGGCGTAGACCACGAACAGGCCGGCGTCGTAGCCGTTGGAAATGAACTGCTTCCTGCCGTTGATGATCCATTCGCCATTCTGCTTCACCGCGCGGGTATGCATGGCGGCTTCCGGCACGTTATACGGCAGCCAGCGATCCGACGCGCCGCGCGGCTCGGTCAGGCAATGGGCGAGCAGAAATTGCGGATCGTCGACGAGCCGCTTGAACCATTTCTCCTGCAAGTGCCGCGGCGCCAGGTTGCGCAGGAGAACCGATACCTTCCAGTTCTGAACCAGTTTGTCGGCGAGGCCCGAATCGCCGCGCGCGATTTCTTCAGCAATCAGCGCGAAGGTCTGCACTTCGCTGGCGCGGTCAAGCTCGATGCCGCCGAACTCTTCCGGCACGCCGAGCGTGCGGATGCCGACCTTCTCGGCGCCTTGCAGGATTTCAGCCGGCAGACGCTCTTCCGGAGTCATCACCCATTCGCGCTGCCAATCGCCGCGAATAAACGGAATGACCACGTCGTCGACGAAATCGCGGCACGATTGCCGCATCAGGCGTTGCTCTTCGGAGAGTGTGGTGGACATGAAGGCATCCCTTCTCGTCATGCCCGGCCTTGCGCCGGGATTTGCGCCTTTCTCGCCACAGTAAACAAAGACGTAGATGGCCGGAACAAGTCCGGCCATGACGGCAAAAGAGCTTTAAGCCGCCTTGCGGGTTGCCAGAAAAGTGCCCATGCGGTCGAGCGCTCGCAGAATATTTTCCGTCGAGTTGGCATAGGACACGCGCAGATAGCCTTCGCCGAGAATGCCGAAGTCGGGGCCGCCGATCAGCGCCACGCCGGATTCGTCAAGCAGCGCGTTGGCGAGCGCTTTCGATTTCCACCCGGTCCGTTTGACGTTGGGGAAGGCGTAGAACGCACCCTTTGGCGTCGCGCAGGAGATTCCTGGCAACTTGTTTAATCCGGCGACCACGACTTTGCGGCGGCGGTCGAACTCGGCGACCATTTTGGCCGCCTCGTCTTGCGGGCCAGTCAGCGCGGCGAGACCGGCGTATTGGGTCGCAGCATTGACGCACGAATAGAGGTTCACCGCGAGCTTGCGCGCATAGTCGTAAAGCTTTCCAGGCCACACCGCATAGCCGAGCCGCCAGCCGGTCATCGCATAGGTCTTGGACCAGCCGTTGAGCAAAATGAGCCGGTCGCGAATCGACGGATAGGAGAGCAGGCACACATGCGTCTCGCCGTCGTAGACCATGTGGTCGTAGATCTCGTCGGACATCAAAGCGACGTCGGGAAATTTCTCCAAGCCGGCGACAAGCTTATCGATCTCCGCTTTCGGCGTTACGCCGCCAGTCGGATTAGCCGGCGAGTTGAGGATCAAAAGCCGCGTCTGCGGCGTTATGAGTCGGAGCGTCTCCTCGGCGGAAAACGCGAAGCCATTTTCTTCGCGGATCGGCACCGGAATCGGCCGCGCGCCGGTATATTCGATCATCGAACGATAGATCGGAAAGCCCGGATCGGGATAGAGAATGTCGGCGCCCGGCTCGCCGAACATCACGATCGACATGTACATGG
>JASHRW010000066.1 GCA_030037065.1 Xanthobacteraceae bacterium
AGTACCGCCTGAACTTCGTCGTAGTCGGCGCCGCCGGGGCGACCCAGGCCGATCGTCTTGCCTTTGAGGTCTTCCGGCTTGCTGATGTCCTGGCGCGTCGTCAGCGTCCATTGCGATTTCAGCGATTCGCCGACGATGTACATGATCTTGGCGCCGCTGAGCGCCGCCTGCGCACCGCCGGAGGGGATCGGCGCGCAGTTGAGATTGCCCGAGAGCACCGCCGCGACCTGGGCATTGGCCTGCAATTCCACCAGCGTGACGTCGAGGCCTTCTTGCTTGAAGAAGCCCTCGTCAAGCGCTACGTAGGTCGGGACGTGGAAGCCGTCGCCGCCGATCACCTTGCCGATGGTGACCTTGGTCTGTGCCCCGGCGCCGGCCGCAAAAGAAAAGGCAAGCCCGATTGTCGCGGCGGCAAGCAGCGAAAGCCGAAGCATGCGCATGGGGATCTCCTGTGTATCGGATATGCAAGCCTGCGCGGCTGTGCGAGGCGGGTCAGACAATAGTCGTTGCGCGGATTTTGCGAAAGCGAAATCCGGCACAAGCGGCCCAAGCTGGTGGTCAACCCAGCTTGCGCGTGAGCGTGGTTTTCTCGCCCAGCGTGTCGCGCACGTAGAGCAGGTTGACGGCTGCGAACAAGGTTACGACGATGGGAGCGGCAAAAACGATGGCGATGGCTCCGAACAGATAAGTGATTGCCACGATGCCGAGCAGCATGACAGCCGGCGGAATGGCGACCATGTGTCGTTGAATGAGCGGAGCGACGATCTGGCCTTCGATTTGATGGATGACCAGATAGGCAAGGATGGTCCATAGCGCCGTTTCCGGACTCTTCGTAATCGCCACCAGCACCGCCGGGACCGCCGCCAAGATCGGTCCGAGATACGGAATGAACTCGCCGATCCCGGCGATCAATCCGATGGCGAGTGGCGAGGGCACGCCGATGATCCAAACGGAGAAGGTGGTCAGCGCGCCGATCAGAATCATTTCGACGAGCTGGCCGATGAGCCAAAGCCACAGCGCCTCGCCGATGCCGTCGAAAATCTCCGCGGCGCGGACGTGCCGGCTGGGTGGAAAGAGCCAAATCAGTCCGCGCCTATAGAGATGCGGCTGCGCAGCGAGATAGGCGCCGCTGATCAGCATGATCACCACGGCTTCGAAAAAAGTCGTGCTGACCTTGATGACGCCGGGAAGAACATCGGCGAGCGAAAAATTGCCGCTGGTGAGATGTTGCAAAATATAATTGCCGAGCGCCGTGCCGCGCATGCTCTTTTCCAGCGCCGCGGTCTCCGAGCTCGTGCGCTGCATCACGTCCTGGAATTCGCTGGTGATGCGGCTGCCGAACAGGTATCCGGTTCCGGCGATGATGCCGAGGATGATGAGACCGGAGACGATCAACGCCGCCCATTCGGGCAGGCCAAGCCAGCGCATGAGCGGCTGCGCTACCAGCCGCAACAGCATGGCGAGAATAATGGCGCCGAATGCGATGAGCACCACGCCGAACAAATACCAGATCAGCACCGGAATGACGGCGACCGCGACAACGATCAATGTCCTTTTGAGAAATTCCAAGTAGCTTGTCGGCGCGGGCATCGAGGAGGCCGTCACAAAGTTTGGGTGTGGTTCAGCAAAACGATAATCGGTGGCGCAGCGCTCCGGTTCCGTCGACCGCGCTCCGAGCGGCCGGCTGGCCGAAGCTCCAACCCGCCTCCGAAATTTGCAGCCGGCTTGATCGGCCACCAATAACAGCGTCAAATCAGCATGGCACAAAGCCGATCGCGGATACTCGACCGCGCTTTGCGGAATCGTCATGAACGGGCATTCGATCAATTCCGCGCAGATCCGTCGTGGGGCGCTGTTTCTGATCAACATCGGCGCACCGGTCGTGGTCGGCGTCCTACGCCGCGAGCCGAATGCCGCCCTGCTCGGCGCAGTTGTCGGCATGCTGCTCGCCTTCGCTGACAACGACAAAGCGCTGCCTGGGCGCTTGCGGCTCTTGGTTTTCGACGCTGGCGCCATCGCTCTCGGCGGCGTCCTAGGCTGGCTGTGTCGCGACTCGGCGGTGGCGCTGTGGGCGGTTTTCGTGGCGATTACACTGTCAGTTGGCATGGCGGCGCGCGGCGGCCGCGAGCCGCTGCTTGCCGGACGGCACTGCGCCATGGCTTTCACCGTGGCTGCTGCCGTTCCAGGTTTCCCCGTGTACCAGTTCTGGTATCTGCTCGGCGTGTTCGGCTTGAACGCCGCCTCGCGCGCAATCGATCATCTGGTCACCGGACCGCTGCCGCTGCAGCCGTCGGTACCATTGCAAATGCCGGCGGCATCCGGCGGGTGGCTCCGCTTCGCGCTGGCATTTTCCGGCGCTGCAGTGGCGGCGATGTGGATCGGCAAGACCCTCGATCCTGTGCACACCATCTGGGTGGTCGTCACTACGCTCGTCGTCATGCAGGCCGACGCCAGGGCGAGCTACCGGCGCATCGTCGAAAGAGTCGCTGGTACGTTTGCCGGCGTGATCGCCGCACGGCTCATCACCATGCTGTTCCATTCGGCGGCCGTGATCTGCGTCGTTATCCTCATTGTAGCACCGTTCATTCCGCATCATCTCGCCCGCCGCTATTGGCTGCACACCGCTCTGATTGCCCTCATGGTGATGCTCGCCTACGACCTGACGCTGCTCGGTTCGCACGCGATTACCAACCTGCTGACCGAGCGGCTAGAGGATGTGCTGCTCGGCTGCGCCATCGCGCTCGTCGGCACTGCCGCCGCGTTCCCGCGCGAAGCGGCCGCTGAACTTAATGCCCTCGTCGATGACAAATGATCCAGGGAGCAAAAATGTCACCCGCAAGGCCGAACGAAGTAAAAATTCGCGTTCATGATGGCGTCGAGATCGCGGTCGCGCTTTACATGCCCGAAGGCGAGGGTAGGTTTCCGGTTCTGCTGGCCCCGTCGCCGTATCGCTATGACAACAATAGTCTGCCGGCGACTCCGCAATTTCTTTGGCGCGAGACCGGGCCGATCGATTTCTATCAGAAGCACGGTTATGTCTATGCGCACATGGACGTGCGTGGTTGCGGCAAGTCGGGCGGCGAATTTCGCCTGCTCGACCACAACGAACAGAAAGACCTTTACGACGTCATCGAGTGGCTCGGCCATCAGCCGTGGTCGAACGGCAAGGTCGGCGGCATCGGCCAATCCTACTTCTGCATGTCGCAGTGGTGGATGGCTATACAGAAACCGCCGTCGCTCGCCTGCATTGCCGCCTTCGACGGATTGAACGATTTCTATCGCGCCTCGATTTATCAAGGCGGCATTCTCGGAGATTTTTTCGGCTCCTATTGGTGGAACCAGAATCGGATCATCAATCGCAATCCAGCGAACGGCGAGCATCCGCGCGAGCAGCCGTACGATCTGAACCTGCGCATTGCCGAACACCCGACCTACGACGATTTCTGGCGCGAGCGCTGCGCCGCCGAGCGGCTGCACGAGATCGAGGTGCCGCTCTATTCGATCGGGGTGTGGGGCAAGGTCGATCTGCATACCCGCGGCAATATCGACGGCTTCCGCCGCGCCAAAGGGCC
>JASHRW010000445.1 GCA_030037065.1 Xanthobacteraceae bacterium
TCGGTGAGCCTGTTCAAAGAGGCCGCAGCGATCATCCGCCGCCCGCGCATCGAACCGGTGGAGGTGCCGTATGAGAACACGAGCCTGCCGGCGCTGCTCGTGCACCCCGATCCGGAAGCAACGCACGGCCGCCCCGCGCCGGCGATGGTATTCTTCGACGGCTTCGACGTCACCAGGGAGCTGCAATACGGCTACGGTGTTCCCGATCTGGCCGAGCGCGGCGTCGGTTGCCTGATCGTCGACGGTCCGGGCAACGGCGAGAGCGTGCGTTTCCGCAATCTGCCGCTCATTGCCGAGACCGAGCGCTATGCCACACCGGTTTACGAGTATCTCGCGGCCCGGAGCGAATTCGACCCCAAGCGCATCGGCGTAATGGCATTAAGCCTCGGCGGCTATTACGCACCGCGCGCGGCCGCGCTGGAGCAGCGCTTCGCCTGCTGCGTCGCCTGGGGCGCGCAGTGGGATTATCACGACATCTGGGCACGCCGCCTCGAAGCCCTCGATACCGGCAAAGTGCTGTCGCTGTCGGTGCCGCCCGAGCACCTGCAATGGGTGCTCGGCGCTTCCGATCGGGCCTCCGCACTCAAAATACTGGAAGGCTTTCGCCTCGATGGCATCGCACAGAAGATGACCTGCCCGTTTCTGCTGCTGCACGGCGAAGGCGACGAGCAAATACCGCTCGCCATCGCCGAGAAGCTCTATGACGCGGTCGGCTCCAAACAGAAGGCGCTCAAAGTCTTCACCCGCGAGGAAGGCGGCTTCCATCATTGCCAGGTGGACGATCCGACCATCGCCGTGCATTATATGTGGGACTGGATTGCCGACGTGCTCAACGCCGGAATGTGACTTTGCCCATGGCCAAAGCTGCGACCAAGAAACGCGCCAGCAAGGCGGCCACGAGCAAACAGACAGCGAAAAGCAAAGCCAAGGTTAATAAGAAGGCGGCGCCGCAAGGTCCGCTCTATCTGACCGAAGACGACGTGCAACGCCTCGTGACCGTCAAGGACGCGATCGCGACGCTTGAGCTGCTGTTCGAGACTTGGCCCGACCCGGCCACCGTCAATCTGCCACGGCAGCGGGCCGCGATCGGCAACGGCGCACTCAATCTGATGGGCGCAGCCTGGGGCGCCTCGGAGATTTTCGGGCTGAAGGCCTATTACGGCGCCGCCGGCGGGCGCTTTCACGTGCTGCTCTATTCGTCGCGCGATGGCAGGCTGAAGGCGATGATCGAGGCCGACCATCTCGGCCGCATCCGCACCGGCGCCGCCAGCGGCGTCGCCACCAAGCTCCTCGCCAATCCCGACGCGCGCACGCTTGCGGTCATCGGTGCCGGCCGTCAGGCCTTCACCCAGGTCGCGGCGGTGTGCACGGTGCGGAAGATCGAGACGGTCCGCGTGTTCACCCGCACCGCCGAACATAGCGAGGCTTTTGTCCGCGACATCGAGAAGAAACTGCACGTCACGGCAAAGCCCATGTCGTCCGGCGAGGCCGCAATCGGCGATGCCGATGTCGTCGTCACCATCACCAAATCGGCGGAGCCGGTGCTGCGCGCCAACTGGCTGAAATCCGGCGTCCACGTCAACGTTGCCGGCGCCAACGCCGCCGCGCGCCGCGAAGTCGACGCCGAGACGGTGCTGCGCGCCACCGTGCGCGCCACCGATCACCTCGATCAGGCGCGCATCGAAGCCGGCGAGTATTGCGATCTCGTCGCCGCCGGCCGCCTGAAATGGCAGGACATTGTCGAACTCGGCGACATTCTGACCGAAAAGGTGCCCGGCCGGCGCGGTCCTGCCGACATCACCTTGTTCAAGTCGCTCGGCATCGCGCTTGAAGACATCGCCTTCGCCGATCTGATTTGGCGTCGCGCCGTCGAGCGCGGCGTCGGCAAGCCGATGCCGTAAGGCGAGGCGTCGCTTACCGCTGCGCCAGCTACTGCGTCCCCGCCAAGTTGGCTTTCTTGATGACCTTGGCCCAGCGCGCGGTTTCCGACTCCACGTAATTGTCGAGCTGCGCCAGCGACTTGTCGCCGAGCCCGATCATGCCGAGCTTTTCCAGAGGCGCGTTCATCTCCGGCGATTGAACAGCGGCGTTCACGTCCTTGTTCAGTTTTTCGAGAATCGGCTGCGGTGTGCCGCCCGGGGCGAGCAGCATCTGCCAGGCAACGGTGTTCGGCCAAGACGGCAGGCCGACCTCGGCAAGCGGCTTGATGTCAGGTGCCGTTGGAAACGCCCTATCGCTGGTGATGCCGAGGACGCGGGCCTTTCCGGCCCTGATCTGCGGCAACATCGGCCCGAGATCGACGAACAGTACGTCGACCTGGCCTGAGATGAGCGCCAAGGTGGCCGGCGCGCTGCCTCGGTAGGGGACATGGGTCATCGTGATGCCGGTCAGGCTGCTGAACAGCTCGGCGCAGAGGTGATGAAACGCGCCGACGCCGCCGGAACCGTAGGTCAGCGGCTTGCCCTCGGCCGATCTCTTCTTGGCGAGGGCCACCAGGTCGGCCACGCTGTGCACCGGCAATGTCGGATTGACTGTCAGCACGAACGGCACCCCTGCCAAGAGCGATACCGGCACCAGAGTCTTCAAGGGCTCATAGGATAGATGTTTGAAGATGGTGGGATTCATCGCCATGGTGCCGCTGGTGCCCTGCATCAGCGTGTAGCCGTCCGGCTTCGCATTGGCTGTGACCGTCGCGGCGAGCGTCGTGCCGCCGCCGGGCCGGTTCTCGATGATGAACGACTTGCCGTATTTCTTCTCGAGAATCTGCGCCCAAGAGCGCGCCAGCAGGTCGGTGCCGCCGCCGGGAGCAAACGGCACCAGGACGGTGACGTTGCGTGTTGGATAGTCTTCGGCGCGCGCCATGATTGGCAGCGCCATCAGCGCCGCTAACGCCACCGCCATCACCCGCCATCGGCTCATGACCATCTCCCTCAGTTGAACGCCAGCGATTCTATTGCCGCCCCTGGTGTCCCGATTCCGAAGTTCGCATCATTGTACGGCCTCTCATTTTGCGAACTTCGGAATCGAAAGGACACGAGCAACTATCGGTTATAGTGGCGCTTGGGATTTGACATTCGCTTCACACGTCTGCGGCTGGGCCGCAGCGAATGTCAAATCCGCTCCACTGCAACGGCAAGCTTAGCGGAGGAACGGACAGGTGCTAAGCGCCATACTACCGCAGGCGGCGCGACACCTTCGCGACCGCGAAATGGCCTACATAAATAGCGGAGCGCTCGGAGACCTATCGCGGCCATGCCGAAACGGCATAATCATTATCGGGATTATATCTTGGACGATCACGCGGCGACCGGCTAGCGTGCCCGACAAAATCCGAACTACGACCGGAGGAAATGATGCCCAAAGCGATCCCCCAAGTCATCGTCACTGACACCAAAGCCATGCCCTTCGAGGAGGTCCGCCGCGGCCGCGTTCACATGATCCGGCGCAAACGGCTGCCGCTCGAAACCGGCATCCCCGGCGTCACCATGGAATACTCGCTGTCGGTGGTGCCCGACGGCTATTTCACGCCGCGCCACCGGCACAATTTCGATCAAATTCGCTACACGCTTGCGGGCGTTCAGAGCACCGGCCTCGGCGATCTCGCCGCCGGCGAGTGCGGATATTTTCCGGAAGGCTCCTATTACGGCCCACAGAAGCAGGAGGGCCAGTGCGAGTGCCTGGTGCTGCAATTCCAGGGCGCCAGCGGCGAGCACCTGTTGTCCAACGAGGAGATGAACGCGACCTACGAGAAACTGCTCAAAACCGGCGGCAAGTTCGAGAACGGCGTCTATAAGGGCTTCAAGCCGGACGGCACGCCGAAGAACCGGGATTCCTACGAAGCGATCTGGGAGGAACACGAGGGCCGCGATCTGGTGTTCCCGGCGCGACGCTATCGCGAGCCGGTAATGATGCTCGCCGAAAACTTCCGCTTCTGGCCCGACCGCAAGCGGCCGGGCATCGAGATCAAGCACCTCGGCACCTTCAGCGAGGCGCGTACCGCAATAAGCTTCCTGCGCCTTCTGCCGGGAGCGTCCATTGCAGAGGGCGTCCAGGAGGATGCCGAGTTGCGTTATCTGCTCGAAGGCTCGTGCGAGTACGGCGGCAAGACCTGGGGCGAAGGCACCTATATGTTCCTGCCCAATGGCGTTGCCGTGAAGGAGCTACGTTCGCACGGCGGCGCCACCTTCTTTGTCATCACGCTGGCGGTGCTGGCCGACCTCGCGGCCGCCGCGCGCAATCCCGCACTGCGGCATCCGTTGACGGCGCGCGAACACGCGCACGCCTAATCACGCTCCGACGGCAAACGTGCCGCCGAGCGCGCGCGGCAAAACGCGGGAGAATTGCGTGACTCGCAAAGTCTGGCTCGTTTTCATTTGTCTCGCCGCGTTGACAATCGGTCCGCAGTCGAACGCGGCGGCGCGAACCAAGCTTGCGGTGGCGAAAGTCGCCAATGATTTTGCCTTGAGCATGGTCGATTACGGCAACAAGCTCGGCACATTCCAGAAGAACGGTCTCGACGTCGAAGTAAGCGACATCACCCAGGCGAAGATGGTCCAGGCCGTCATCGCGGGAAGCATCGATATGGCGCTCGCTTCGGGGGCAACGCTGGCCTTCGCCGCCAAGGGCGCGCCGCTCACCGGCGTTGCGGCGCTCTCGGGCCCGCCGTCAATATTGGTCCTGGTGGTGGGGGCGCAGAGCCCGATCAAGTCGCTCGATCAATTGCGCAACCGCACGGTTGCGGTGAGCAATCTGGGCTCGCTGACCGATTGGGCGGTTTCGCAGATCGCGCTGCACGAAAAATGGCCGACCTCCGATATCAAGCGTGTGTCGGTCGGTGACACGGCGGCACGCATCGCGACGCTGCGCACCGGCGCCGCCGATGCCGCCGTCGTCGACATCGCCACGGCGCTCAATCTCGAAGAGCGCGGACAGGCGAAGATCCTGGTGAACTTCGGCGATCTGATCAGCAAATTTCAGAACCAAATCATCTATGCATCCAACAAGCTTGTTCAAAGCAATCCTGATGCGGTACGCAGCTTCGTTCGCGCCTGGTTTCAGACGATCGATTATGCGCGCGCACACAAAGGCGAAACCGTCGCGTTCGCCCAACAGAAGCTGGGCGTGACCCCGACAGTCGCCGGCCGCGTCTACGATGAGCTGATGCCGGGCGGCTTCTTTTCCAAAGACGGCCGCTTCGATCCGGACATCCTCGCAGCAATGAGCCGGAGCTTCGTCGAGATGAAGCTCCTCGATCACAACGTCGATTTATCGCAATACGTTACAAGTCGCTTCCTGCCCAAGGCGCCATGAACCGCCGTTTAGAGAAAGCATGATCCCGAAAAGCGAAAGCCGGTTTTCGGATAAGATCATGCTCAAACAAAAATATAGTCCTTGATCCGATTCGATCGAATTGGATCGAGGTCTAGGCCGTCGCCGATTTCGGGCGATGGCCGCTCACTTCGGCAGCGGCGTCGGGATGCAGCGTCCAGCCGTAAAACAGGCTCGACAGCGCGAAGAGCACGGCGCCGGCGAATGCCACCTTGAAATCGAAGGTGCCGAGCGTGGCGGCGCCGCGCCAAGTGAGCGAGAGATGCAGCAGCACCGCCACCACGGAAATGCCGAAACCGCGGCTCAATTGCTGGGTCATGCTGGCGATCGAGGTCGCGGTGCTCATCCGCGGCTGCTCCACGTCCGCATAAGTCATCGCCTGGGTGGCGGTGTATTGCAGCGATAGAAAGAAGCCGACGATCAACAACAGTGCGAAGATCAGATAATCCGGCATTCCGGCATTGAAGAACGCGCACATGGCGATCGTCACAGCGCTGATCAGGCCGTTGAACAGGATGACGTTGCGGAAGCCGAAGCGGCGGATGATCGGGCGCGCGGTGATTTTCATCGACAGCGAACCGGCGGCGGTGGCGAACGTAATGCTGCCCGAGGCGAACGCCGAGAGGCCGAACACGACTTGCAGGAGCAGCGGCAACAGGAAAACCAGCGTGCCGGCCCCGGCGCGGAACAACGAGCCGCCGTAAATCGCCGCCTGGAAAGTGGGAATGCGGAACACCGAAATGTCGAGCAGCGGGTGCTCGGCGCGGCGCAGATGCCAGAACGACAGCGCGCCGAGCGCGAAGCCGATCACCAGAAGACTGATCGCCTCCTCAAGCCCGCCGTGACCGCTGCGGCCGATCGCCTCGATGCCGTACATGAAGCAGAACGCCGCGGCCCCGGTGAGCACAAAGCCGATCCAATCGAGCGGGCGGTCGGTATCCTCCTTCGGGTTGTCAAAGAACAGCGTCACCAGCACGATGCCGAGTATGCCGAGCGGCACGTTGACCAGAAAAATCCAGCGCCAGGAAAAATACGTGGTGATGAAGCCGCCGATCGGCGGCCCGAGCACCGGGCCGAGCTGCGCCGGCACCTGCAGATAGGCCATGGTGGCGATCAGCGCCGTCTTCTCCAGGCTGCGGAACAGAACGAGCCGCCCGACCGGCACCATCATGGCGCCGCCGAAGCCTTGCAGCACTCGCGCCGCCGTCAGTTCGACCACGTTGCCGGACAGCCCGCACAGGATCGAGCCGACGGTGAACAGCGCTATTGCCGTGCGAAAAACGACGCGGCCGCCGAAGCGGTCCGCCGCCCAGCCGCTCACCGGAACGAAGATCGCGAGACTCAAGAGATAGGCGGTGATGGCGAGAGAAAGCCGCACCGGATCGGCGTGCAGCGAAATCGCCATCTGCGGCAGCGCCGTGGTGATCACGGTGGAATCGATCTGCTGCATGATGATCGCCGAGCCGACGATCATGGCGACGACTTTGGGCTTAGCCTCGGGCGACATTATCCGCTGGCACCGTTTGCGGCGCAGCTATAGCACCCTGCCCTGCACGGTTGGTATTACGCGAAGTCCGGGCTGCCCCGACCGGCGCGACGTCTGCGTTGGCGCTTATCCTTCTCGGAAAACCGGGAGCCACTTTTCCGGGACATGCGCTAAGCCGCCAAGAGCTTCTGCACTTCGTTGACCAGTTCGCGCAAATGGATCGGCTTGGAAAGCACCTTGGCGTGCTTGGGTGCGCTCGAATCCGAGTTGAGCGCCACCGCAGCGAAGCCGGTAATGAACATGATCTTGATGTCGGGGTCGAGTTCGGCGGCGCGGCGGGCAAGCTCAATGCCATCCATCTCCGGCATGACGATGTCGGTCAGCAAGAGCTCGAACGGTTCCTCGCGCAGCCGCTGATACGCCGATAGCCCGTTGTCGAAGGAGATGACGTCGAATCCGGCATTCTGCAGCGCCTTGACCAGGAAACGCCGCATGTCGCCGTCGTCTTCCGCAAGCAGGATTTTGGACATGACTGATCGAATCCGGCTGGCGCCGGCCCCCCGGCCCCCTTCATTCCATAAGCCGGACGGCGGGTAAACATGAGGTGAAAGTCGCGCCCGCCAAACACGCTTTGGCAATCGCCGTGCGGTCGGCGGTCCGCGGAATACCCCTCGAACAGCCCCGCAAACAGCCCTTGGCAAGCGGCGACTCCTATGGCCAACTGGCTTTGGCGCGCGCCAGGGAGCGAGTGCCGGGTCGCAAACCGTGAGAGTCCCCGCCGAGCGTCATGTCGGAAAACTACGACGAATTCGACCCTCCCTTCGAGGCCATTGAGCCGGACGAGTGCCGCGGTCCGGTCCTGTTCAATTCACCGCATAGCGGGCGGGTCTATCCGCACGCCTTTCTGCTCGCCTCGCGCCTCGATCTTTCGACGCTGCGGCGCTCCGAGGATTCCTTCGTCGACGATTTGATCGCCGGGCTGGTGGCGCGCGGCCATCCGATCATGCGCGCGCACTTTCCGCGCTGCTATGTCGACGTCAACCGCGAGCCTTATGAGCTCGATCCGCGCATGTTCGACGGACGGCTCCCGTCATTCGCCAACACCCGTTCGATGCGGGTTGCCGGCGGGCTCGGCACGGTGGCGCGCGTCGTCGGCGACGCACAGGAAATCTACGACCAGCGCATGTCGGTCGCCGAGGCGCTGCGCCGCATCGACGCCCTCTACAAGCCGTACCATCGCACGCTGCGGCGGCTGTTCACGCGCCTGCACCGCGATTTCGGCGCCGCCATCCTGGTCGACTGCCACTCGATGCCCTCCACGACCGGCAGCCGCGACGAGCGCCCGCGCGCCGATGTCGTGATCGGCGACCGCTACGGTACGAGCTGTGTCGGCATGATCTCCGAAACGGTCGAACAGACGCTGCGCGGCTTCGGCTATGCGGTCAGCCGGAACAAGCCCTATGCGGGAGGCTTTATCACCGAGCACTACGGCAATCCGGCGACCGGCCTGCACGCGATTCAGCTCGAAATCAATCGTGCACTCTATATGGACGAGCGCCGCTACGAGCGGTCGGCGTCGTTCGATCGATTGGCCGGTGAACTGGCGATCCTGGCCGACCGGCTCGCCGATATTCCGCTGGAGGAGTTGCGGCCCTATCGCGCGGCGGCAGAATAGCCTTTCGCACGTCCGCCTTGCGTTCCCGCGCGCAAGAAAAAGGGCCGCTCACATTTCTGGAGCGGCCCAAGTCTAGGGAGGAAACGCCCAAGGAGGGCGACGGTAGCGCGAGGGAACCTCTCGCTACCGCACTGCAGCAATATACACTGCGTCGCACAAAAAGCAAGCGTTGCTGACCTATTCCTTTACCGTTCCCCCGGCTTTTTTCTACGAATCGCGCAGAGCTGCCCCGGCGGGTAGTCTGCTCCCCGGAAGGATGAAATAGTTATGT
>JASHRW010000067.1 GCA_030037065.1 Xanthobacteraceae bacterium
AGTCTGCTCGGCCTCGCCGTGCGCCTGCTTGAGAACAATCCTGACGTCTCGGCGTTCTATCGAGAGCGATTTCGCTTCGTTTCGGTCGACGAATTCCAGGACGTCGATGCCCGGCAATATCGTCTGCTCACTTTGATTGCTCCGCCGCCTGTCGGCAATCTCTGCGTCATCGGCGATCCGCACCAGGCGATTTACGGTTTTCGCGGCGCGGATGCGTCCTGCTTCGATCGCTTCCGCCGCGATTACCCGGGCGCCGCGACCGTGGCGCTCAGGCGCAATTACCGCTCAAGCGGCACCATCGTCGCCGCCTCCTCGCAGATCATCGCGGAAAAAGCCAGCGTGCCTATTGCCGAAATCGTGCGCGACATGCACGAGCGCATCACCATTCACACGGCGCCGAGCGAGCCCGCCGAAGCCGAATTCGTGGTGGCGACCATCGAGCAGGCTGTCGGCGGCCACAGCTTCTTTTCGATCGACAGCGGCCGCGCCGGCGGGCAAGACGCCGCGCTTTCCTTTGCCGATTTCGCTGTGCTCTATCGCACCGATGCTCAAGCCTCAGCTCTCACCGAAGCCTTCGCCCGTTCAGGCATTCCGTTTCGCAAGCATTCGCACGCCCCGCTTGCAGAAGAGCCAACCGTGCGGGCGCTGCTTGATGCATTGGACGCGATTGACGCGCCGGATCATGACTTGGCGACGCGCTTGCAAAACGCCGCACAGCGGCTTGCGGCCGGAAATGACGACACGGCGGCAATCAATCTTACGCTGCAGCGGCTGTTGCTGGTGGCGCAAACCTGCGGCGATGATCAGGCGCGCTTCTTCGACGCCGTCGCGCTCGCAAGCGACGCGGATTTCTGGGACGCTCGCGCCGAGGGGGTGGCGCTGCTGACGCTGCACGCCGCCAAGGGATTGGAGTTCACATTCGTATTCATCGTCGGCCTTGAAGACGGCGTGTTGCCGATGCATTGGGGAAAGGCGGACAATATTGCCGAAGACGAAATGGCCGAGGAGCGCCGGCTCTTCTTCGTCGGCATGACGCGCGCCAAGGATCGCCTTGTTCTAAGCCGCGCGCTCAAGCGGCATTGGCATGGCCGCGTGCGTGAGCAAAAGCCGTCGCCATTCCTGGCCGACATCGAGAGCGAGCTGACAAGACACCAGCAGGCACAGCTGCGGCGCAAGCCCGAAGATCGCCAGCTCAAGCTGTTCTAGTGGTCCGATTCTAACAATCGCATCCCGTTTCGGCACACTATCGCCGATCAGCATGGAGCGGCTCGGGATCGAATTGGAAAGAAATCTCGAACCCGATGCCTGCTACGTCGCCGACGGGCGCGCCGCCACATCAAGCCTTTAGGGTCAGGCCAATAACCCGACTCGGCCGGCCACCCTGCCGGGGTGCTTGAGTGCTCAGCCGCTCCCCTGTAAACGATCCCGCGGACGCCGACCGCGTCACAGGGGAGTTGCACACCGTGATACAGCGAAAAATCCTCATTATGGGCCTCCCGGGCGCGGGCAAGACAACGCTCGCCAACGCGTTGGCGCCGCTGCTCAACG
The DNA here is from genome assembly GCA_030037065.1 of Xanthobacteraceae bacterium. Taxonomy (GTDB): domain Bacteria; phylum Pseudomonadota; class Alphaproteobacteria; order Rhizobiales; family Xanthobacteraceae; genus BOG-931. Next base: position 1,549 of record JASHRW010000067.1, read on the forward strand.
CGGTCGTGTTCAATGCCGATGCCGTGCGGGCCAATCTCTCGCGCGACCTCGGCTTCTCGCACGAAGACCGAGTCGAACATGCGCGCCGCATGGGCTGGATGTGCGACCGGGTCGTGGAGGCCGGCGGCACCGCTATTGCCGATTTCATTTGCCCGACGGGAGAAACGCGCGAGGCGTTCGGTGACGCCTTTACCATTTGGCTCGACCGCATCGACGCCGGCCGTTTCGAGGACACCAATCGAATGTTCGTGCACCCGGAGCGTTACGATATACACGTGACGGCGGAGGGCACACCGCAATATTGGGCTGAGCAAGTGCTGACGCGGCTGCGGCCGGCATTCGATCCGCAAAAGCCGACGGCACTTTTCATGGGCCGTTATCAACCCTTCCATGCCGGGCACCAACGTTTGATCGAGGAGGGCCTGCGGCGGGTCGGTCAGGTCTGCATTGCGGTGCGCAACACCCACGGGATCGATGCGAAGAATCCGCTGCCTTACTTTGCCGTGAAGCAACGCATCGAAACGGCCCTTTCGGCATATGCGGGGCGTTTCGTGGTGGTGCCGTTGCCCAACATCACCAACGTCTTTTATGGCCGCGACGTGGGCTATAACGTCGAGCGGATCGTGCTCGATGAGGCGACCGAAGCGATCTCGGCCAGCAAAATGCGCAGCCTCATCGGAGCCCCGTGACACCGCCTGTCACTGTTTGGCGAGGGCGTCGAAGGCTTGAACAAAGCCCTTGAACGAGATCGGAACAGCCAGGTTCTGCTGGTTCGCGGTCATAAACGTGATTTTGCCGGCGGCAGTAGCCCCCAGAAATCTTTTGATTTCGTCCTCTTTGAGTTCGAAATCAGCAAAGCAGCCTCCCGGTAGGCAGCGGTCGAAGGGCGCAACCACGCCGGGATCGGATTGAGTCACTTGTATGCGAACGTCGGCGCGCAACGAGACATTGACCGGTACCTGCACGACGAGACGGAAGGGTTGCCCCTTCGTCGGGCGCGAGAGTGCGATGCGCGATAGCGGCAAATTCTTGCCCTGGACCTCGGTGACTTGCGCAATGTCGCAGATTTTTTGCGCGGGCGGTCCGCCAACGCTCTGGCACTGCAATACCCAATCCTCGTAGGTCGCGGTCGTGCTCTGCTGGGCGGCGGCAGTGCCGATACCCACCAAGCTCAGTGCGATGGCAAGAAACCACACCAATGGACAGCGGAGATCACGCATGGGCACGCCGTATTTTTTACATGGCCTGTGTCGCCGAACGGAATTGAGCGGCGCCGATTGAGGCGTCGCTCATAGCATCAGCGCGCGGCCAGCGAAAGGGCCGCCCGGCGCGACCAAGAGCGGCACCTGTACGCAACAGTGGATTTACCGCGCCTTTTTTCCGTGACAGACTTCCGGCTGTACAGACGCAGTGCCGATCTCGTTTCCGTAATGGGTTAATCCAATGGACGCCAACACGGACGGGGAAGCGCGCGACATCAAGAAGCATGACGTGCGCGGCGAAATCCGGGACGACGAGCGCGCCATCTATCTGATGGACCATCCAGATTCCGATGAAGAGATTCCGACGCTCGATATCGCGCCTTATCTCGCCGGCATGCCCGGCGGGCGCGAGGCTGTTGCGGCGAAGCTGCGCGAGATCAGCAAGACGGTGGGTTTCTTTTACCTCAAGGGGCACGGCATTCCGGAGGATCTGATCGGTCGCGTGTTCGAGCAGTCGCGGCGGTTTCATGCCCTGCCGATCGAGGTGAAGGCGAAAGTTCCCTATTTCAGCACTGGTAGCTTCAGATCGGGCTACCAACCTTGCTTCAAGGACGAATACCAGAGCACCAACATCAACATTATCGCCGATGCCAAACCTAATCTCGTCGCCAAGTTTTCAGTAAATAGAGAAGGCGGCTCCGGCGGACTCAGTATGACCGACGAGGAGCGCCAGACGCGGGTAAACGTTTGGCCGGAGAATTTACCGGGCTTCAAGGAAACGATTGTCGATTATCATGGCCGCATCGAAAAGTTGGGGCGTCAGTTTCTTCCGCTCTGGGCAACGTCCCTCAAACTCCCCCTGGACTATTTCGATAAGTTCTTTGCCACACCGCACTTGACGATGAGCCTGTTGTACTACCCGCCGCAGAAAGACATCGGCAACCGCCAGTACGGAATCGCGCCGCATACCGACAATGCGATGATGACCTTTTTGGCTCAGAAGGACATTCCCGGGCTTGCCGTGCGCATGCCGTCGGGCCACTGGCGTGCGGTCGACATCGTACCCGGCACGCTTTTAGTGAACACCGGCAATCTTCTGGTACGCTGGACCAACGACGAATATCTGTCGACCAAGCACCGTGTAATCAACACCAATGCGGTCGACCGCTACTCGATACCGGTATTTTTCGGTCCGAGCGGCGATGCGCCGATCGAGGTATTGCCCACCTGCCAAAGCCCGCAGCGACTGCCGCGCTACGAGCCAATCACTTACTTGCAACTGCGCGAATGGTACTACGGCCCACGAACGTAAGCGCATTCGGCTGCTGGGAATGGACCCGAACCGCCACCGCGAAATTCGCGCCGTGCCATGAATTTTCTCATGATATATCAATGGATTACTTCTATTATCCGTGTCCAGGGCAGGCGCCGGGCGCACGCTGGCGGCCGAAAAAAGCCGCATAATGAGGCTTAAGTCCGACGGCCTAAGAACCGGAACCTTCTCGGCAAACTTGCATTGCGGCTGAGGGGGACTGAGATGAGCAACGTTCGCAAGCCCGGGCCTATGCCACCGCCGTTTGGGCTCGACGCTTTCCTCGCCATCGAACAGAGCGCGTTGGATTCCATTCCGACGGGCCTCTGCGTGTGCGGGCCCGACGGCGTGCTGCTCAGGTACAACCAGCGCGCTGTCGAGCTGTGGGGACGCGCGCCCCGGCTTAATGATCCGGCCGAACTCGATGGCGGCACCTTTCGCCGCTACGCGACCGACGGCAGCGCCCTGCCTTTTGCCGCGACACCGGTCGCCGCGGCACTGCGCACCGGCGCAACATGGCTGGGCGCTGAGCTCACAATCGAATGGCCGGATGGGTCGCGAGTGCCCGTACTCATGAACGTCGCTCCGCTGCGAAACTCAGCCGGCAGCATCGAAGGCGCCGTTTGTAGCTTTCAGGAATTCACCGAGCGCAAACGGGCGGAAGAGGCATTGCGCGCCAGCGAAGCTGAGCTGCAAACCGTCATCAATCAGACACCGTTCATGCTTGTGCGCTGCAGCCGCGATCTACGTTACCGCTTCATCAGTCAGGCCTATGCCCGGTGGATCGGCCGCCCGCGCGATGAGGTCTTGGGGACCACGATCGCGCAGACGATCGGAGAGCAGGGTTTGCAAACGCTACACCCGCACATCGAGAAAGTACTTCAAGGCACGCCGGTCGAATTCGAGTGTGAAATCGACTTTCACGAAGTTGGGCGACGTTCGCTCCTGATCGCCTATCGCCCCGAATTGGACGCCAACGGGAATGTCGACGGCTGGATTGCTTCGCTCCTCGACATAACCGAACGCAAGCGCAGCGAAGCCGAGCTGCGCAGGCTGAGCCAAGAGCTGAGCGCCGAAGTCGAGCGGCGTACGCTCGAACGCGATCGCGTCTGGAATGTCTCCGAAGATTTGCTAGGGGTGTGTAACTTCGACGGTTATTTCCTCAGTATGAACCCGGCATGGACGCGATTGCTTGGCTGGAGCGAGGCCGAGATCAAATCCCTGCACGTCAACGAATTGCGCCATCCAGACGATGCCGCCAATGCGCTCGCCGGAGTGCGCCGGCTTGCACAAGGCGTCCCAACTGTGCGCATGGAGAATCGATTTCGCCATAAAGACGGAAGCTGGCGCTGGCTGCAATGGACCATGACCGAGCATGACGGGCTCATCTATGTCTCCGGCCGTCACGTCACCGCCGAGAAAGAGGCGGCGGCCGCGCTCGAACAGGCACAGCTGCGCGCCGCGCATCTGCAGAAAATGGAGGCGATCGGCCAGCTTACGGGCGGCATCGCCCACGACTTCAACAATCTCCTCATGATCGTTAGCGGTCATGCGCAAAGGCTGAAAAGTCGATTGACCGACGCAAAGGACGTTCGCGCCGTGCAGGCCATCCAACTTGCCGCCTCCCGCGGCGAGAACTTGACCCGGCAGCTTCTGGGTTTTGCGCGCAATCTGCCACTCGATCCGACGGTCCTCAATCTTGCCGACGCGGTCAACGGACTGCGTGATGTTCTCGCCGGCTCGCTCAACGTCAATATCGAGCTTATCATCGATATTGTCGACACCACATGGACGATATGCGTCGACAAGCCGGAGCTTGAGCTCGCTCTGGTCAATCTCGCCGTTAACGCGCGAGACGCGATGGGAAATGGGGGTCGTCTGTCGATCACTGCCAGGAATATGCAGGCGGCGGCAGGCGCGATCCCGGAAGGACTCACCGGCGATGCCGTCGCGCTCATAATTGCCGATACCGGCAGCGGCATTGCGCCCGACGTTCTATCCCGCGTGGCCGAGCCCTTCTTCACCACGAAGGGCCCCGACAAGGGCACCGGACTCGGCTTATCTCAGGTCTACGGCTTCGCCCGCCGCTCGGGCGGTGCGATGCAGATCGCCAGCGAAGTCGGCCACGGCACGACGGTGACGATCTATCTGCCGCGCAATCACGCGCCCATCACCGCTGTTTCGCCCGAGGACACTGCGCAATATCATGCCCTCGGCCAGCAGACGATTTTGGTGGTGGAAGACAACGAGGACGTACGCAGCGTCGCGGTGTCGCTGCTCGAACAGCTCGGCTACCACACTATAGCGGTGGATGAGGCCGGAGCCGCAATCGACACTCTGGCTGCAGGGCACCAGGTCAATTTGGTCTTCAGCGACGTGATATTGCCTGGGCGCATCGACGGCGTGGCTATGGCGCGCGAGCTCGCCGATCGCTATCCGCAAATTCCGATCGTGCTGACGACTGGATATTCGAAGGTTTTCGAGAGCGAGCCGGAATTTCCCGTGCTGCGCAAGCCCTATCAATTGTCCGCGCTGGGCCGCATCATTCACGAGGCGCTCAATTCGGCCAAGACACGGCCGGCGATGTTGGCGAATTAAGTCGGCGGGGCTTACAGCGCCCGCAAATGCCGGATCGGCTTTCCCGGCGTCAGCGCCTGCGCGCCGGCGATGATCGCGTTAGCGTCAATGCCGTAGTGGCGATAGAGATCGGGAATCGAGCCGGTCTGGCCGAAATGTTCCACGCCGAGCGAACGCACGCGATGGCCGGCCACTGCACCAAGCCAGGCAAGCGTCGCCGGATGACCGTCGAGCACGGTGACGATGCCGCAATGCGGCGGCAGTTCGGCGAACAGCCGTTCGACGTGCGATCGTGCGTGCACGAGACCGCGCTCTCGCGCGCGCATCGCCGCGGTCCAGCCGGCATTGAGCCGATCAGCCGACGTCACAGCGAGAAGCCCCACGTCACGGCGATCTTCAGCCATGAAACCGGTGGCCTGTATAGCCTCCGGTGCGACCGCTCCCGCATAGGCGACGACCACTTGGCAATTCGGCCCAGGTGCACGCAGCCAATAGGCACCGTCAACAATGGCTTGACGCAACGCCGGCGTCATCAGCCGCTTGATCTGTTCGATAGGCCGTGTCGAGAGCCGCAGGTAGATCGATCCGCCGGTCTCATCACGCAGCCAATTGCGCTCGGAAACTTCGCCACCGTCGCCGCCATCCTTTTGGATGTAATCGAGCGCGAACGCGAGGATGACGGTGAGTTCGTCGACGAAAGCCGGCTCGAATGCGGCAATGCCGTCCTGAGCCAAGCCGATCAACGGCTCGGCGATCGACTGGTGCGCACCACCCTCGGGCGCCAACGTCAAGCCCGACGGCGTCGCCACCAGGATGAAGCGGGCATCCTGATAGCAGGCATAATTGAGAGCATCCAAGCCACGGGCGATGAACGGGTCGTAGAGCGTACCGATAGGAATAAGCCGTTCGCCGTTGATCGCGTGCGACAGACCAAGCGCCGAAAGCAGGATGAACAGATTATTCTCGGCGATGCCCAACTCGATATGCTGGCCTTTTGTAGAAAAATCCCAATTGAACGTCGATGGGATCCGCTCGCTGCGGAAAGTGTCGGCCAGCGCCTCACGGGCAAACAGGCCGCGCCGATTCACCCACGCGCCAAGATTAGTCGACACCGTCACATCCGGTGACGTGGTAACGATATGGTCGACGAGCTCAGATTTTTCCCGCGCCAGTTCGTTGAGTAGCGCGCCGAAGCCGCTCTGGGTCGACATTTCCGGCTGAATGGTCACGGCAAGCTTTTCCGGTGCCGCAAAACGCCCCGCCGTGAGCCGCCGCGTACCACTACCAGCGAAGGACACGTCGTCGAGAAATCCCTGCAAGGCCTCGGGCTGATGCTCCAGACCTTCGAAGCGATCCCATTCGTGTCCCAGGCGAATGTTCATCGCTTGGCGAAAATTTTCCATCTGCGCCGGCGTCATCAGACCGGCGTGATTATCCTTGTGCCCGGCAAATGGCAGTCCGTAACCCTTGATCGTGTAGCAGATGAAGCAGACCGGCCGATCGTGACCGACGCTACCGAACGACTCCAACAATGTCGGCAGATCATGGCCGCCAAGGTTGGTCATCAGTCGTGCCAATTCTTCGTCGCTGCGCGATTCGATCAGCCGCGATATCGGACCCTGATCGCCAATCTGGTCATTGAGGTGCCGGCGCCACGCCGCTCCGCCCTGGAACACCAGTGCGGAATAAAGCTGGTTTGGGCAGTTATCGATCCAGCGTCGCAAGGTTTCGCCACCAGGCTCGCAAAACGCGGCTTCGAGCAGCGAGCCGTATTTCAGAATCTTCACATCCCAGCCGAAGTTGCGGAACAACTGCTCAATGCGCTCCCATAAGCCTTCGCGAATAACAGCATCGAGACTTTGCCGGTTGTAATCGACGATCCACCAGCAATTGCGCAGGCCCTGTTTCCAACCCTCCAGCACGCACTCGAAGATATTACCCTCGTCCAATTCGGCGTCGCCGATCAGCGCCACCATGCGGCCCTCGGGCCGGTCGAGACCCCAGCCATGGGCGCGCACGTAATCCTGCGCCAAGGAGGAGAACAACGTTTGCGCCACGCCGAGGCCGACCGATCCTGTGGAGAAATCGACATCGTCGGTATCTTTGGTGCGCGACGGATAGGATTGCGCACCGTGATAGCCGCGAAAGTTTTCCAGCTTCTCCCGGCTCTGTTTGCCCAGCAGGTATTGGATGGCATGGAAGTTTGGCGAAGCATGCGGCTTCACTGCGACGCGGTCGACCGGCCGCAGGACGTGGAAATAAAGCGCCGTCATGATGGTGGCGAGCGAGGCGGAAGAGGCCTGGTGGCCGCCGACCTTCAGCCCGTCGGTATTCTCGCGTCCGTAATTGGCGTGATGGATCGTCCAACTGGCGAGCCACAGCACTTTGCGCTCGAGTTCGCCCAGGATGCTCAAATGATCCGCCGATATAGGCATTGCTAATTCCGGTGAGCGGAGGCCCATTCGCGAATATAGCTCAACCTCAGGCGTAAAAGAGAGTAAATAAGCCCGCGTGATGGAGCGCAAAGATCATATCATCATCGCCGGCGGCGGGCTCGGCGGCCTGACAGCGGCGCTGGCGTTCGCGCGGCACGGCTTTACGGTGCGCGTCCTCGAAGGTGCGCCGGGATTCGGCGCCATCGGCTACGGCATCCAGTTTGGTCCTAATGTCTTTCACGCGCTGGACCGCATCGG
>JASHRW010000068.1 GCA_030037065.1 Xanthobacteraceae bacterium
GCGGGCGGCCCAAGCGGATGCCGCCGGTTCGGATAAGATCAAAGCAATCTCGTAGTTGGAAATTAAACCTTAACGGCGCGGTCGCCGTGAGACGCGCCAACGTTACCGCGCGGCTGCAACCCTCCATTAACAATGCGCCTTGCGCGGCTGCGCATTCGAAACAACCGAAAATCAATGGAATTCGTCTAATGGGCGGGAGCGGCGAACCGCACAGCCCCGCTCTGCCCGGCTAGGATACGGCCATGTTTGGTAATTTGCTGCGTCGATTCATTTGCAATCGCGACGCCAACACCGCGATCGTCTTCGCGCTGTCCATCATTCCCATCATCTTTCTTACGGCAATGGGAATGGACTTTTCCTCGGCGGCATCGAGGCGGATCATGCTCAATGCGGCGGACGATGCCGCCGCCTTGTCCATGGTGACGCCCGCTGCGATGACCGAGACATGCGCTCAAGCGCAAGCCACCGCGCAGAACGTCTTCATGGGTCAGGCCTCCTTGATATCCGGGCTGAATTACAGCGCCCCGACTTTCAGCGGCTGCCAGGATAACGTCTCCACTCGCACCGTCACGGTCAGCTACACCGCTTACTCGGTGAACGCGTTCCCCAATGTTTTTGGTTTGCTGACCGGTACGCCCGAAGCGACGTGGACGATCACCGGCTCGTCGACGGCGACCGCGACCACCGCGCCGAACATCAATTTCTATCTGCTTTTGGACAATTCGCCGTCGATGGATATTGCGGCAACGACCAGCGGCATCAATACCATGGTTGCCAACACCTCGGCGCAGGGCGGCTGTGCGCTCGCCTGTCATGAGACCAATCCGACCGCTTCGGACGTCGCGGGAAATCCTAACGGCGAAGACAACTATACACTGGCGCAAAACCTTGGCGTGGTGACGCGCATCGAAAACATGGCGAGCGCAACCTCTTCGCTGATGAGCACGGCGTCACAGATGATGACGGCCAACAGTGCGACCTGCCCCAATGGTCCAGGTTGCTATGAAATGGCTATTTTTACCTTTGACGTTCAGGGCTCCACCAACAACCAGTGCAGCAGCACTTCGATTCAAACGATCTATGCTCCAAGCTGCGCGCCTTCGTCGAATCTGAGCGCCGCGCAAAGCGCGGCCGGCGGGATCAACGTGTTGGAAGTCTGCTCAAACAATTACTTGACCTGCAGCGACAACAACAACGATACCGATACCGACTTCGAAACCGCCATGAACGCAATCAATCAAATAATGCCCGATCCGGGATCTGGCACTTCGGGCAGCACGGCGCAAGAGGTGCTGTTTCTGGTCACCGATGGCGTCGATGACGAGACCAATTCGAGCTCGTGCTCGCAGACGCTTGACGGCAGCCGATGTCAGCAGCCTTTCAACACGAGCTGGTGCACGACGGTCAAAAATCGCGGTATCCGCATCGCCGTGCTCTATACCGAATATCTGCCGTTGCCGACCAACGCCTGGTACAATGACTGGGTTGCACCGTTTCAGAGCCAGATCGGGCCGAACATGCAGAGCTGCGCCTCGCCAGGGTTGTTCTTTCAGGTAACGACGGACGGCGACATCACCGCTGCCATGCAGACGCTGTTTCAGCAGGCGGTCAGTACGGCGCGGCTGTCGCAGTAATTTAAGTTGCCGCTAATCTTGGCAGCGCGCGGGCGTGACGTGTCAGCAGGCGTTGTTGTCCGCCACCGAGCCCGACATCCGAGGAAAGAAGAGCGTGTCCTCGTAAATGTTGATTGTGCCGGTGAGCACGTAGCCCATCGACGGCGTATACGGATAGGTGACCTCGCCCAAGATCAGCGAAGTGCCCGCGGGGAGGGTCTGCAGCGCAGTGGGCAGCGTGTAAGGCGCGCCGATGGCGCGCTTGGCGCCGTTGAGTGTGCAGCTCCAGGTTACCGTGGCCGTGCCATTGCCATTGGTCGTGGTGATTTCCGATACCGTCACCGCCATGTTGTTGGCCGAATAAGGCGTCACCACCGTCGCGGCCGCACCCAGAATCTCGCTCATGGTCGTGGCGTCGACCGATTCGTATTGGGAGACGAGATCGGCGACGGTGCGCGCGGCGAGTGTCGCCTTGAACTGAATCGCCAGCCCGTCGCCGAGCTCGGCTCCGCCGAGATAAAGCGTCAGCATGAACGGCAAAATGATTGCGAATTCGACAGCCGAGACGCCGCCGCTGTCGCCGGCAAAGCCGCGCAAAATGCCGCGAACGCCCAAGATGAAACCCTTTGCCATCAATAGGGCTCGCTTTTGAACACGGCGGTCGAGACCAGCAGCCGATCGCCGTTTGTTAGATTGGAAAGATTGAAGCCGAGAGGGCCCAGAACGATCGGCCACTGATACATGACCTGAATGACAACAATGCTGCCGGGATTGCCCGGCGAATAGTTCCAGGTATTGCTGACCGTGCCGTTGGCGTTGAAAGTCAATGTCGGCGTGGACGTGCTGGCGGAGGCGAAATCGGAATAATTTTCGACGTTGACCATCAAATTGTTGCAATTGAACAGCGCGTTGACCAACGCGGCAGTGTTTGTGCTCGTGCAGATGTAATTTTCGAACTGGGCCTGCGTCATATTGGATTGCTGCGCCTGCCCGGTGAGAATGTAGCGGCTCGCCTCTTCGGTGACTTCGTCGAGCACCCGTCCGGCAAAGAAGACGAGCGCGGTTTCGAACATCGCGACGAGCAGCGCCAAAAACGGCGCCGCCACCAGGGCGAATTCAATGGCGGTGGCACCCTTCCTGCAGAGTGCGAAATGCCTTGAGGGCCGAAGACAGTGTGCGCCGCGGACCAGCCTTTGCCTGAAAGCCGCTAACATGCGCGCGCTCCGATGGGGCGCTTCTAGGGCGAATTTGCTAGAAAAACGTTACTCCCCGTCGCGCCACGAAGTTAACGCGCGGCGGCAAATCTGCGCGCCAGAAATTCGCCGCCGTGGCGCAGGCCTTCGGCATCGATACCATGGCCGATGCCCGCGCACACGTGCCATTCGACCGACACGCCGAGGGCGGCCAAGCCTTGCGCCCCCTGGAACAGCGCCTGCGGCGGAATAAGCTCGTCGCGATCGCCGTGCACGAGCAGCACGGGTGGGCGCGATGTGATCTCGGTGGCGAAGGCTTCGAGCCGACCTTCCGGCGGAAGGACCAACAGCCCGGAATAGCCGACGATCGCCGCCGGGGCCGTGGTTCGCCGCAGCCCCACATGCAGCGCCATCATCGTGCCTTGGCTGAAACCGACCAGCGCCAGCGCCGACGGCGGCAGCGTGTGGCGCTCCAGCTCGGCGTCGAGAAAGCGGTTGAGGAGCGGCGCCGCCCGGTTGACGCCGACCCAGCGTTCGTTCGGATCGCGGAACGTGAGTGGAAACCATTGCCGCCCGACCGGAGCCTGTCCGCACGGCTCCGGAGCGTGCGGCGAGGCGAACGCTGCTTGCGGCAGGTACTGCTGCCAGGCGCGGCCGATGTCGATCAGATCGTTGCCGTCGGCGCCGTAGCCGTGCAGAAACACCACGAGCTGCCGCGCCGCGCCGGAGCGTGGATTAAGCCGTGGACCGTCGAGCTCTACGGCCATTGACACCTCTCTTCGAGGGCTGCTCCTCCGGCCGCTTCTTTGGCAGCACGGGCGCGCCTTCGCGTCCTTTGGCGGCGCGATAGTAGGTCCACAGCACCCGCGCCGCGACGGATCGCCATGGCCGCCACTGTTCGGCGAGCGGAAGCATTTCCTTCGCCGTCGGCCGGGCTTGCAATCCGAACGCCATGCGGGCCGCTTCCTGCAAAGCGAGGTCGCCAGCCGGCCAAGCGTCAGCATGACCGAGACAAGACAGGAGATAGATGTCGGCTGTCCATGGACCGATACCATGAACGGCGGTGAGCGCCGCGTGCGCGTCTTCGGCGGCGAGCTCGCTCAGCGCGGTGAGTGCGAGTTTGCCGCGAATAACCGTGCGGGCGATTTCCTTGAGCGCACGAATCTTCGGGGCCGACAGTCCCAGTCGCTTGAGCCGCTGCGCGCGCGCCCGCACAATGGCTTCCGGCGTCAGCGGGTCGAAGGCGGCCGACAACCGCGTCCAGATCGCCGCGGCGCTCGCAGTAGATAATTGCTGGTTGACAATGATGGCGGCAAGCCCGGCGAAACCGTCGGGCCGCCGCCGCAGCGGCGGCCGCCCTGCTGTTGCCACGAGTGTCAGGAAACGTGGATCGGCGCGCCCGAGTGCGGCCAGGGCGAAATCGAGATCGGCTTCGGTGTGGATGTGGGTCAACATGGCATGCTTTCGCAGGTCTTCATTCCCATTCGTCGAAGCTCTGCCGTATTCGATTGATCGGCGAAATGCGTTCGATCAGGCTCCGAAGTGAAAAGCATATCGCCTCAACGTTGCACCGATGTACACCCGTGTTCTGCGTTTCGCGCCAAGTCCTAATGGTTATCTCCACCTCGGTCACGCCTATTCCGCATTGCTGAACTATGACATGGCGCGGGAATCTGGCGGACGCTTGCTTCTCCGCATCGAGGACATCGACGCGGCGCGCTGCCGTCCCGAGTATGAAGCGGCGATCTACGAAGATTTGCATTGGCTTGGCATTTCCTGGACCGGGCCGGTGCGCCGGCAGAGCGAGCATTTCGCCGATTACGAAGCCGCCATCGCTAAACTCGATGCCGCGCGGCTCCTCTATGCGAGCTTTGAAAGCCGCAGCGAGATCAATGCACTCGTTGCCGAACGCGAGCGGGAGGGCCCTTGGCCGCGCGATCCCGACGGCGGGCCGCTTTATCCAGGGCGTGCGCGCAAGATGCCGCTTGCCGATCGGGAGCGCCGCCGCCGTGCCGGCGAACCGTTTGCGCTGCGCCTCGCCATGGATGCCGCCATGGCTCGTGCTGGCGTGCTCACCTGGACGGAGAGCGGCCATGGGCCGCAAGGGCAGACCGGTTTGATGACCGCCACGCCGCAGCGCTGGGGCGATGTCGTGCTGGCGCGCAAGGAGCTGCTGACGAGCTATCATCTGGCTGTGGTGCTCGACGACGCATTGCAAGGCGTGACCGAAATCGTGCGCGGGCAGGACTTGTTCTGGGCGACCGGGGTGCATCGTCTGTTGCAGGCGCTGCTCGGCCTGCCGGAACCGGCCTACCATCATCACCGCCTCATTCTTGACGAGGAGGGGCGCAAGCTGTCGAAGGCGACGCAGGCCACGAGCCTGCGCGAACTACGCGCCTTAGGACGAAGCGCTGCGGATATCAGGCGCATGGTGGGGCTGGGGCGCTGAGCATTCGGGCGGCGCATGGTTTGTGTGGAATTTTGAGCCTGTTTAAGACATTTTGAGCGTGTCTAAGACATTTTGAGCTCGTCTAAGACATGGGGGCAGGGGGGCCGCTATGGCCCGATCGAGGATTAAAAGAACTAAGAAATCCACCGTCCGTCGGCTTCGCCGCCGGCCGCGGCGGCGGGCGCCCTTGGCGCGCACAAGCGACATCGCGCTCGCGGCCTTCGCCCACGACATCCGCACCTCGCTCACCGGCATCCTTGCGCTGGGCGAATTGCTGTCGAGCTCCAATCTCGGCGAACGCGAACGACGCTGGGCCGCCGGCATCAAGACCAGCGCCGAGCACTTGGCCGCGCTCACCGCGCTTGTGGTGGACTCTGCCAAAGCGGAAATCGGGTCCCTGATCCTACAACGAGAAGTTTTTCGACCGCGACGTCTGATCGAGGTTTTGGCGCAATCACTCGAGGCGCGGGCGCAGACCAAGGGTCTCGCCGCCGAGGTGACGGTTGCGAACAACGTGCCAGAACTGGTCGTGGGCGACGCGGTGCGGCTGCGGGCGGCGTTGGAGAATCTCATCGACAACGGGGTCAAGTTCACGGCGAACGGCGCCGTGCGGCTTGACGCAGACGCGGCGCCGGCAAAGCGCGGGCACGTCAAACTCATTCTCGCTGTCAGCGACAGTGGCATTGGACTGATGCCCGCCGAAATCAAGCGGTTGTTTCGCCCGTTTTCGCAGGCGAGCGATGACATCGCGCGCCGCTACGGCGGCTCGGGGCTCGGCCTCGCCGTCGTCAAGCATTTCGCCCGGTCGATGGGCGGCGATCTCACCGTAACCAGCACCTCCGGCCGCGGATCGAGTTTTCGCTTCACGGCGGTACTGCCGCTCGCCTCCGCCGAAACGGCGCAAGAGACCGGCGCGCGGCAGGTGTTTTCGGCGCCGGCACGGCGTCTTGCGATCCTCTGCGTCGAGGATAATCCTTACGGGCGCGTGATTCTCAACACCATTCTCACGGAGCTCGGCCACCACGCCGATTTCGCGGGTTCCGGCGAGGAGGCGGTGGCGGCGACGGCGCGTGGCTATGATGCGGTGCTGATGGATCTCACGCTCCCCGGTATCGGCGGCCTGGAAGCGTCGCGTCGCATCCGCACGCTGCCGGGCGCCGCGAGTTCGACGCCGATCATCGGCATTTCCGGCCGCAGCGAAGCGGGCGACGAGCAAGCGGCGCGCGCCGCGGGGATGAATTTTTATTTGCGCAAGCCGCTCAGCCCGAGCGCGCTCAGTCACGCGATTGCAGTTGCAGCGCCGGGCTGATTATTTTGGCGAGCCTACGGTTTCTTTGTCCGCGTCGGCCGCGTCATCAACGACCCGGCACAGATCGCGCATGATGCGATTCAATTCGAAATCCTTCGGCGTGTAGACTGCGGCGACGCCGGCGTCCTTCAACGCTTCGGCATCCTGCGGCGGGATGATGCCGCCGACCACGACCGGCACGCCGTCGACGCCGGCGTCCTTCATGCGCGCAATCACCTCGTGGACGAGCGGGAGATGCGAGCCGGAAAGGATGGAGAGGCCGACGACGTGGACGCGCTTCTCGGCCGCTGCCGCGGCGATCGCCTCCGGGGTGAGCCGGATGCCGTCATAAATCACGTCCATGCCGGCGTCGCGCGCACGCGACGCAATCTGCTCGGCGCCGTTGGAATGACCGTCGAGGCCGGGTTTGCCGACCAGAAATTTCAGCCGCCGGCCGAGCTTTTTCGACACGCGGTCGACTTCGGCGCGGATGTCGTCGAGCCCTTCGGCGTCATTGCGCATGGCGGTGCCGACGCCGGTCGGCGCACGATATTCGCCGAATGCCGAACGCAGCGCTAAACCCCATTCGCCGGTGGTCACGCCCGCCTTCGCGCAGGCGATCGAAACCGGCATGATGTTGGCGCCGCTCTTGGCCGCTTTGCGCAAAGTCTCGATCGCCGCGGCGACGGCAGCGGCATCGCGCGCGGCGCGCCAGGCGTTCAGCCGCGTCACCTGATCGATCTCGGCTTGTTCCGATACGGTGACGACCGCCTCGGCGGCTTCTGCGAGCGGTGACGGTTCGGTTTCGACGAAACGGTTGACGCCGACCACGATTTGCTCGCCGCGCTCGATCGCCTCGACCCGGCGCGCATTCGATTCGACGAGCTTCTGCTTCAAATATCCGGATTCAACGGCGACGACCGTGCCGCCCATTTTCTCGATCTGGGCAAGTTCTTCCTTGGCCGCCTCCTTCAATTCGGCGACCTTGGCGGCGATGACGGGCGAGCCGCTGAAAACATCGCCGTATTCCAAGAGGTCGGTTTCGTAGGCGAGGATCTGTTGCATGCGCAGCGACCATTGCTGGTCCCACGGCCGCGGCAAGCCAAGCGCCTCGTTCCAGGCCGGCAACTGCACCGCGCGCGCTCGCGCTTGCTTCGACAACGTCACGGCCAGCATCTCCAGCAGAATGCGAGCGATATTGTTCTCCGGCTGCGGCTCGGTCAGCCCCAACGAGTTCACCTGGACGCCATAGCGGAACAGCCGCTGCTTGGCGTCGTGCACGCCGTAACGCGCGCGCGTGATCTCGTCCCACAGCTCGGTGAAGGCGCGCATCTTGCAGACTTCGGTGATGATGCGCAGTCCCGCATTGACGAAGAACGAGATGTGGCCGACCACTTCGGCGAATTCTTGGTCCGCGCATTGGCGCGATGCCTTCACCGTATCGAGCACGCCGATGGCGGTGGCAAGTGCGAAGGCCAGCTCCTGCACCGGCGTAGCGCCTGCCTCCTGCAGGTGATAGGAACAAACATTCATCGGATTCCATTTCGGCATCTCCTTGGTCGTGAACAGGATCACGTCCTTGGTAAGCCGCATCGACGGCGCCGGCGGGAATACGTAGGTGCCGCGCGACAGGTATTCCTTGATGATGTCGTTCTGCGTCGTGCCTTGCAGGACGGCGCGCGGCACGCCCTGCTCGTCGGCAAGCGCGACATAAAGCGCGAGCAGCCACGCGGCGGTGGCGTTGATCGTCATCGACGTGTTCATGGCGCCGAGCGGGATCGCCTCGAACAGCGTGCGCATATCGCCGAGATGACAGATCGGCACGCCGACTTTGCCGACTTCGCCCTTGGCGAGCGGATGGTCGCTGTCGTAGCCGGTCTGCGTCGGCAGATCGAAAGCGACCGAAAGCCCGGTCTGCCCCTTGCTGAGGTTTTTACGATAAAGCGCGTTCGACGCCGACGCTGTCGAATGGCCCGCATAGGTGCGGAAAATCCAGGGCTTATCTCGCAAAGCTTTGTCGCGGCGCGGCTGGCTGCCCATTGATATGCCCGCGTTGGTCCATGATTTCGTCCACGGATTCCGCCCGGCTAATGTGATGCGGATTTTGCTGCAATGCAACATTAACTCTATGAATGCCAACATCCAATCTTAACCGCGCAAATTGGCTGGAACTTAACGCCGGCTCGCGACAAGTCCGGCATGTCCGCAAAACTGCCTATACCGCCCGATGGCGAGACCGAGATCGCTTGGCGTTTTTTGTTGACCAATTGGATTGTCATCGGCGTCATGGCCGCGGCCTTGGGGCTCAGCATTCTCTTCACGAATTTTTCCATCGAGCAGTCCGGCTTGATGATCGCCGTCGGCTATGTCGGCCTGTATGGCGGATTTGCCCACGCTAATGCGCGCTCGCCGGTGCGCCGTGACCCGCAGGTCATGTTCGTGCTGGGTGGTACCGCGCAAATCGTCCTGATAACGGCGATCATGGCCCCGCTCACCTATGTGGCCGCGGCAATGAATATGCCGATGCAGGATTCGAACCTGCTCGCCGCCGACCGGGCGCTTGGTTTTGATTGGGCCGCCTATGTCCGATTTGTCGACGCCCACGCTATGCTCGCCGGCTGGCTCAACAGCGGCTACGCTATGATCCGCTGGCCGATTTTCGCCATTCCCGTCATCCTGGCTGCCGTGCGGCGGTATCGTCGCATCGAGGAATTCACGCTCGCTTTCGGCGCGGCACTCGTTGCCACGACGATCATTTCCGCGCTCATTCCGGCGATCGGCGTTTATCAGGAGATCGGGCTCGATCCCGCGACTCTCAAGCACATCAACGTGAATGCGTATCTCGATCAGTTGCGCGACCTGCCGCTGACGCGTGACGGCCTATTGCGACACCTTGATCTGATGGGTCTCGGAGGGATCGTCACGTTTCCAAGCTTCCATGCGGCGTCCGCGGTGCTTTATGCCTGGGCGCTTTGGCCGCTACGCTGGTGGCGACCGATCATCGTTCTGATCAACGGTCTGATGCTGGCGGCGACGCCGATCGACGGCGGTCATTACTTCGTCGACCTCATTGCCGGGATTGCCATCGCCATTGCCGCGATCATAGCGGCGAAGGTGGTCGGCCGGCTTGTCGCCCGGCGGCGGGCTGATGCAACTTTTGCCGGCGCAACGGCCGCGACCGGTCCAGCCGCGCCTATGCCGGTCGGTGCACTGACGGAGTGAAGCGAAGCTCGACTAAGGCGCGTTGCACTGCCAGCGCCAATACGATCAGCACTGCAGCGAGACCGGTTTGCGTCTTGACGTATGGATAGATCAGGATCAGCATGCCGCCTGCTGCCAAGCCCAGCGGTTCGCTCGCGGTAAATCCACGTTCCAGCGCAAAGCGCAGAAGAAAAGCGACGGCGACGGCCAGAGCGGACAAGTCATACATGTACACATAGGGCGTGACGAGAAAGACCGCCGAAGCGAGCGCGGCGGCCTTGAGGTCGAACGGCGCGCGGCTGCGCCACAACCAGATGATTCCTGCAGCAACGGCAATGCTGCCCGTCGCCTGTACCGACCAGGCAAGCGCCTCGCTGCCGCCCTGCGCGCGCAGGAGACCGAACAGGCTTTGCAGCCGGTTGAAATCGCCGGCGCCTTGGCCGAGCACGAGGTGCCCGGTCGCCGGCAACGAATGAAAGAATGCCACCCAGGGGGTTGTGCCGAACGACAACCACGCGGTCGCCGCCAGCACCATCGCCACCAGCGCCGCGACGGTCAGCGTGCGCCAGCGCCGGTCGACGATCAGCACCAGCGGAAACAGCAAGCCGAATTGCGGCTTGTAGGTGAGGAGACCAAGAAAAATTCCGGCGAGTACCGGCCGCTGCCGCAGAAACGCAAGCGTGCCGCCGATGAGCGTTGCGGTCAAAAAGCCGTTTTGTCCCGCGCTGATGTTCCAGAGCGCCGCGGGAAAGCCGAGCGCGAGGAGGATGCCGATCTTATCGCCAAGAATGTAGCGCAGCATTGCGGCGCAAGCGGCGAGGCTTGTCGCGAGCCAGACCAATAGAGCGGCAAGATAAGGCAACATGGCGACGCCGGCGGCGACGAACAAAAAAGTCGGCGGATAGGGCCAGCCGTAATAGTTGGGAAACTCGTGGCCGAGCGCGCGCACTTCCGCGGCACGGTGCAGCGTCCAGTCATAGGCGGAAGCGGCTTTGCCATTGAGCGCTAGTTGTCCGGCGGCATAGACATCGACGAAGTCGTTGGCGATCGGCCGGCCTTGGCCGTCGACGAGAAAATGGCCCTGCAAATAGGTGCCGGCGAGAGCGATCAGATAAGAGAGTGCCAGTGCTAGTCCGATCGCGCCGATCAGTCGCCGCGCCGTCAGTTGCGGCGGAGCGATTGGCTTAGTGACCGGGGTCGCATCCATGGCAGCGCAGTCAATATGGAGCGTGGCGCCCAAGGCTCGGGGCCTTGGCGCCTCGCTCTACCGCGCATTCCTTTCTGCGACCTTATCGTGTGGGCGCTAACGTCTGCCCATGCCCGTCACCAATCGCAGGATCACCAACAGGATCACCGCGCCGATGAAGGCGTCGATCACCGCCCGGATGAAGCCGGTCCCGAGGTTGATATGTAAATAGGGGAAGAGATAGCCGGCGATGATGGCGCCGATGATGCCGACGATGATGTCGCCGATCAGGCCGAAGCCGCCGCCGCGCACGACCTTGCCGGCGAGCCAGCCGGCGATGAGGCCGACGATGATCCATACGATAATGCTTTGTACAGGCATGATCTCCCCCCGCTACCCTGCTCCGGCGAAGGCCGGTCCTTGGCGCTGTTCGAAACGCCGCAATCACGATAAGCCTCCGTGCGCCGGCTGTCAGCCGATCCCGTTCGGAGTTTGGAACTTTTGCACGCAAGTAATTGTTGCGCTGCAGCATGGTCTACGGCAGACTGCGATTGCTGCTATCGCACCGCAGCGATCGCGCTTGCCTGTCGAAGACGGGGTCCGTCATGGCCGTCGCACAGAAAAAGCCGTCCGCCGCACCCTACAAGGATCTCTATGCCATCGGCGAGGTCCCGCCGCTCGGTCACGTGCCGGCGAAAATGCATGCCTGGGCGATCCGCAAGGAGCGCCACGGCCCGCCCGAGACGGCGATGCAGCTCGAAATCGTGCCGACATGGCCGATCGCCGAGGACGAGGTGCTGGTCTACGTGATGGCCGGCGGCGTCAATTACAACGGCGTTTGGGCTGGTCTCGGCCAGCCGATCTCGCCCCTCGACATGCACAAGAATCCATTCCACGTCGCGGGCTCGGACGCCTCCGGCATCGTCTGGGCCGTCGGCTCAAAGGTCCGGCGCTGGAAGATCGGTGACGAAGTCATTGTGCATTGCAATCAGGACGATGGCGACGATGAAGATTGCAACGGAGGCGATCCGCTGTTGTCGCCGTCGCAACGCATCTGGGGCTATGAAACGCCTGACGGTTCGTTCGCGCAATTTTGTCGCGTGCAGTCGCGGCAGCTCATGCACAAGCCGGCGCATCTGACCTGGGAAGAATCGGCCTGCTACACGCTGACCCTGGCAACCGCCTACCGCATGCTGTTCGGCCACGCGCCGCACACGCTCAAGCCCGGCGACAATGTGCTGGTCTGGGGCGCGTCCGGCGGGCTCGGCGTGTTCGGCGTGCAGCTTGTCGCCGCTTCGGGCGCCAATGCCGTCGGCATCGTGTCCGATCGCGCGAAGGTGCAATACGTCATGGATCTCGGCGCCAAGGGCGTGATCAACCGCAGCGAATTCAAGTGCTGGGGACCGATGCCGAAGGTCGGAACGCCGGACTACGAATCGTGGGCGAAGGAGGCGCGACGTTTCGGCAAGGCGATCTGGGATATCACCGGCAAGCGCGATGTTGACATCGTGTTCGAGCATCCGGGCGAAGCGACGTTTCCGGTTTCATGCTTGGTGGTCAAGCGCGGCGGCATGGTCGTGTTTTGCGCCGGCACTTCGGGCTACAACATCACCTTTGACGCGCGCTACGTGTGGATGCGGCAGAAGCGGATTCAGGGCTCGCACTTTGCGCATCTGAAACAGGCGAGCGCCGCCAACCGCTTCGTCATCGACCGCCGCGTCGATCCGTGCATGAGCGACGTCTTTCCCTGGGACAAGATTCCCTACGCGCACGAGCTGATGCGCACCAACCGGCACAAGCCCGGCAATATGGCGGTTCTGGTCAACACACCGCGCTCCGGATTGCGCAATTTCGACGACGTGCTGGAAGCGGCGTCATCGCGGAATTGAACCGGCACGCGAATCGGATTTTGTACTTCGCCCGCACAACGGAATCCTCATGGCGCGCGATCGCGCGCCCGCGCGATGGCGGCGTTGAGTTCGCCGCCAAAAATGAAAATCCAGGCGCTGAAATAGAGAAATACCAAAGCGGTCATCGCCGACGCGAGCCCGGCGTAATAGGTCACGTAGGTATAGGAGAAATTGGCGAGATAGCGGCCGAAGGCAAAACCACAGGCGAGCCAGAGCACAAGCGTCGCGGCGATGCCGGGCCATACATCGGCAAGCCGCCGCCGTCCCGCCGGCAGCCATATGTGCAAAATGAAAAGCGCAATCGCGATGACCAGCGCGGCAATGCCGAGGCGTGCGAAATTGTCGTGGCCGGCGAGCGGATTGAGGAACGGCGCATAAGCCAGCGCGGTGCGGAACACCAGCGGGCCGAGCACGACGAAGAAGGCCAGCACCAGAAGGCTGATCGCGCTGATGAGCACGTAACCGATGGACTCCAGCCGTAACAACCACCAGGGTCGCCGTTCGCTCAGCCCATAGGCGCGGTTCAATCCGATGCGCAGGCTCTCGATGCCGCTCGAAGAAAAGTAAAGGGCGAACACGGCTCCGAGAGTGACCACGTCGCCGCGCGCCGTGGTGAGCACGCTGTGAATCTGCTGGGCGATAGGACCGGACACTTCGTGCGGCCAGGCGGCGACGATCAGGCGCGCCACCTCGTCGGCCAGATCTCGCGAGCCGATGAAGCCCGCGAGCGCCGTCACCAGGATCAAAAACGGAAACATCGCCATCAGCACAGACAGCGCGATGTGGCTCGCGATCGCCCAGCCGTCGTCGGCATTGAAGCGATAGAAGGCATCGATGGCGACGCGGCTACAAGTGCGGATGGGTTGCAAGGAAGGCGCTCTCCGCGACGTGTGCAGGTCTCACCGGACATATCTTATCGCGCGGGCGACGCCCGGTCGCAAACCGGCCGGCGTTTGCGCCGCAGAGGGCCGGCGCATACGCGCGGTTGGCCGAGTTGACTCGCACGCCTGAGGTTAGCGCCGATATCGATTCCGGATGGCGGGTCATTGATTGAGCTACATCAGATGCAACAAAATATGGTATGTCATTGTCATCGCCGGGAAACGATAACTGGGTCCACTGCAGTTTCATTCGAAAAGGAGCATTGGCGATGAAGGTCGCAAGATCAGCATTGATTGCCGTTTTCTTCGCATTGGCATGCCTGTGCCCCGGCATGGCTCGCGCACAGGCGCAGGCGCACATGTTTCACTTTCAAGTCTGCAACCACACTAAGGTTCAAGCGTCCGTCGCCACCGCAAGTTATGTCTCCCCAACCGACGATCGATATGTGGTTCAAGGCTGGTGGAGCGTCGGCCCCGGCAGTTGCCAGTGGATCGGCTACTTTCCGCAAGGCTGGTTCTATTATTACGCCGAACAAACCAATACGCAGCAAATCGTTTGGACAGGCAAAGACGCCGAACTTTGCGTCCAGTATCCCGGGCCATTTGAACGCATCAACGCGGATAATTATAAATGCCAGTCCAACGAGGTCTTAAGGGATTTCACGGTGTTTTCGATTTCGAACACCACTGGAACGTTCACCTGGAATTTGAACTGAGCGCCAGAGAACGGCAATCGGACTGCAGGACGCTGAAACGAGAAAAGCCTGCTAGCCCTCGAAGGCCAGCTCGGCTCGCTGAAATAATCAAAGAGGGGTAGCTTCTATTTCAGCGCATTAGCCGTTTTGGGCGTCAGATCGGAGCCGGTTGCAGTCCCTGCAGTCTCTGCGGTCGTCGAGGTTCCGATGGTCGGCGGCGGTGTTTCCTTGGCGGCCGCGATCCTCGCTCCGCCGCCGGGCGCTGCGTTGGATACGATCTTGGGCGGCGTGGCTTGCGGGCTATTCGACGTTTCCGCCGAAGCCGGTACGGCGACTAGCAGGGCAACCGCCGCGATCGATGCTGCCGCCGCCGGCACCTTCTGCGCAAGGCTCATCTGGAGCTCCTTCAATTGGGTTGGAGTTGATGCCAAACGTAAGGAAAGATTTATCGGGCGACAAGCTAGAAGCGCAGTGTGGCAAAAACTGGCCGTAACCGCCACGTCACGGGCGCCGGACAGATTAACAATGCGTAATCCGCGGTTGGCGTCGTCTATGCCGCCTGCACGTCCGCCAAGAAGCGGCGTACTTCGCCTTGCAAATTCTCAGCTTCGATCGACAGCGCATCAGCAAGAGCCTTGACGTCGACCGCAGTAGAGCGGGCGCCGGTCGAAGCGCCGGCAACGCGGCTCATCGCTTCGGCGCCGTTGCGCGCTTCGAGCGAGGCGCGGTTGACGCCCTCGGCGATCGAAGACACTGCGTTATTCTGTTCCTCCACCGTCGACGCGACGGTCGAGGCGATCGCCGACATGTCGTCGATGATGGAAGAAACCTGCTCGATCGCCTGCGCGGCGTCCGCCGTCGCCGATTGGATCGAGCCGATTTGGGCGGCGATGTCTTCGGTGGCACGTGCGGTCTGAGCGGCGAGGGATTTTACTTCGGACGCGACCACGGCAAAGCCGCGGCCTGCTTCACCGGCGCGCGCCGCTTCAATGGTGGCGTTGAGCGCAAGCAGGTTGGTCTGGCCGGCGATCGCCTGGATGAGCCCGATGACCTCACCGATGCGGTTGGCGGCGTTGCCCAATTCCGACATGGTGTTGACAGTGCGCTTGGATTCGGCGACGGCACGGCTTGCGACCTCGGTCGATTTCGACGCCTGCGTCGCGATTTCGCCGATCGAAGTGGCAAGCTCCTCGATCGAGCTGGCCACGGTGGTGACATTGACCGATGCAGCACCAACCCGCGTCTCGGCGGAGCGCGCTTCGGCGGTGACCGAGTCGGCCGCTTGGTTTAGGCCGCTCGACGCCCGCTCGAGGCGGCCGGCGGATTCGCGTAGCCGGTCAAGGACCTGCTCCACGGAGGTGCGGAACTGCCCGATCATCGCGGCGACAGTCTCGCCGCGCCGTTCCCGTGTGGCGTTGGCTTCCGCCTGCGCGCCTGAAAGCCGCTCGCGCTCGATCATGTTGTCGCGAAACACAACCACGGCGCGGGCCATGGCACTGATCTCGTGTCGCGAATCCGTGGCCGGAATGCGCGCCGTGGTATCGCCGCCGGCAAGCCGCTTCATGACCGCCGCGAGTCCTTCGAGCGACAGCGTGATGGAGCGGCCGATAAGCCAGTTGCAAACGAAACCGATCAACGCAAACGCCAGACCCATCCACACGATGATCCAGCGCGTACGCTCCCGCGAGGCGGCAAGGGTGCGCGAAGCCGAGTCGGCGTTGTCCTGCGCGGTGGCGATGATCTTGTCGGCTTCCGGCAGCACGTCCTCGGTGTCGTGGTCGATCAGGGCAAGCAGCGGCTGAATGTTTTGCGCGCTCGCGACCCATTGCGTGAAGGCAGAGTTGTAATGCTCGACCTGTTGTTTGAGTTTTTGCTTCATCGCCGGCGCGCCGTCCACCGAATCGAACAGGCTGTTGAAGTGCTTGACTTCGTCGAGGAAGTGCTGCTCGGCATCGCCCGAATTGGTCAGGCGATATTCAATCTCATAGTGCTGCATGGTCAAGAGCGACACCGTGAGCTTGGCGGCATCTGCGTCGGCGACCCATGAAAGATCGTGCCGAATGGTATTGCCGATTTGATTGCTCGCCCTGATGAGATCGGCCGTCGTCCCTTCGGTCTCGTTGAAACCGAGGCTTTCTTGCTCGTTGACCAGGCTGTCGAAACTGGCTTTCAGATCGCGGACCGTTATGCGCAGCGGCGTAATGACATCCTGCTGAGAGGAGGTAAGCGTTGCTTCGATTCGGTCAAGCGAATGCATTGCCAGTTGCTGCCCCTGGTCAAAGCTCTTGACTTCCATGTCGGAGGGATGGGCGACGAATGACACGGTCGCCACGCGCATGGTCAACAACCCCGCCTTGAGGTCGCTGCTAGCCTCCACCACAGCATTATCGCGGCGAACGCTGTCGAAGGCGCTGCCGACCTCCAGGTCGCTCATCATGTAGGCGATGCCGTAGGCGAGAAAGCCGATGACCGGAATGACCCCTAGCGCAACGATGCGGGCGCGCACCGACACCTTGGTAAAGATTTGGTTAAGGAACATCCGCGCGTCCTGGCAACAGATTGCAAGAATGCGGCGGCCCCGACGCCGCGATGACCGGCTGCAGCAAAACTGAAAATGGTTAAGATTTGGCAAGAAAACGGCGCGCCGGTTCCACGCGCGTCTGGCCGCAGCCGCATTGGCTTTGCGGCAGTGCACGAGTAAGCTCGACTCGCCTGCCGGGGCGGGTCAGTGGCCGTATCATTCGGAGTCGTCATGCCGCCTGCCGCCCCTTCCATGTCCGCGGGCCTTGAACTCATTGCAAGGCTTGGCGAAGCGGTTGCGGCCGTGGACGCGCTGCTTGCCGACGCTCGGCGTGCGGTCGCCGAGCGGGTCACTGTCGATGGCCGCCCGGTTGCGCGCACGCTCGACCGCGAGCAACGCGCGGCGCATGGGCTCGCTTGGCTCGCCACCTACGTGGAGGCCATTCGCCAACTCGCGGCTTATATGCAGCGGCTCGTCGAAGCGGGCAAACTCGGCGAGACCGAGGACCTCCTGGTGCGCATCGGCGTCGGCGAATATTTGGCGCAAATTCTCGGCGGCATCCCGATGAGTCAGGGCGAGATCGTGCGCCTGTCAGACCTCGGATTGAGCGCGGCTGCGGTCGCTACGCGCGTGACGCCGGCCGTCGAATACCTCATCACTGCCGGCAACACGGCGCCACGGCGCGCGCGGCTCGCGGAGCTGATGCGTGAGAACCGGCAAGCCACGGTCGGCAACTGCGGCCTCGACGAAACGCTCGATTCGATCCGCGAGGCGATGCGCAAATTCGCCGACGATCGGGTGTTGCCGTACGCCCAGGACTGGCACCTGAACAACCAGTACATTCCACTCGACGTCATCGCGCAAATGTCCGAGCTCGGCGTATTCAGCCTCACCGTCCCCGAGGATTACGGCGGCCTGGCGCTGGGCAAGGAATCGATGTGCGTTGTCTCCGAGGAATTGTCGCGGGGCTATATCGGCGTGGGCAGCCTCGGTACCCGTTCGGAAATCGCCGCCGAACTTATTCTCGGCAGCGGTACGCAAGAGCAAAAACGCAAGTGGCTGCCCAAGATCGCGTCGGGCGAGGTGCTGCCGACTGCGGTGTTCACCGAGCCCAATACCGGGTCCGACCTTGCCTCGCTGAAGACGCGCGCCGTGCGCGACGGCGACTCCTACAAAATCTATGGCAACAAGACCTGGATCACGCATCCGGTGCGCGCAGACTTGATGACGCTGCTCGTGCGTACTCATCCGGCGGAGACCGGCTATCGCGGGTTGTCGATGCTGCTGGCCGAGAAGCCGCGCGGCGACGACGCACATCCATTTCCCGCGTCCGGCATCTCAGGCACCGAGATCGAAGTGCTCGGCTATCGCGGTATGAAGGAATACGAGATCGCCTTCGACGGCTTCGCGGTGAAGGCTGAAAACCTTCTGGGCGGCGTCGAGGGCATGGGCTTCAAGCAATTGATGGCGACT
The DNA here is from genome assembly GCA_030037065.1 of Xanthobacteraceae bacterium. GTDB lineage: Bacteria > Pseudomonadota > Alphaproteobacteria > Rhizobiales > Xanthobacteraceae > BOG-931. The sequence continues at coordinate 18,411 of JASHRW010000068.1, forward strand.
TTCGAGGCGGCGCGCATCCAGACCGCGGCGCGCGCCATCGGCGTCGCCCAGGCCGCGATGGAGCAGGGGCTTGGCTATGCCCTGTCGCGCGTGCAGTTCGGCGAACCGATTGCGAGCTTCCCGCGCGTGTCCGACAAGCTCGCCATGATGGCGGTCGAGATCATGCTCGCTCGTCAGCTCACCTATTATGCCGCGCGGCAAAAGGATTCTGGGCGGCGCTGCGATCTCGAAGCCGGCATGGCCAAGCTCTTGGCCGCGCGCGTGGCTTGGGCAGCGGCCGACAACTGCGTCCAGATCCACGGTGGCAACGGCTTTGCCGTGGAGTTTCCGGCCTCTCGGCTTCTGTGCGATGCGCGCATTCTCAACATTTTCGAAGGCGCCGCAGAGATTCAGGCGCAGGTCATTGCGCGGCGGCTGCTGGACGGGTCGAACTGAACTGACAGCCCTCCCCTGGAGAACGAGTGAATAAGCGCTTGCTCACCGAGGTTGACGGTGCAGGCGGTGCCGGTGAATGTCAGCTCATGCAAGCCGTCACCGCACCGCAACCCGCAAAAGAGCCGCTACCGGATTCCGCACGGGCTTGGCTGCGCCTTGCCGCCACGATGCTGATTTCGACGATCGGCGGCGTGGGAATGTGGTCGGTTGTGGTGGTGCTGCCGGCCGTGCAAGTGGAATTCGCCGTACCGCGGGCGGAAGCTTCACTCCCCTTCACGCTGGCGATGATCGGAATTGCGGTTGGCGGCGTCGTTATGGGCCGGCTTCTCGATCGCGCGGGAATTTTGGTACCGCTGATTGTTGGCGCACTGTCGCTTTGCCTCGGCTACCTCGGCGCGGCCAGTGCCGGCAGCCTCACTGTGTTCGCCCTCGCGCATGCCTTGATCGGCTTTGGCAGCTCGGTGACGTTTGGCCCGTTGATGGCCGACATATCGACTTGGTTCGTCCGCCGCCGCGGCGTGGCGGTGACGCTGTGCTCGGCTGGAAATTATTTTGCCGGCGCGTTGTGGCCGCCGCTGGTGCAGCAATCGATCGCGCATTACGGCTGGCGCGCGACTCATGCCGGCATTGGGGTCTGCTGCGGCGTCGGTATGGTGCTGATCGGTGTCATCGCCTTGCGCTGGCGGGCGCCGGCCGCGCTCGTGCACGCAACCGACGCGGCGAGCAAGGGCTCGCCGGCAACGTTCGGCCTTTCAGCGGCCGCGTTGCAGACCCTTCTGGCGCTGGCCTCCGTCTGTTGCTGCGTGGCGATGTCGATGCCGCAAGTTCACATCGTCGCCTATTGCGGCGACCTCGGCTACGGTGTCGCGCGGGGAGCCGACATGCTGGCGCTGATGATGGTATTCGGAATATTCGGCCGCATCGGTTCGGGATTCATTGCCGACCGCATCGGCGGCCTGCCGACGCTGATGCTGGGCTCGGCACTGCAGGGCGTCGCGTTGTTTCTTTATCTGCTCTATGACGGTCTGGCGTCGCTCTACGTCATCTCGGCGGTGTTCGGCCTGTTCCAAGGCGGCATCGTGCCGAGCTACGCCATCATCGTGCGCGAATATTTCCCGGCGAAGGACGCTGGCACACGCATCGGCGTGATCCTGATGGCGAGCTTGTTCGGCATGGCGCTGGGCGGCTGGATGTCGGGATATATTTTCGATTTGACGGGGTCGTACCGCGCCGCGTTTTTCAACGGGCTCGTCTTTAATGCACTCAACGGCGCAATGGTGCTCTGGCTGCTGTTGCGAAGGGTCTCACGCATCGCCTATGCGTGAACCGGATCTTTCAACAGCAGGCCGACATTCCCCGAAAGTATCCGATCGCCGTCGGGTCCGAGCGCGCGGATGTCGCGGACGAATTCGCGCACCACTTCGCGCTTCCTGATTTCCTGCGGGTAGTCGGTGGCAAACACGATGCGGGACGCCGGCATCTCGCAAAGCCCTGCCTTGACCGCGCCGATGCCGCCGGCAAAGCCTGCGGTGTCGAATACCAGATTGTGCCGGACGTAATAGTCGAAGTCGTGCTTGGACGTGACGCCGTGGCGTGGATTGCCGGCGGTGCCCCAGAACGTCTTGTCCTGAAACGAACGGATGCGGGAGAGCATGCCGGCGATACCGCCGGAGAGGTGCGCCATGTGCACGGTCAGTTGGGGATGGCGGTCGAATACGCCGGAATTGATCAGCCGGATCGTCGCCATGATCAGCGAAAACTCGCGGCCGACACCGCGGGCGGTGTCGTAGGCGTCGAATTGTTGCGCCTGGTTGAGCTTGAGCGCCGGGTGCACGAACACGAACATACCGAGCTTTTCCACCTCGCTCCAGAACGGCTCGATCGCCGGATCGTCGATCCATTTGCCGTCGAATTCCGAGGTGATGGTCACGCCCTGGAAACCGAGTGCGTGGCGGCAGCGATGCAGCTCCAAGAACGCCGCCGCGCCGCCGAGCGGATGCGCATGCGCGGCGCCGATAAAGCGGCCCGGATAGTCGCGCTCGGCTTTTTTCGCCTTGTCGTTGACGAAGCGCGAAGTCTCCAGATCGGCGCACATGCCGGCCGCGCTGGTCAGCCAGGCGGCGTCGATGCCGGCCACGTCCATCATCGCGACATGCTCATCGAGATCGTAAAGGAGCGAATGCACCGTATAGCTCGGCGCTCCGAGTGCGTCGTAATTGAGCACCAGGCGGTCACCCGGATCGCTCTTGATCAGCTCGCGCGGGGTGAAATGGTGCTGGAAGTCGATGATCATTAAGGGTGGCCCTCGCTCACTTCGGCCGCCTTCTTAGCCCATGTCGCCGCGCATGTCGCCGCATCCATAAGCCTGCCGCCCGTACTTAATACATTCCGAATTCCGGGCTAAGGTCCGCCCAGGAATGACAGCGTAACCAAGTCGGGCTAGATTGCGCCCATGTCATACTTCATGTCGCATGTCGCGGTCCCTATCGCGGTCGGCGCCGTCGCGCTGGTTTTGCTCCTGGGACTCATCAACATGATGCGTGGAGGCTCGCCGTGGACGTCGCAGAAACTGATGCGATTGCGCGTCCTGCTGCAATTCATCGCCATCGTCGTCATCATGCTCGCCGTCTGGATCATGGGTCGCTGAGATTTTGGGCTTTTTTTGATGCTCACGGAGTCAAGCACTTATTCATCGCATGGCGCTTATTTCCCAAGCGTGTGATGTTTTTGTAACAGTCAGGCATCGTTAACGGCGCTGCCGAAACTATCGAATTTCCGCCTTGCGACTTTCTGCCCGGTGGCGATATCTTTCGGGCACGGCTGCAAGGGGTCGGGGGATGCGGCGGTCTTTTGTTTGTATGACGCTTGGCATTGCGGCCTTGTTGCCGCTGAGCGCGCGCGCTGCCGATATACCGAGTTCGCCCCAGTATCCGCCGCCGCAAACCGTTCAATATCAGCCTCCGGCACCCCAGTATCTGCCGCCGCAGACCCTTCAATATCCGCCCCCGCCGGTGCTGCAGCCGGCGCCGACGGAATACAAAGCGCCGCCGTCGACGCGACATTATGTCTGTTATGCCGGCGCGCTCGTAGAAGGCGTCGACAGTCATCCGACCTTTTATAACGTGCCGATTTCGGGTATCGATCAGGACTCTTTTGCCGATGGCCCGCGTGGCGGTGCCCTGGGCGGCTGCGACATTGTCTTCGCGTCGCATACTTTCCTCGGCATGGATACGTCGGCGGTTTTTGGCGAAGTGAGAGGCTCGCAACTGGGCTTTAGGTACAATACGCCGTACGAATGGGATACCCGCGTTCGCGTCGGCTACATGCTCGATGATCAGTGGTCCGTCTATGTCGCTGGCGGAGCCGAAGATGCCTATAGGGTTACCACAAATCCGATCGGCGTTCCCGACAACGGCTTTGACTGGGGCGGGGTGGTGGCGGTCGGTTGGGAATGGCAGTTTGCGCAGAATTGGCGTATCCGCGGCGAATACGAATTCGTTTGGCCCGGCTTGTCGGGCATTTCGTTCCCAGGTTCTCCTTATGCACAGTGGGCGCCGAGCGAGAATCTGATCCGTTTTGCCATCGTGCGGACCTTTGCCTTTTGAGTGAGCTACCCGATCCGCTTTGACGCCGGCTTAGGTTCGCCTCATAAAATAGAGCGACCGCCTCGCTCGCCGAGCGCAGAGTGCGATCGATACAAGCGATCGAACTCTGTCTAGAATGACCTCGGGGAGCGCGCCCTGAAGTTCTCTACGAGGCGAGCATGGTCGTCCTGAACCGCATCTATACCCGCACCGGCGACGACGGCACCACCGCGCTTGGTACCGGCGAGCGGCGCAAGAAATACGATTTGCGCATCGCCGCCTACGGCACGCTCGATGAAGTCAACGCCGCCCTCGGCATTGCCCGACTGCATACGGCAAGCGACGCCGCGCTCGATGCCGTGCTGGCGCGCATTCAGAACGATCTGTTCGACGCTGGCGCCGACCTCACCACACCCGGCCGCGGCAAGGGACCGGCCGGCGCGCGGCTGACCGTGACCGAGACGCAAGTGAGCTGGCTCGAGAGCGAGATCGACCGGCTCAACGGCGAGCTTGCGCCGCTACGCTCCTTCGTGCTGCCAGGTGGCAGCGCGGCCTCGGCTTATCTGCATCTTGCCCGTACCGTGTGCCGGCGCGCCGAGCGTCTTATTGTCGAACTCAAGGACAAGCCGGACGAGAGCGTCGGCGATGAGGTGCTCAAGTACGTCAACCGCCTATCCGACTTTCTTTTCGTCGCTAGCCGTTATGCCAATGACAAAGGCCGGCGCGATGTGCTCTGGGAGCCAGGCCAAAATCGCTGACCGGCATAAGGGGCGCATCATGGTCATGCCGATCTGGGATCACAGCCCGTTCAAGTGGCCGACACCGCCTTACATGATGTGGTTGTTGATCGCCGCCAACTTCGCCGTCTTTTTCCTACAGGCCGGCGCCGGTCCGGCTGCAATGGACCGGGCCGACCAGATCGCCGGCTTAATTCCCGCGGCGTTCTCCAATAGTACCATCGGAGGCGCGTTGCCGGTGCCGCTCACGCTGGTCACCTATCAGTTCTTGCATGCCAACTTCTGGCATGTGTTCGGCAACATGATTTTTCTGTTCGTGTTTGGGGACGATATCGAGGAGCTAATCGGCCATTGGCGGTTCCTGGTCTTTTATCTCGCTTGCGGGGTCTGTGGCGGACTTGCTTTCGTGGTCAGCGCGCCGGGTTCGGATACCGATCTAATCGGGGCCTCCGGCGCGGTAGCAGGCGTAATCGCCGCCTATCTGATGTACCGGCCATGCGCCAAGGTCACGGTGCTCCTTGGCTTGATACCATTGCGGATCAGGGCTTTCTGGGTGATCGGCGCCTGGGCGAGCTGGCAGATCATCGAAGCCGCAAGCCGGGTGCAAAATGGCATCGCCTACTGGACGCATGTCGGCGGGCTGGCCGCCGGCGCCATCCTTTTCCTGGTGATGCGTCCGCCGGGCGTCCGCCTGTTCGTATGTGCGGAGCCGCAGGCGCCACAAATACAGACGGCGGAAGGTAATGGCTATCGCGGCCACCTGCCGCCGCCGATGCCGCCACGTTGACTCTTCGCCGCTACGGCCATTAGGTTCCCGCACCGCAGCAAAAGCCGACAATTGATCCGGCGACAGGCAGAAAAACACAAGACCGACCATGAAGATCCTCGTGCCCGTGAAGCGGGCGATCGACAAAGACGTGAAGATCCGCGTGAAGGCGGACGGCTCGGGCGTCGAACTCGCCAACGTGAAAATGTCGATGAATCCGTTCGACGAGATCGCCGTCGAGGAGGCGATTCGGCTCAAGGAGGCGGGCAAAGCGAGCGAAATCGTCGCCGTCTCGATCGGACCGCAGCAAGCGGCCGAAACCATCCGCACAGCGCTCGCCATGGGCGCCGATCGCGGCATCCTGGTGAAGGCCGATGGTGCGGTCGAGCCTTTGGCGGTTGCCAAAATCCTCAAAGCGATTGCCGCCGCCGAACAGCCCGGTCTGATCATCATGGGTAAGCAGGCGATCGACGACGATTGCAATCAGACCGGCCAAATGCTGGCGGCGCTGCTCAATTGGCCGCAAGGCACTTTCGCTTCCAAGGTGGCGCTCGATGGCGAGGCGCTTACGGTTACGCGCGAAGTCGACGGCGGATTGCAGACCGTGACGCTGAAAATGCCGGCGATCGTGACCACCGATCTGCGCTTGAACGAACCGCGCTACGCCTCGCTGCCCAACATCATGCGCGCGAAGAAAAAGCCGATCGCCGACAAGATTCCGGCCGATTACGGCGTCGACATCAAGCCGCGTCTCGAAGTGGTCAAAACTTCCGAACCGCCGACGCGCAAGGCCGGCGTCAAGGTGAAGACCGTCGCCGAACTGATCGACAAGCTGAAAAACGAGGCGGGGGCGATTTGATGAGGATCATTCATTCGTCATTCCGGAAGCCGCGAAGCGGCTATCCGGAATCCATAACCGCCGTCCGAGCGGTATCCGCGCTGATCGTGATTATGGATTCCGGGTTTGCGCTTCGCGCGCCCCGGAATGACAAGGAATAAAACTTCCCATGCCAACTCTTCTGATCGCCGAGCACGACAACTCGTCTCTCAAGGACGCGACCAACAAGGCGCTCACCGCGGCCAAGGCGATCGGCGCCGAGGTGCATGTCCTGGTCGCCGGCCAAGGCTGCAAAGCGGTGGCGGAGGCGGCGGCGAAGCTAGACGGCGTCGGCAAGGTGCTGCTCGCGGAGGCGCCCGCCTACGAACACATGCTGGCCGAGCCCATGGCGGCTTTGATCGTTTCGCTCGCCGGTCCCTACGAAGCCATCGTGGCGCCGGCGACAACATCGGGAAAGAATTTCATGCCGCGCGTGGCGGCGCTCCTCGATGTGATGCAGATTTCCGACGTCATCAAGGTGGACGGTCCCGATACATTCGAGCGGCCGGTCTATGCGGGAAATGCCATCCAGACGGTGCGCTCGCACGAAGCCAAGAAGGTCATCACCGTGCGCACCGCCGCATTTCAAGCCACCGGGCAGGGCGGTTCGGCGCCGGTCGAGGCGGCAAAAGCCGCGGCCGATCCCGGTCTTTCGCAGTTCGCCGGCGAGGAACTGTCCAAGTCGGAGCGGCCTGAGCTGACCTCGGCCAAGATCATCATTTCCGGCGGCCGGGCGATGCAAAGCCGCGAGAACTTCACCAAATATATAGAGCCGGTGGCCGACAAGCTCGGCGCGGCGGTCGGCGCCTCGCGCGCCGCGGTCGATGCCGGCTACGCGCCCAACGATTGGCAGGTCGGCCAGACCGGCAAGGTGGTGGCGCCCGATCTGTACATCGCCGTTGGCATTTCCGGCGCCATTCAGCATCTCGCCGGCATGAAGGATTCGAAAGTGATCGTCGCCATCAACAAGGACGAGGAGGCGCCGATCTTCCAGGTCGCCGATTACGGACTGGTGGCCGATCTTTACCAGGCGCTGCCGGAACTGGCGACCGAGCTCGATAAGGTGCGGCGTTGACCATCGGCGAATATTTGGCGCTCCACGGTGTGGAACATGACGGCGGATCGTCGTAGATAAAGGCAACGGACATGAATGACGTTAAGGAGCGGCCGGTGGCGCGTTCCGCGCGGACGGAGCATACGCCGCATTTAATTCGAAAAATCGGCGTGGTCGGCGCCGGCCAGATGGGCAATGGCATCGCCCACGTCTGCGCGCTGTCCGGCTTTCACGTTCTGCTCAATGACGTCGTTCCCGAGCGCATTACCGCGGGCTTGGCCACGATCAGCGGCAATCTGGCGCGCCAGGTGAGTCGCCAGCGCATCAGCGAGGAGCAGCGGCAGACAGCGATCAAGCACATCACGCCGGCCAAAGCGCTCGACGAACTCGGCGACTGTGATCTGGTGATCGAGGCGGCGACCGAGAAGGAAGACGTCAAGCGCAAAATCTTCGGTGCGCTCTGTCCGGCGCTTAAACCCGAGGCGATCATCGGCACCAATACTTCCTCGATTTCGATCACGCGGCTCGCTGCCGCCACCGACCGGCCGGAGCGCTTCATCGGCATTCATTTCATGAATCCGGTGCCGCTGATGGAGCTGGTCGAGCTGATCCGCGGCATCGCCACCGACGACGCCACCTTCGAGGCGACCAAGCAGTTCATCGGCAAGGTCGGCAAGCAGATCGCGGTGTCGGAGGATTTTCCCGCCTTCATCGTCAACCGCATCCTGCTGCCGATGATCAACGAGGCGATCTATACGCTCTACGAAGGCGTCGGTAACGTCGAGGCGATCGATACCGCCATGCGGCTCGGCGCCCACCATCCGATGGGACCGCTTGAGCTTGCCGACTTCATCGGACTGGACACCTGCCTGTCGGTCATGCAGGTGCTGCACGAGGGCCTGGCGGATTCGAAATACCGGCCGTGCCCGCTGCTGGTGAAGTACGTCGAGGCCGGCTGGCTCGGTCGCAAGACCCAGCGCGGCTTTTACGACTACCGCGGCGAAAGGCCGGTGCCGACGCGGTGAAGTTTCCCAGGCCGTGCGGTTGCTCGTAGGCCGTTATTGCTTGGTCGGGCAATCACGGCGGTTTAATCCCGGCGAACTTGACCACCCTTGCCCATTTCTCGGTTTCGGTCGCGATGAATGCGCCGAATTCGGCGGCACTCATCGGAATAGGCTCGATGCCCATGCCGAGAAGACGTGTCTCCATGATGGGATCGGCGAGGACGGCGTTGGTTTCGTTGTTGAGCTTACCGATGATGTCGTGGGGTGTATCTTTGGGCGCGCCGATGCCGAGCCAGCCGCTCGCCTCGTAGCCCGGCAGGAACTCGTCCATGGCCGGAATGTCCGGCATTTCCTTGTAGCGTTTCTTGGTGGTGACGGCGAGCGCACGCATTTTCCCAGTTTTGATGTAGCCCGTCGCGTCGGCGATGGCGAAAAACGCCACTTGCACCCGGCCGGCAATGAGGTCGGCGGTGTAATCACCGCGATAAGGGACGTGGACCAGATCAACGCCGGCCATCATCTTGAACAATTCGCCAAACACGTGAGTGAGCGAGCCGATGCCGCGCGAAGCGAAATTGAGCTTCGCAGGATTGGCTTTGGCATAGGCAATGAATTCGGGAACGGTCTTGGCTGGAACCGACGGATTGACCGCCATGAGGAAGATCACGCCGCCGATGCTCGCCACCGCCACGATGTCGCGAGTGAAATTGAAATTGAGTTTCGGATAGAGCGACGTATTGATGGCGTTCGCCGCGGCTGCCAGCAAGAGCGTATAGCCGTCGGCCGGCGCGCGCACGACATATTCCGCCGCGATGCTCGTTCCGGCACCGGGCCGGTTCTCGACGACAAATTGCTGGTCGAGGCGCGACGACAGCCGCCCACCGATCAGCCGCGCGACGATGTCGGGTACGATACCGGCGGGATAGCCGACGATCACGCGTACAGGCCGCGCCGGCCAGGACTGCGCCCATGCCAAGAGTGGCAGCGACGGCATGGCGGCGGCGCCCGCCGCGAGATTGAGGACTTGTCGGCGGCGAAGCTGCATGCCGTTTCGCTCCGGATGGGTCATTGTCCGCACGGCCCTGGATCGATAATAACGACTCGACCCGCGGGCGTGAACGACATCATATTCCGCGAGTGTGTGAGAGATCGGACAGGGAAACGGCCATGCCGGAAATCAAAGGCGTCGCGCATTTCAGTATCCCGGTGAGCGACGTCGACCGCAGCGTTAAATTTTATACCGACGTCGTCGGCTGCAAGTTCCTGACGCAACGGCCCGACAAGGGCATCACCTTCCTCGATGCCGGCGGGGTCTGCCTGCTGCTGATCAAGCGGCCTGCGCCGATTGTCAAAGGTCCGCTCGATATGTCGGACGGCGTGCACCACGCTTTCATGCTTGACGCCAGTGAGTATCAGGGAGCGGTGGACGGCTTGCGCGCAAAGGGCGTCGACGTCTTTTTCGAGGAAGACCGCCGCGGCGGCACCATCGACGGGCCGCGCGCGTACTTTCGCGATCCCGATGGCACGGTGCTCGAATACATCAACCGCACGGCCTACGCCGCGCAAAAGTAACCCGGACGCGCGGAGCGACATCCGCGGTCAACGTTTCAAGCCGGGCCGCTCCGTCCAGAGCCTTTCGTAACGATTGACGGCCAAGTCAAATGCTTCCTTGTCTTGCCGGCACAACAAATGCCGGCAAGTTGCCGTTATTGGATTCACCGTTCCTCAATGATGGTGCGTGATGATGCCGCCATGGGTATGGTGAGCCTTATGTCCGCGTTGATCGGCGCGCAGATCGGCGAAATGCAGCTCGCCGTCGCGGCGCGGCTTGCGCGGGTGGGCGACCCCAATAGCGGTTCGTCGATCGATCAATTGGTCAACGCCGCGGATCAGAGCGCTAATTCGCTCGCCAACGTCGCCGAAAATATCGGGACCAATCTCGATATCACTGCGTGACGGCGTTTGGGCTCTCTTGCGCCGGCAGGCCGGTTGCCGCGTTTTTCCGATTAGCCAAGAGGATTGCCAGCCCGATGACGGCCGATACCGTCATCACCGCATAAATCGGCAGGCTTGACGTGGCGTGGAAGAGGCCGACGCTGGTCGACGCCAACGCGCCGATCGCCATTTGCAGGAAGCCGAGCAACGCCGAGGCGCTGCCGATATTGCGGCTGAACGGCGCCAGTGCGAGGGCCGCGGCGTTCGGATAGGCGACGCCGCAAAACGGCAAGTACAAAAGCAGCAACACGATATTCGACGGCAGGCCGTACCATCCGCGCCAGGTGCCGGCGAGGATGACGGCGATGATGACGGCTTGGCAGATCAGCGCAACCCGAAAAATCTTCTGGTTCTGGTGCCATTTCGACAGCCAGATGTTGAGCTGGCTGCCGCCGATGAAAGCGCAGGCCAGGCCGGCGAAGACCAGGCCAAACATGGCGCGATCGAGATGATACACGCCAATGAAAATGATCGGTGCGCCGGTTACGTAAATAAACAGGCCGGCGAACGAGAACGCGCCGGCAATTGCATAGATGGAGAACTGCGGCAGCGCCATGATGGTGCGGAACTCGCCAACAATGGCGGCGGGATGCAGCGAAATTCCGCGGTCGGGCTTGTGGCCTTCGGGCAGCACCAGAGCCAGCACCGCGATCAGAATCAGCGCGTAGCCGGTAAGCACCGAGAAAATCCATGGCCAACCGGCGCTGGCCGTGATGACGCTGCCAAGCGACGGCGCGAACAGCGGCGAGACACTGATGACGAGGATCAGCAGGGAGATGATCTTGGCGCTTTCATCGACCGGGAAGAAGTCGCGCACCATGGCCAGCGCACCGACGCCGGCGCCGCAACCGCCGATGGCCTGCAGCAGGCGAAAGGCGATGAAAGCCTCCGGCGATCGGGCCGTGGCGCAGCCGATCGAGGCCAGGACAAATAACGCGAGGCCCGCATAAAGCGGCGGCTTGCGGCCGAAGCGGTCGAGCACTGGACCGTAGAACAGTTGTCCGAATGCAAGGCCGACGAAGTAGCCCGAAACCGACAGCGAGATTTCCGCCGGCGTGGTGCGGAGATCATGCGCAATCTGCGGAAACGCCGGCAGATACATATCAATCGAAAACGGGCTCACGGTGGAGAGCGCGCCGAGAATGAGGATGATCAAGAAATTGGCGCGGCGGCTACGCGTCATGGACGTCATGGGATATGTCTCGATGGTGTCTTGGTGGCGCGAGTGAAATCCGCGGGCGTTCCCCGGATTTCGCTGCGCTCAGTCCGGGCTGCTGATCGCCGCGCTGACGAGCTTCACGCCATCATCGCTCGACCATTCAGCCGGGCCCGCCATGTCGCCGATCTCGCAGCCCTTTGGATCAACCAGAAGGGTCGTCGGCATGCCGAACGCCTTGCCGGCGGTTTTGAGGGCTTCAAAAACCTGCGCGGTGTCGTCCGAATAAAAGGCGAGGTGGGTGACGCCGATTTGCTTGAGAAAAGCGAGCGGCTTTTGCGCGTCGCGTTGGTCGATATTGACGGCGACGACCTGGAATTTCGAACCGCCGAGGTCGGCCTGCAGCGCGTCGAGCGCCGGCATTTCGCGGCGGCAGGGTACGCACCAGGTGGCCCAAAGATTGAGGAGGATGGTTCGGCCCCGCCAGTCGGCCAGCGTCCGGTCATGACCTTGCGCGTCCTTGAAAGCGAGATCGGGCACCCGGAACGGCGTGTCGGCCACGGCCAAAGCCGCCACTTCGCCATGCACCAGCGGCTTTATCCGCGCCGCAGTCTCGACCGCGTGTCGACAGGCCGCATTCGCCGGATTGCTTCGCAGACCGCCGATCCCGTATACCCCGCCGAGGACCGCCAGACCGAGGAGCGCGCAGCCAAGCACGATCGCCCTGATCTTGCGGCGGCGGACCTTATATTGGGGTTCTGCAGGAAGCTCATTCATCGGTGGCGAACCTCGGCGGGCGCATCATGGCCAATAAAATGTGGGGCGGACGCTTCGGTCGAAAGCCCGATCCGCTCATGGAGGAGATCAACGCCTCGATCGATGTCGACCAAAAGCTTTACCGGCAGGACATCGCCGCCAGCAAGGCCCATGCGGCAATGTTGGCCAAAAGAGGCATCATCACGGCGCAAGATGCGGGCAGGATCGCTCACGGTCTAGACACGATCCTGTCAGAGATCGAGGCCGGCAAGTTCGACTTCAAGCGCGCGCTCGAAGACATCCATATGAATGTAGAGAGCCGGCTTGCCGAACTGATCGGGCCGGCCGCCGGGCGGCTGCACACCGCCCGCTCGCGCAACGATCAGGTCGCGACCGATTTTCGGCTCTGGATACGCGACGCCATCGACGAGATCGACGCGGCGCTCGCCGGCTATCAAAGGGCGCTCGCCGAGCGCGCCCTCGAGCACGCCACCACGGTGATGCCCGGCTTCACTCATCTGCAAACCGCGCAGCCGGTGACCTTCGGGCATCATCTCCTCGCCTATGTGGAGATGGCAGAGCGCGATCGCGGCCGCTTCGCCGATGCGCGCAAACGATTGAACGAAAGCCCGCTCGGCGCCGGCGCGCTCGCCGGCACCTCCCTTCCGATCGACCGCACGATGACCGCGAAGGCGCTCGGCTTTGATCGGCCGATGGCGAACTCGCTCGATGCCGTCGCCGACCGGGATTTCGTGCTGGAGACACTGTCGGCAGCCGCCGTTACCGCAGTGCATCTGTCGCGCTTTGCCGAAGAGATCGTGCTCTGGTCGTCGCCGCTCGCCGGCCTGATCCGGCTCTCGGACGCCTTCACCACCGGCTCGTCGATGATGCCGCAGAAGCGTAATCCCGACGCAGCGGAGCTGGTGCGCGCAAAGACCGGGCGCATCACCGGCGCGCTGGTCGGTCTGCTGGTGGTGATGAAGGGCCTGCCGCTCGCCTATCAGAAGGACATGCAGGAGGATAAGGAAGGCGCGATCGACTCGCTCAATGCGCTCAAGCTCGCCATCGCCGCCATGACCGGCATGGTGCGCGACATGGAGCCTGATGTGGCGCGCATGAGGCAGGCCGCGGGCGAGGGTTTTGCCACGGCCACCGACCTTGCCGATTGGCTCACCCGGGAGGCCAAGATGCCGTTCCGCGAGGCTCATCATGCCGCCGGCCGGATCGTGGCCAAGGCCGCCGAAGCCGGAATTCCGCTCGAAAAGCTGCCGCTCGAAGCCATGCAGGCGGTGGAACCGCGGATCACCAAGGCGGTCTATGGCCTGCTCTCGGTCGATATGTCCGCGGCGAGTCGCGCGGTTTTTGGCGGTACGGCGCCGAAAAA
>JASHRW010000069.1 GCA_030037065.1 Xanthobacteraceae bacterium
GGTCTATTACAGCCATTTCAAATGCAATCTGCGGCGTATCGCCGACTATCCCAACCTCTGGAATTATCTGCGCGATCTCTATCAGGTGCCCGGCATTGCCGAGACGGTAAGTATCGATCAAATCAAACGCCACTATTACGGCAGCCAGCGGCGGGTGAACCCGACCGGCATCGTGCCGATCGGTCCACGAATAGATTTCACGGCGCCGCACGACCGTGGGCGCTTTGCCTAAAAGCATCAGCATGCCGCTCGTTGGAGCGGCATGCTGCGTTGCCCACGTCCTGTCGCTGTCAGCACACCTCGACGAGGCGCCAACGCCAGCCGAAGGGCGTCCACACACGCTCGTTCACCCAGCAGCCGTCGTCATAGGTATATCCTGGAGCATAGTTATAAATCCCGACGCCGGGGCCATAGAACCCACCGCCACGGCCGCGGAACCCGAAGCCTCCACCAGGATGGCCGGGGTGGAAACCATGGCCCGGGCCGGCGTGAGGTCCGGGGTGCATCGGCGGCGCGGCCATCGCACCGGTTGCGGTCGCAGCGCCAAGCGCAACCGCCGCAGCAACTGCAAGCATCGTCTTACGCATGAAATTTCTCCTTCGAGCGTGGCACAAAACGCCCTTGCCAAGTAAAACGCTCGTTCGCTGGTATGGTTGCATGCACATAAACGATGCGGCGCAAATAACGCACCAAAGCGTCCGCCGATGGAACGCGCATTACCAAATCTCCGCAGCCTCGGCTCCGCCGAGCACTTCGGCGACACGGGCGCGGGTGGAGGCCGTCGTGCCGTCCGGAAACGCATCCGGCGCAAAAAAACCGTGCGCCACGATTTCGCGATTGGGCTGCGGCGGCGCGCTTTGGCGGAACGAGCGCACCACGTAGAGCGCGACATGGTCGCGCCACGCGATCCGCCGGTTCCAGTAGATCGCGTAAAGCTCCGGCGGCCCGATCAATTCGATATTGCCCTCCTCGCGCAATTCACGCACCAGCGCCGTGCCAAGCGATTCACCCGGCTCGACACCACCGCCGGGCAGGTGCCATCCGGTCACGTAGCTGTGCTTGATAAGAAAGATGCGGCCTTGGGCGTCGAACACCAGGCCGCGCACGCCGAGCGTCAAGCCTCGCGCATAGCGCCAATAGAAATGCATGACCCGGCGCATAGCCGGCTCGAAGGGGCGGCGAATGGTGTCAATGTCCATAGCAAGGTCCCCCTAGCATAACAGTTTAGAAACGTTCTAAGATCGACGGCCGTTCAGCCAGGGGCGTCGCCGTGAAGCGTTTTGCCGATCTGACCGAGCAGGAAGTTCTCGCACTCGCCATTTCCAACGAAGACGAGGACAATCGCATCTACCGCTCCTTTGCCGACGCGCTGCGCGGCTCGTATCCCGACACAGCGCAAATGTACGACAAGATGGCGGCCGAGGAGATCAGCCATCGCGATGCACTGCTGGTTTTGCACCGCAAGAGGTTTGGCGATTTTTTGCCGCTTATTCGGCGTCAGGACGTGAAGGGTTTCGTCACGCGCCGGCCGATCTGGCTCGAGCGGCCGCTGGCACTGGACGCCGTGCGCAAGTTCGCCGAGGAAATGGAATACGAAACCGCGCGCTTCTACCGGCGTGCGGCTCACAGCGCGCATGACGATGCCACGCGCGATCTGTTGCGTAGTCTTGCCGCAGCAGAGGACAAGCACGAACAACTCGCTCATGAGCTCGGCAAGGAGATCACGCCCGACGAGCGCGCCGCCGAGGATCAGACCGCCAAGCGAATGTTCGTGCTGCAATATGTGCAGCCGGGGCTCGCCGGCCTCATGGACGGCTCGGTATCCACTTTGGCACCGCTGTTTGCCGCGGCGTTTGCCACGCACAATACATGGTCGACGTTTCTGGTTGGGCTTGCGGCCGCACTCGGCGCCGGTATCTCGATGGCGTTCGCCGAGGCGATGTCCGACGACGGCTCGCTCACCGGCCGCGGCGCGCCGCTGGTGCGCGGCGTCGTGTGCGGCGGCATGACCGCGCTTGGCGGCATGGGCCATGCCCTGCCCTATCTCATTCCTGATTTTTATGCAGCGACCGTACTGGCGTTTGCCGTCGTCGCCGCCGAGCTGGCCGCCATCTCCTGGATTCGGACGCATTACATGGATACACCGTTCCTGCAGGCTGCCTTTCAGGTCGTGGTCGGAGGGGTGCTCGTCTTCGCCGTCGGTATTTTGATTGGCAGCTCATAAGGCTGAACGCCTGCGCTATCGCCACAAGGCGCTGTTACTCTCACGATTCGCATGGCATCAAAGCACGATGTTCGTGCTCGCCCATTTGTCAGACCTGCATCTGGCTTCGCGGCCGCACTTTGCCGACCTTCTCGGCAAGCGCGGGCTCGGCTTCATCAACTGGCAGCGCAAGCGCAAATATATCCATCGCCCCGAGGTGCTCGATGCGATCACCCGCGATCTGAAATCAGTCGCCGCCGACCACATCGCGGTGACCGGCGATTTGGTGAATTTCTCCCTCGCCGACGAATACGTCCGCGCGAGGGCGTGGCTCGCCGCGCTCGGCGCTCCGCGCGATGTCACCGTCATTCCCGGCAACCACGATGTTTATGTGCACGGCGTCGAGCAATCCTTGACTGCCTGTTGGAGCGATTACCTGCGCGGCGACGACGGCGGCAATGGCTTTCCCTTCGTGCGCCGGCGCGCCGATGTGGCGCTGATCGCGCTGTCGACCGGTGTACCGACCGGCCCTTTCATGGCGACCGGCCGGCTCGGCCAAAGCCAGCTTTCCCGCTTTGCGGAAGCGCTCGAACAGACGCGCGGGCTTTTTCGCGTCGTGCTCATTCATCATCCGCCAATCAGTCCGCTCAGGCGCCATTTGCGGCGGCTGACCGACTCTGCCGATTTGCGCCGCGTGCTCGCCGCGCATGGCGCCGAACTTTTGCTGCACGGCCACGACCATCGCCGCGCGCTCGTTTGGCTCGATGGCCCGAGCGGAACAAAAATACCGGCGGCCGGCGTGCCATCGGCTTCGGCGCTGGCGCCGCACGGCAGCGAAGACGGCGCCGGCTACACGATTCTCCACATCGACGGCGAAACGCCGCACTGGCGCTGCGAGATGATCGCGCGGCAGCGCGCAGCCGACGGCACGATCAGCGAAATCGCACGGCAGACGCTCGCCTGAACGTCAATGATAGCGCGTGGCGATCAGCACGCCGGCAACGAGCAAACACAACAGACCGAGACAGAAGCCGAGCGCAAAGGCGCCAATTGCGCGCCAGCGGCGTCGCTTGCGTTCCCGTTCGGCGACGCTCTTCGCCACGCGCTGAATGAATTCCGGGTCCTCATCAAGCGCGCGCTGCCGTTCGACGATGCGGCGCGCCACGTAGGTGGTAATCGCCTGCACCAGGTCGGCAACCTCGTGCGATTCCGCGAGCACGCGGCGGCCGACGCGGGTGTCGTGCAGGAAACGGTAGAGGCGCGTGTCGCGCCCCATGGCGACGTGGGCGACGGCGTTGATCCACAGCCGCGGAGTTTCGCCGCGGGACACGCCGCGATCGAACAGATCGACGTCCGACGGAATATCGGCAAACAGCGGATCGAGCGCTTCGTTCAAGATTTGCAGCCGCGCCCATTCGGCGTCGCGCAAGTCGACGACAACGCTGGTGCGCTCGGCCGCCTCGACGCGCGCCTGATGGACCGCTTCTTTCAGCGGCGAGGCCGGCTCGCTCTCGGCCGGCGTCTCGGTTTTAGGCTTTCTGCCCCACATGCAGTCCCTTCCCGTACAATAAAGATACACCAAGGTTTGGGGCGACAGAAAGCGCCCGGATGGGCAAAATCACGGCCTCGCCGACTCGAAAAAGCCCGAAATTTGCGTCGATTCGGCGCATTCTTAAGACCGGGCTAGATGCAGCGGCCGCCGTCGATTTCGACAATATTGCCGGTGACAAATTCGGCATCGGCGGATGCGAGAAACAGCGCCGCGTTGGCGATGTCTTGCACCACCGCGAGGCGGCCCAACGGAACCGTCGCAATGAACTTTTCGCGCATGCCGGGCTGCGGCCCCAAGAAGCTCGGCAATAGCGGCGTCTCGGTCGCGACCGGCGCAATGGCGCAGACGCGGATGCGATCGCCGGCCAGTTCGCCGGCGAGTCCCTTGGTCAGCGTGTGCACGGCGCCCTTGGTGGCGCTGTAGGCCGAGGTGCCCGGCCGCGGCCGCAAGCCGGCGGTCGAGCCGATATTGATGATGACGCCGCCGCCCTGCTTGCGGAACACCGGCACCACGGCCTGGCAGCCGAAAAACACGCCTTTGACGTTCACCGCGAAGGTGCGGTCGTACTCGTCTTCGGTGATGTCGAGCATCGGCTTGTTGACGTGGGTCGTGCCGGCATTATTGACCAGAATGTCGAGCGCGCCGAACGCCGACAGCGTGTCCTCGATCGCTGCCGCCCAGGCGGATTTCTGCGTCACGTCGCAGCGCATGGCGACGGCGTTGTTGCCGATTGCGCGGGCGGCCTTTTTCGCTCTGTCGAAATCGATATCCGCCAAGCCGACGCGCGCGCCCTCGCGCGCATAAGTCTCGGCGATGGCTTGCCCGATGCCCGATCCGGCGCCGGTCACGAGCGCGATTTTGTTTTCAAGACGCATGCGCTCCCTCCCCTTTCGGCACGATACCATACGGCCGCGCCCAGCCCAGCCCCTCCTCGGTACGCATGCGCGGCCGGTATTCGCAGCCGATCCAGCCGGAATAGCCGAGCCTATCGAGGACCGCGAAAATCTCCGGATAATTCACTTCGCCCTCGTCCGGCTCGCGGCGCGACGGAACGGCGGCGACCTGAACGTGGCCGATCAGTGGGAAATGCGCCTCGATACGCTTGATCAGATCGCCGCCGACGATCTGCACGTGATAGATATCGAACTGAATGCGAAGATTGCGCGCACCGACCTTTTTCACGAGGTCGGCGGCGTGCTCGACGTGGCTCAAGAAATAACCGGGCCGGTCGCGCGGATTGAGCGGCTCGATCAGCAGCGTGATGTTTTGCTGCGCCGCGCGTTCTGCGGCGCGTTGCAGGTTTTTGATGAACACCCTGTCCGCCGCCGGCCGCTCATGCACCGGCACAACCCCGCACATGCAATGGATGGCGCTGCCGCCGATCGCCACCGCGTAATCGAGTGCGTGCGCGAATGCGATATCGAAGTCGCGTTCGCGCCCCGGCAGGGCCGCCACGCCGAATTCGGGGCCGAGCGGTGTGTTGATGCCAAGCTGCGTCAAGCCGTGACGTGCGAGTTCGGCCTTCACCGCCGACGGCGCGACCTCATAGGGAAACAGCAGCTCGACCGCTTGGAAGCCTGCCGCCGCAGCCGCGCCGAAACGCTCGATCAGCGGGCGGTCGGCAAACAGGTAACCGAGATTGGCGGCAAAGCGAGGCATGATCAGTTCCTATCGAACGACGGAGTGTTGTTCAAACAATCTCGCTCGTGCTGCGCGCATTCCTTTTCCTCTCCCGCCGCGACCCCCGACTTGATCGGGGGGAGCGGCGGGGAGAGTGTAGAACAAGCATCCTCATTCTCGCCGCGCGGTTTTTCGATTCGTGCCTCTCCACTTTCACCTCTCCCCGGCGGGGAGAGGTCGGCGAGCAGCGTTAGCTGCGAGCCGGGTGAGGGGGAGAGGCGAATCAAAGTATTCTCGTTCTCGCGCGGCGCTTTTGTTTCGCGGCCCGAAATTCTCAGCCACCATGTCAAACAACCTCACCGCCACCCCGATCTTCGTCAGATCGCTCCGGCAGTGGATGGCCGGACGGATCACGATCGGGCACGGCGAGCACGCTTAATTCCCTCCCCACAAGGGGGAGGGGAACAAACAAATAAAGGAAGCAGAACGCCGGCAGACGCGGGGCAGGCATAAAGCCCGCCCTCCGCACCATACGGGTGCGGCACCGCAACATACGGCTGCGGCGTGCGTCCAGCGGGACGCACTCGCCTGCCGGCGTTCCACTGCGGGCTCGCGGCAGCGACCGAACGCCACCGCTCAACTCCAGCACGCGCTTCCTGGGACGGGGC